>JAFWVB010000010.1 GCA_017518445.1 Oscillospiraceae bacterium | reverse complement strand
GCTTGACACTATCTACTCTTCGTGGCAGGCTGTGAAATAAAAATATCTAAAGCGGCTGTGCCGATTTAGGTAAAGGCTTCTTATAAATTATCCCCGCGCGGCGAACGCCGCGCGGGGATTTGTTTGCGTTGGGCAGGTTTACGGTTGCGGCGACGGAGCGAATGGTTATTTCGTTGGATTTTGAAGTTGAACTTCATTCCTGACTGTACTTTAGTATCAAAATCTTCGATTCATAATCTTGAATTGCGGCTTTCATACGTTGTAAATAGAAATACAGATGTATGACGTTCAACATCAAATTCCCTTTAAATTTTTGCGTCTTTAAGTCATCAATTGGGTTGCCCTCATAGCTTTGGATCATCCTCTCTAGTAACTCAATAGTATTCGCATCATTACACTGTTTGATCTTAAGCATTGCGGGTATGCCATTTGGAAAGAGTGAGATAGTAATGATTGCTTTAATCGCATCGCAAATAGCAGGATAGTGGTGGAAAGAATTCATTATAAGAATGTTCTCAAATGAGCGCACTAATCTGCTGTTGGTCACTGAATATGTTTCCAAAGAGCATTCATTATAAGCTCCAAATACCGTAATATTGATTTTGAACAAATCCATCAAATCATTGAGCGTGAAATCTTTGAGTTCACTGTTATCAATTGGCAAAAAAGTGCCATCTTTTGTTCGGGCGTTCCACGGTGTAACCAATTGATTAAATAACAACTTATATTGGGGTAAAATGCACTGGATGACAGAATCCGAATTTAGTATCGCCTGTCTTTCTGCACTTTTCTCTTTCCCCTCTGCCACTCTTGCCGCATAACTCTCTAAACTACTGTTAATCAGCAGTAAAATGATCACTGAAGCAATTAAGTTTGTCCCCATAGATAATAAGATGCTTTGTGTCCGACCTTCATAGCTTTTGGACGCAACCAAAAACGCCATAGCGGCAAGAATTATAATAACAAATGAGCAAGTCACTCTTCTATGTCCACGCATATATACAAGCACCTTCCTTACCGTATCCAAGATATTTAATTTCTCTTTGGTATCTTCTTTTTGCTTTTTCATTCCTAAACTTCTCGTTTCCCTTCTTCAGACTCACATCAATCGCAGGTGTGTGAAATTATACATTTGGTTTTTTATGCGTTTAATTGAATATATGTGTGGCGGCGGGTTTACGGTTGCGGCGGCGTGTCGGTCGCATTTTCATTGTCCGACGGGGGTGTTTGCTCTGCGGTTTCGGGGGGCGTATCGGCGAAGGGCAGGGTCACGGTGAAGCGCATGCCGCCGGCGTCGCGCTTTTCGGCGCTTATCGTGCCGCCGAGCTCCTCCGTCACCGATCTCGCTATCGAAAGTCCGAGACCGCTGCCTCCAGCCTCGCGGGAGCGAGCTTTGTCAACGCGGTAAAATCTGTCAAATACGTGAGGAATGTCCTCGTCCGGTATGCCGATGCCGGTGTCCTCGACCGTGAGCGTTAGGCTGTTGCCGCCGCGTTTTAATGACACGTCCACGCTGCCGTTATCCACGTTGTATTTGACGGCGTTTTCGACCAAGTTCTGCACTATCTGATACACGCCCTCCTCGGTGCCGTATAGGGTGCAGTCGTTCCACAGGTCGCAGTAGATGAGTATGCCGCGGCTGTCCGCGATCGGGCGCACGAGCTTTACGACAGAGCTTACTATCTCGCCGACGTCTATTATCGCGCGCTCTGTCGGGGCGTCGTTGTCTATGCGCGTCAACGTTTGAAGTTTTTCGGTCGTGCGAGTTAGCCGCCACGCCTCCTCCCCTATGTCGGAGACGAATTCAAGCACGGTATCCTTGTCCATGTCGCCGTTTTGCAGAATGCTGTCCGTCAGCAGGCGGATCGACGCGAGCGGCGTTTTAAGCTCGTGCGATGCGTCCGCGACGAAGCGGCGGCGCACCTCCTCCGTCGTTTGGAGGCGGCGCGTAAGCCCGTTGAATTCCTCGCCGAGCTCCGCGAGTTCGTCGTTTCCGGAGACGGGTATGCGGTAGTTGTATTCGCCCTCGCGCACATAGCGGATAGCGGACAAAAGTCCCGTTATGCGGCGCGTCAGCGTCAGCGAAAGCAGAAGGCACAGCAAAATGCCGAGCACGCTGAGGGCGACGGAAACGCTCTGAATATCCTTTTGCAGGTCGATGAGGTTGCCGCCCTGCGCGCTGTCGTATTCATAGATGAATACCGCGCCTATGCGCTCTCCCTTGTTCATTACGGGCATGGCGGAATAGCTTTTGAATATCCCCGCCTCGAACGAGGAGTGGAAATAATCGTTGCCGTCGAGCGCCGCGCCGACGCCGCGCTCTATCGAGGCTTCGCCGGCATATCGACCGCGCGTCGCGGAGCGGTACAGCTCAGTACCGCTCTCGTCTGTCACGACGACCATGTCTATTTCGCCAAGCTCAAGTATCGACATCGTCTGATTGACGTTCTCGGACGTGAGCGAGTCGGACGCGCCGACGGCGGTGCTGATGAGCGCCGCCTGATTTTGCATGAAGCTGTTTTTCGACTCGAACACAAGACCGCGCGAAACGGTTATCGGATATGTGTTGAGCACCGCGAGCACAGCCGCCATGATCGACAGATATGTAATGAGAATTTTCAGCCTTATACTGCTGAAAAACCCAAATTTTCTACTTTTTGCAGTTGAAATAGTAGCCAACTCCCCATTTTGTCATGACGTATTCCGGCTCAGCCGGATTGTTTTCGAGCTTTTCGCGGAGTCTGTGCATGTGTACGTCCACCGTGCGAACGTCGCCCTGATAATCATATCCCCAGACGATATTTAAGAGATTCTCCCTGCTGTATACCCTGCCGGGGTTTTTGACAAAAAGCTCGAGAAGGTCGAATTCCTTGCTCGTCAGCTCTATCTCCGCGCCGTTTTTCTCGACGCGGTGGCGAGAAGCGTCTATCGAGAACTGACCTATGCGGATTATCTTGTCCTCATCCGCGGCGGCGCTGTTCGACCTGCGCAAAAGCGCCTTGACGCGAGCCTTTAGCTCTAAAATGTTGAACGGCTTTGTGATGTAATCATCCGCGCCGTATTCAAAGCCGAGTATCTTGTCCATGTCCTCGCTTCTCGCGGTCAGCATGATTATCGGCACGTTTGAAAATTCGCGTATCCTCATGCACGCCTCAAGCCCGTCGAGCTTGGGCATCATAAGGTCAAGGATTATGAGGCTGTAATCGACGGTCTTGGCGAGATACACCGCCTCCGCCCCGTCGTATGCCGTCTCGACCTCATAGCCGTCGTTTTCAAGATTGAATTTTATGCCCTTTACGAGCAGCTTTTCATCGTCCACTACAAGTATTTTCATCGCATACCTCTCCCCTCTTTCGGATTTAATCGACGGTTATAAGGTCCTTTATCTCGGAAAATTTCAAATCTCCAATACCCTCTACCTCAAAAAGATCCTCTATGGATTTGAAATCGCCGTTTTCGGTCCTGTACTCTATTATTCGTCCGGCGAGCGTCTCGCCTATGCCGGGCAACTCCTCAAGCTCCAAAATCCCGGCGGTGTTTATGTTCAGCTTTGCGTCTTCCGTCTGCGTATCCGGTACGGAGGATTTCACGGGAAGCTCCTCTGTTTCCTGCGTGTTTTCATTCTGCGTAAGGTTTTCTATACGCACCGTACGCCCCGCGCCGCCGCGACCGGTGAAATAGCCGCCGGTAAAGGCAAGCGCCGCCACCGCGACGATTATAACGAAAATTTCAAATTTTTTCAGCATCGGCTCTCATATCCTCACTTATTTTTGTTGATTTTCTGCGCAAAATCTAATATTATGTAAATACGGCGTATTTACGGCGCGCATTCCGTTATTCGCGCCGCCGAACACGGTTTTTAATATTGTACCACAATTTTAACACACTTTCATTCTTTTTTGGAGGAAATCATGCGAATTTGCAAAAAAGCGCGCTCTGCGATCGCCGCGCTTCTGATGATCGCAGTTTTCATAACGATTATACCGCTGTTTTCAGTCGGGGCGATGGCGCTCGAAAATCCGGAGATCGCCGCCGACGCCGCCTATCTGTACGAGTACATGAGCGACACTGTGCTTTTCAACATGTCCGCGGATAAGCGGATATACCCCGCAAGCACGACGAAGATAATGACCGCGCTTTTGGCGATCGAGGCGATAGACGACGGTGTGTGCGATGAAAACGACATCGTTACGGCGGCTGAGGATATTTGGTTCGACATCACGCCGGACGGCAGCACGCAGAACATCTCCGCCGGAGAAAAAATGCGGCTCGGCGATCTTCTGCGGTGCGCGATGATCTCATCTGCAAACGAGTCGTGCAACGCGATAGCGGCGTATATATCCGGCGATATACAGACGTTCATCGCGCTTATGAACACAAAGGCGAAGGCTCTCGGCTGCAATGGTACGCACTTTGCGAACACGCACGGCATGCCGAACGATGACCACTATACAACGGCGCGCGATATATGCATGATCATGGCAGCCGCGTATCAGCACCGCCTTTTCCGAGATATAATAAGCACGAAAAAATACACCGTGCCCGCAACTGAAATGTTCGAGAGCAGAGAGCTGAAAAACACTAACAGGATGATAAACGACGAATACCGTGAGTATTATGAGTTCTGTACGGGCGGCAAGACCGGATATACAGACGCCGCCGGATATTGCCTTGTATCGGTCGCGGAAAACGACGGGCTTACGGTGTTTTCCGCCGTTATGGGCGCGCAGGCGGTGACGCTTGACGACGGATACCGCCAGACGCAGAGCTTCAGCGAGACTTATAAGCTGTTCGACTGGGCATTCAACAATTTCAGCTATCAAACGATGCTGAGCGCCGGTGATATTGTCAAAGAGATACCCGTGGAAATGGGTGACGGGGCTGATTCCGTTGCCCTCTGCGCACAGAGCTCCGTCTCGGCGCTGCTGCCGAACGACGCCGATCTGTCGGGGTGTAAATACGTTATAAACATTTTTGAAGAAAATGAGGGCGAAGGCTTCACGGCGCCGATAAAAAAAGGTGAAAAGCTCGGCAATCTGACGGTTTCATACGGAGGGAAAAATTACGGCACGGTAAGCCTCTTGGCGAATCGGTCGATAGAGCTGCAGAAGCTCGAATACATAAGAAACGAGATACGGTCGGTGCTGGCAAACAAGTGGGTCAAGCTGTTTATCGCGCTTGTTGTGCTCCTGCTTATATCGTACATCGCGTTCGTTATCGCATACAACTCAAAAATGCGCCGCCGGAAACAGTACGCGCGCGCCGCAGCCGCAAAAAGACTTGAGGAGCTTCGCCGGAACGAGGCTCCGACGACCGGCAAGAGCTTTGAGGATATTGAGGAGAAATACCGTCGCAGAGACGAATTCGACCATTCCATGAAGGAATAGCGACGGTATATGAAGCAAAAAAATACCGCTCTCTGTGAGAGCGGTATTTTTGTTGCGGTTTATTCTGTTTTTTCGACGATTAATCGAATTTGCAGAGGTATCTGTGGAGCATCGTCGATACCTGCGCGCGAGTGGCGTTTCCGCTCGGATCGAGCTTCAGCGTACCGGATGCCGCGCTTGTAATGATACCGTTTCCGACAGCCCACCCCATCGCGGATACGGCGTAGGAGCTGACCTTGCTGTTATCGGTGTACTGATAGAGGTTGACTCCGCCAGTCGGGTTTGAATTGTTTATGAAAGCGTCGAAGCGATAGAGTATCGCCGCGATCTGCTCGCGCGTTATTTTCCCGTCAGGATCGAAGGTCGTCGCAGATGTGCCTTTTACTATATTGTTGGCGTATGCCCAGATAACGGCGTTATAGTAATAATCATTCTTGACGTCTTTAAACGGGTTTGCGGAGCTGACTACCGGACTGCCCACCGTTCTGTACAGTATCGTAACGAGCTGAGCGCGCGTCATATTGTCTTCGGGAGAGAACATCTTCGCTCTCGCGGTATCTGACGTGCCTTTCACGAGCTCCCATTTGTACGCGAAGTCGATGGCGTTGGCTGACCAGTTTCCGGTCTTGCTCGGCGTGACGTCACCAAAGTAGGAGGACGAAGTCCTGCTCTTCGGCTTCATCGTGATCGTCGCGGTGTAGGTCGCGCCGGACCTGGTCGTCGCCGTGTATTTGATCTCGGCATTTTCCTTGAGAGCAACGTCCGGGATGAAGGTTACGGTGCTAATGTCATTCTGTCCGGTCACCCTGTCTTTTGTATAGAATACATCGGTCGACTTTACGGGCGTGGCGCCTATGGGCTTGTAATTGATAAAGAGGCGTCCGCCCTTGGCGGGCTGCTCAAAGGATACGGATACTATCGGGTCGGCGTCAGTCGACTTGTAGAAATCGGTGTAGACAAAGGGCCTGCCCTCGGAGTATACGTCATAGCTTACCACGCCGTTTTTGAAAACTACGCCGGCGACATAGAGCAGCTCTCCGTTGCTGCTGTATGCGGCATAATGTACGGTGTCGGTCGTGCCGTTGCGGGCGCTTGCGGGTACATAGGTCAGCTCACCTATCGTGCCGGCGAGACCGCTGTTATCATAATTGGTAACATTGTACTCTCCGGTCGCCGTGACCTTCGCACCCATGTTTGTCGCGTTCACATAGCCCTTGTAGAATGAGCCGTATTTCGGCAGGTCAAGGAGCTTTATCTTGCAGGCTGTCGCATTGCTCTCGCCTGTTGCGGTGCGATAAACCCTGAGGAAATCGCTGTTGAGAAGAGACTGTACGTTTGTCACATCATAGGTTATATCCGTCACTTCGCCGTAGGTGAAGAAGAAGTACAGCATGCCGCTCTTGGAGACATTGCTCGAAGCTGCGGACGTTCCGCCGAAGCAGGTGAACGGGATCGCGACGTAAGACTCGGTGCGATAGATGTTCGCGGGGGCGGTAAATATCGTGTTTGCGAGATATTTATAGCCCGTGCCGGTGTTGCCGGAAGTGTAATAGTTTGTGACGGCGTCAACATAGGCTGTGCCGTTTCTGAAGTAGCCGAGGTTATTTGACGGTGTGCCGAACCTCACATAGCTGAGCGCATAGGATGAGCCGGCAGCATTCTTGAACCATGCGCCGAACACATTGTCGGAAAGCGTGACGGAGCCGCCGAGCTTTACGTTGTAAACGATGTCAAAGTTGTCGTTTACGACTGTTATATTGCACTCTTTGTCAACATAGCCGACAAGCACATTGGAGCTATTCTTGACTTCAACATGCACTTTGATCTTAGTCGCGCCCGCCTTGAGAGCTTTTACTCTGCCGGCGGTTGTAACCGACGCGATGCTCGGATCGTCGGAGGTGTATGTTACGGTGTAGGTGTAGGCGTTTGCCGGTATATTGGAAGCGTTCGCCGGATATGCATACACATTGCCGATCCTTACGCCTGTATTGGCAACAACCGCAGGTGCGTCGGACTCACTGCCTAAAAGCAGCGTTGCGCTGTCGCCGTTGAGGGTGACGATTATATTGTCCTGTATTCTGACCTTGTATGTGCCTGTGTAGTCTACGACGGGGCTGGTTGTGGTGAATTTCGCGGTAACATCGACGCCGTCGACCTTGTTCTGCCGTGCAGTAGCCGTTATGGTCTTGCCGGTTGCGACGGTCGGCAGAGTAAGATAATTTAAGTCGGTAGTCCATACGATCGTCGACAGCAACAAGTTATCCTGTACAGCAACGGATCGTACGCTTTTGTTATCGGTTGCGATTACATTTTCCGTGAGGTTCGCGGTAAGCGTCAGTCGATCGTTTACGGAGATGGGGTCATTATTTGAAGCCGTTACCGTGAGCTCATATCTGTCCTTGACGATTACGTAGTATTTTACGGTGGTCGGTGCGCTATCGACGCCGTTCACCGTCTCACATATATCGCAGGTAAATTCGTATGGTACATCTTTGGCTGCAAGAGAGTTTATTTTGTACGTTGGATCATTACCGTTTGCTACGCCGTTCTCGTCTTTCCACTGATACTTATAAGTCGGGGTGCCGGTGGTACCGTTTTGGGAGACAGGCTGCGGCTTAAGCTCAATCGAACCGGTGCCGGACAGGATATAACGTGTTTCGCCGGTGACGGTCGGAGCCTTCGGCTTTACCGTGATCGTCGTAGTAGCGGTATCGTTGTTGTTTTCGCTGCACGTTGCGGTTATTTTAGCGGTGCCGATAGCATACGCCTTGACGGTGTTGGCACCTTCAATTTTGGCAACGGTTTCATTGTCGCTTGTGTAGGTAAATGTTTCGTTAGTGTGATCACTGCAATCCGCACTCAATGTGGCGGTCTCGCCAACGGTCAGCGTGGTTTTTGACGCTGATACCGTCATAGCAGGTACCGCGAGCGCGGAAAATCCGAGCGACGCGAAAAGCGCGAGCACGAGCAATGCCGAAATGATTTGTTTGAGTGATTTCTTCATTCTTATTCCTCCTTAGTTAAATTGAATTTGTTAATTTAAGAATTCCTATATTATATAGACGGGAAACCAGTGCAAAAAGTTTCATGCTGAATAAAATTTTTGCATTTTTCCGCGCATCCCCCTCTTAAACGCGCGGCACTGTCATTTTATTTTCTTTATATAACACCTCCTGCGCTTGTGCTGTACCTTGTCGAACATCTTCCACTGGGACAGCATTTTAATATTATGCTCAAGCTGCGGTCCCGTCTCGGCGTATTTTACGCCGCGCTTCCAGCAGTTCTGCATGACGTGGTCTAGCATTATCGCGTTCACGCCCGCGCCCTGAAGGTCGGGTCTGACGGCTATAAGGAAGAGGTCTATCACCTCTCCGTGATTGAGCGAGCGAAGGACGTCTATCCAGCCCGTCGGAAAAAGCCTTCCGCGGTGCTTTCGCATAACGTCCGCCGTGGACATCGCGCTTACGCCGAAGGCGACGACATTCTCCTCCTCGTCGAGCACGAAGCAGGCGAAGTCCGGACTTATGAGCGGCGCGAATTTTTTCTTGTATTTATCTATCTGCCGCTCGTTTAATTCAACGACGCTGTATAGCCCCGCATACGCCTCGTTCAGCAGCTTGAAGACGCGCTCTATATACTGTGAATACTCGCGCTGATGCTTTAAGACGGCGACGTGGAGGTTTTTCATGCGCTGGACGCGCTCCGATATTCTGTGGAGCTGTTCCGCGAGCTTGCTGTCCTTTTCCGGCGCGAATACCTTGTACTCTATCCAGTCGACGTCCTTTGAATAGCCGAGCTTTTCAAGATGGTCGTTGTAATATGGGTGGTTATAGTAGGTGAAAAACATACTGCGCTGATCGAACCCCTCGACAAGCATACCCTCGCGGTCGAGATCGCAGAAGCCGAGCGGACCGTGTACCTCGTCGCATCCCTTTTCGAGCGCCCACGCCTCCACCGCGGCGAAAAGCGCGGCGGAAACAGCCTCGTCGTCGATGAAATCGACGGACGTGAAGCGCATACGGTTCGTGTTCCATTTTTCGTTTGACGCATGGCTGAGTATCGCGCCGATCCTGCCGACGATCTCCCCGTCACGATAGGCGAGAAAGCATTTCCCCTCGCAGTAATCGAACGCGGGGTTTTTGTTTTTATCCCAGTCCGCCAAATCGTCGCCGTAAAACGACGGGACGAAATAGGGGTTGTCCTTATAAAGCCTGTTCGGGAAATCGACGAATTTGCGAAGCTCCGCCTTTGTTGATACCTCTTTGACGGTCACCGACGCATTTTCCGTTTTCATTATGTCCTGCCGCATTGCTTCTCCCTTTCTCTGCGGAGATTTTGCGCCGGACGCGCGGTTTTATATCCGGCTTCTTGTATTTTATCACATTATTCCCGTAAAGTAAATCATAAAGAGAAAAATCGGGCGCGAAGAAAATTCACGCCCGATTTTTAATTTCAGTGATCAACTCGCGAAGCGGAAGCCGAAAGCCTTCTTTACGGTGTACGGCACGATCGCCTCCTGCTCCATCGCATTAAACTCCTCGCTGCGGAGCGCGCTGTCCGCGATATACTGTCTGTAGTTCTGCGAGTATTCCTCGATGAAGTACAGGACGTATGAGCCCTGCGGCGTGTCTATGACGGCGGTGTCGCCCTCTTTTCTGGCGGAGTCGAAGCACCACTTCTCTACCGCCTCGTTATACGCGCCCTTCTGCATGACACTGACGAGACCGCCGGAATTGTCATTGGCATTGTAGGTCTGCGCGAGATAGGCGAAGGCATCCTCGGTCATCTCGCCGTCCTTCCATGTGTTCAGCGCCTCCTCGGCGGAGCCGTGCGCGTCCTCTATCGCCGCGGCATAGGCATCTTCATACTCTTTATCGCTGAGGTAATCGGAATATGTTACGCCGTGCGGGAAGAATATCTGTCTGACGGATACGGGCGTGTATTTGTTGTCGCTGCGCTCAACAAAATATACAACGTATGCTCCGTTATCGTCGGAGAACACCTCGACGTCGCCGGCTTTCCTCGCGCTGTCGAGAAGCCACTCCGAATACGTTTCGCTTAGCGCGGAGGCGGAGGTGTGGTTGAGACTCGTCTTGGGGTCCTGCTTGTAGTATATCTTGCTTGTCTCCGGCGCGTATTCATAGGTAAGCGCCTCAAAAGAAGCGGCGTCCGTCACCTTGGAGGCAAATTCCTCTGCGACTGCCTTCGCGTCGTCAGCGGCGGTCTCCTCGTTCTCCTGATCGCTGTTATTGACGCTGAAGAGATAGTACGCCAAAACGTCGTCCTTTGCGGGGTCATATTTCTCCTCAAGCTCGGCGTCGGAGTATTCGAGGTCCTTGTAGAGCTTGCTGCCGTACTCATTCATCAGCGTGACGAGCTCCATGTTCCTCCTGAACACGTCTTCATCGACGCCAAAACCGAATCCGGAGCTGAGATATTTGTTGAGCGATACCTTGCTGATCGAGGCATACATGGATTGCAGCTCAACATTACTGTCCACAGCCGCCTTGCCATCTTCCGACAGGGAATATCCCGCCTCGCGGGCGAGATCGGCGTAAGCCGTCGCATACTGCATCCTATTCAGCGCAGCGCCCTCTATCATGTCGTCCGTGACATAAGACTTTGCAGCGTCGGCGCCGCCGAACTGACTGTAGATCTCACTTCTCATGAGTCCTTTGAAATAGTTGTAATCGGCAACCGTATACTTTGTGTCGCCGACGGTAACCGCGGTGAGCTTTTTATACATAAATTTCGTTCTGGTCAATAAAACGATGATAACGCATAAAACAAAAAGTATGGTCGTAATGATTGCAGTGATTTTAAATTTTTTGTTTTTCTTTTGCGTTTCCGCATCTCTCTCATTCACCTTGAATTCGCCACTGGTTTTGGCGTCAAGTCGTCTTTTCTTTTCCTGAGAAGCACCCATAAATTATATTCCTCTTTTCGTGCAGTTATAAAAATGACTTTGACATTATATATTGCTTTTTTACAGATTTCAAGATTAAATAACAGAATTTAAAAAAAATCAATATTTTCGCTCCGCGGAGGGCGTTCTTCAGAAATCATCCCCGCCGGCACCGAGGGCGGGGAGAAATGTTTTATCTCCGCCGATGGAGAAACGCCGGTAACGCGGCGTAAAAAACCCTCCTTGACGGAGGGTTTTTTAAAATTTTCGGTATCGCCCCGCTCGTGCCGTGTAAGCCCTTTTATAACCTGCACTTTATATGCAGGTGGGTCGCGTCCTCCGGACTTTATCGCTTCCAACGTCCATACCGCGTCGAGCGCGGCACGGGAGGCCTGCAAACCGTTCGGAGAGATAAGCGTCCCTTATGATAGATGTGGGTTTAAAAAAGCCTATCACGAGCACAGCAGGGAAAGATTTATGGAAAGTTTATTCCTCGGCGTCGTCCTCGGCAAAAAGCCGCTCCATGAATTTTTGATATACGCGCTCGAGCTCCGCGTCCTCCGGCACGACGAGATAGGAGTCCTCCTCCGGTCCGTCGCGCTTCATTATGAGAAGCCCGTATTTTTCATCGGTCACATCGACATCGGCGGGGACGAATGCGAGATAGTATTCGCCGTCAAGCTCCATCGTGTCGAGGTGCTCCAACGTGTACTCGTTCCCGTCGTCGTCGCTTATAGTTATGAAATCGTTTCCGTAGGCGTCGCCCATCGTCTTACCTCCGCGGCTTTATTCGCTTATATTGTAGCAAAAATCCAGCGGTAAATCAAGACGAATTTTGCGGCATCAGCCGCTAAAATCTTCCAGAAGCCCCAAAAGCTCCTCATAGCTGTGTACGGTTATGCCCCGTTTGAGAAGCTCCCTGTCGGAGTCGCGCAGCGTCGAGGGTTCTATCTCCGTATCCATTAAGGGAGAATCGCCGCCGCTGAATACAGATACAGTATCGCCGCAGATCCGCAGCGTATAGGATATTCGCGTGTCGGCGGACGCTTCCGCGTGCGGTTTCTCCGCCGTTTCGCGCTCCCCCGCCGCAGATACCGCGGCGCAGGTCAGGGCGGAGACCACCAATACCGCCAGTACAGCCGCCTTAATTCCTTTTTTCATAGCGCCGCTCCCTTCGATTTTTTCCGTTTTGCCATGATACGCAAAAATAACATATTTTGTTAAACAAATGTTAACATCATGTTGACAAGCTGTGGTACAATATAAAAATGAGCTGCCGACCGTTTATGCGAGCAGGCTCTCATGCTGATTATTCCCGAATATGAAAAAAATATACCTTCAACGACTCAAATTGCGAGGTGCGGAATTGGATATAAAAACAAAGCGCGCACTTAAAGGCGCGGCAAAGGTCGGAGCAAAAGGCATCTCCGGCGTAATATCGACCGTCTTAAAGGTTATAGGCACTGTCATTCTTATCGGAATACTGACGGGCGCTATATTTGCGAGCATTTTCGTCGTATATCTCAAATCAAATCTTACGACCGATACGGACGTGACGCTTGAGGAGTTCACGGTAAAGCAGACGAGCGTGATATACTGCATGAACCCGGACACGGGCGAATATGAGGAATATTGCTCGCTTATCACATCGGAGCGCCGCAAGTGGCTCGATTACAAGGAGATACCGATAGATTTTGAGCATGCTGTCGTCGCCATCGAGGACAAGCGGTTCTACACGCATCACGGCGTGGACTGGAGCCGCACCGCATCTGCATTCGTGCACATGTTCCTGTCGAACAGCAACACGTTCGGCGGTTCCACGCTAACGCAGCAGCTTATAAAGAATGTTACGCTGGACGACAGCGCTACCGTTCAGCGAAAGCTGTCGGAGATATTCCGCGCGCTTGAGCTTGAGAAAAATTATTCAAAAGAAGAAATAATCCAATGGTATCTGAACCTTGTCTATTTCGGGCACGGCAATTACGGCATTGCCGCCGCCGCGGACTACTATTTCGGCAAGACCGTTAACGAACTGAGCGTCGCGGAGATCGCGTCGATCGTCGGCATCACGAACAACCCGTCGCTTTACAGCCCGTATTTCAACACGGACAGCAATAAGGATCGTCAGGAGACGATACTTTACGAGATGTTCGATCAGGGCTATTTATCAGAGGCACAGTACGACGCCGCCGTAAAGGAGGAGCTCGTCTTTGTGGACCACAGCCACTCCTCGTCCTCGGACAGCTCTTCGAGCGGCATATACAGCTGGTTTACGGAGGCGCTCATCGACGATGCGATAAACGACCTCATGGAGCAGAAAAACTGCTCGCTTACGATAGCGTCAAACCTCCTTTATAACGGAGGTTATCAGATATACTCGACTATAAATCCGAAGATACAGGCGATAGTCGACGAGGTATATACGGACTCGTCCAATTTCACGAGCGGCGACAGAGAGCCGCTCCAGTCGGCGATAGTAATAACCGATCCGTATAC
The DNA here is from genome assembly GCA_017518445.1 of Oscillospiraceae bacterium. Classification (GTDB taxonomy): domain Bacteria; phylum Bacillota; class Clostridia; order Oscillospirales; family Oscillospiraceae; genus RGIG6097. The sequence continues at coordinate 9,748 of JAFWVB010000010.1, read as the reverse complement.
GGGCGATATAGTCGCCATGTCCGGCGGCGTCGGAGAGAAAACCGCGAATCTTATCAGAAACCGCGCCACGGACGCGAAGCGCCCGTCCGGGTCGTCGATAAAGCCGCTCGCGTCGTACTCCCCCGCTATGGAATACGGGTATATTACGCCGAACACGAAGATCGAGGACTCCGAATTCGTGACGCTCAAGGGGACGAGCTGGATGCCGAAAAACGACAGCCTGAGCTATTCCGACGGGCTTGTGACGATAAGGCAGGCGATAATAAAATCGCTGAATACGGTCGCCGCTCAGCTTGTTGATACGCTCTCGCCTGAGGTGTCCTACGAATTTCTGACTGAAAAGCTGCATTTCACGACGCTCGTGCCGGAGGGCGACATGGCGTACGCGCCGCTCGCGCTCGGACAGTTCACGAACGGCGTGACCGTCAGAGAGATGGCGGCGGGGTACAGTATATTCGACAACGGCGGGCAATACGTCGAGACGCGGACATATTCAAAGATCTGCGACGCTGACGGAAATGTTGTGCTTGAAAAGATACCCTCCACCAACCCCGCGATAAGCCCCGCGGTCGCGTACTGGATGACAGATATGATGGAGGACGCCGCCCGCTACGGCACAGGCTATGAGTCGCAGTTTTCCGGCATGTCTATTGCAGGCAAGACCGGCACGACGACGAGCAAGTGCGACAGGTGGTTTGCGGGCTTCACGCCTTATTATGTCGGTATAGTGTGGACCGGATATGATTACCCGACGAAGATCTCATGGAGCGGAAATCCCGCCACACAGATATGGCAGAAAATAATGAGCAGGGTGCATGAGGGGCTTGAGGACAAGGGCTTCCCCGTTCCCGCCGACACATATCTGAAGCCTGTCCCCGGCGTCGAGGAGGTCCCGTACACCGTTAAAGGCGTGTGCAGCGATATGTTCGGTGTCGAAACGGTGCTGTATGAGGAGACGTTAGAGTCTATCGACGGGCGCGAGGTCACGATAACCGCTCGCGAGGTGGAGGGCTATAAGCTCGAGGGCAACGTCGAGCTTGTATACACCGTGAACGCGGAGCTTGAAAACGTCATCGTGTTCAATTACCACTGGGATTATACGGCAAATCCGTTCAATCCGAACGACCCGTACAACCCGTTAAACCCCCACAACCCGATTGATCCTAATAATCCTGATGATACTAATGGTCCTGACGATCCGAACGATCCGAACGACGGCGGCGAGGGGAACGAAGGCGTAATCGACAATATTATAAACTATTTCACCGGAAACGGCGGATAAATAACTTTTGTAAAAAAAACATACATGGGCTATAAGTCCATGTATGTTTTTATGTGTTATGAGCTTTTCCGAGGCTTAAAAGCATCGATTTTACATTCACGGCAGACATATTGACCGGCTAATCGAGAATATAATTTTAATATGTGGTTGCAATTACGTGAAAAATGTGTTAATATGACGCAAAGTGGAATTTCGTCGAATTTTGTGATTTGGCGTATATAACACTAAAAATGTTTTGGGAGGAAAAAATATGTCTGATTTTAACGAAAACCTTGACGAGATCAAGTCCGAAGTGAAGGAAACGTATCAGGACATACGCGAGGAGGCGGGCGAAGTCGTCCAGGAAGCTAAAGCCGCTTTCACAGGCGAGAAGCTCGAGACCGCGAACACCGTCGGCGGCGCGGGCTACAGAGCGCAGGGCAGCCAGTCTAACGGCTCTGCGGTCACATCTCTCGTACTCGGCATCATATCTCTTGTATGCAGCTTCTTAGGTTGGGGCGCTATTGCCGGTTTGGTCCTCGGTATCGTCGGCACCGTGCTCGGCTCGAAAGCTCGCAAGCAGGCGCAGACAGGCGTGGCTACCGCCGGCTTCGTTTGCAGTCTTATCGGCATAATCATAAACGGCGTCGGTCTTGTCTGCGTAATCGCGTGCGCAGGCGCTATCAGATCGGCAGCCAACGAGTTAGCCAAAATGTAAGCGAATGCCATGCTTCCTTCAATTTCAGTATTGGGGAAGACGGTTCCGACGTATTGGCTATGCTCTTTGATAGGAGCGGCGGTTTGCGTCGTCACAGCAGTCTTTCGCCGAAGACGTTTTGAATCATTGGAGAGCGTCGATCTGACAAATTCAGCCGCGCTCGCACTGATCGGCGTCATTGTCGGCGCAAGACTGCTTTCGCTTTTGACCGCGCTTCCGCTTGTGGTAAAATACTGGGCGGTTTTGAAAAACGATCTTCACCTTTTATATGAGGTGACGTCGAACGGGCTCGTTTTTTACGGCGGGCTTTTCGGGGCGATTTTTGTTTTGCACCGGTACACGTCAAAATATGGTATCGACAAAAAGCTGTTTTTCGACTTCTGCGCGCCGCTGATCCCCCTTTTTCACGCCTTCGGACGGATCGGTTGTTTTCTGACCGGCTGCTGCCACGGGAGAGAATGCGATACGCTCGGAATAGCCTTTCGCGACAGTCTTTCCGCGCCGAACGGAATACCGTTCTTCCCTATCCAGCTGGTCTGTTCACTATGCAATCTGCTGCTGTGCGCAGCTGTTGCCGCGTATGAGAAAAAGCGCCACGCCGAGGGAAAGGCGCTGCGCTTTTATCTGATAATTTATGCCGTCGGTCGGTTCGTGATAGAATTTTTCCGCGGCGACGAGGTGCGCGGCTTCCTTTTGGGTCTGTCCACATCGCAGTGGATCAGCGTCGGCATACTTTTGTTCTACGGCGTGTCGGCATTGACGTCGGCTTTGAGGAAAAAGCGCGAGACGGCGATATAGCTTGGTGAAATACCACGTTGAAAAAGGACTTGCGAAAGCAAGTCCTTTTTTGGCGGAAGCGGTGGGATTCGAACCCACGGTACGTTGCCGTACACCTGATTTCGAGTCAGGCCCGTTATGACCACTTCGATACGCTTCCGTATATGATTATAAAATTTTACACCGGCGGCGCTCGCAAAATTCCCCGCTTCGATACGCTTTAGCGCAAGACGCACACCTTCAAGGCGCGCGCGGCGCGAACTCGACCTTGCATTGGGACAGCTTTTTAATTATAATATAACGTAAAGCGGATTGTCAACACAAAAGAGAAAAAGCACGGCGCATTTTCGCGCGCCCGGAACGGAGGATATTTAAATGAGCAGAGCTGACAAAATATTTATCGAAAACGTAACGGAAATTCTGAATAACGGCGTCTGGGACACGGATATGCAGGTGCGCCCGAAATGGGACGACGGCGCGAGCGCCCATACCGTCAAAAAATTCGGCATAGTCAACAGATACGACCTCGCCGAGGAGTTTCCCCTGCTCACGATCCGCCGCACCTACTGGAAAACCGCCGTGGACGAGCTTTTGTGGATATGGCAGAAAAAATCCAACAACATAAAGGACCTAAACGGACACATATGGGACAGTTGGGCTGATGAAAACGGCTCGATCGGCAAGGCTTACGGCTATCAGCTCTGCTTGAAGCACAAATACCCCGAGGGCGAGTTCGACCAGGTGGACCGCGTGATATACGACTTAAAGCACAACCCCGCGAGCCGCCGCATAATGACGAACATATACAATTTCGAGGACTTGCACGAGATGGGGCTTTACCCCTGCGCGTACAGCATGACATTCAACGTGAGCGGCAACAAGCTCAACGCCATACTCAATCAGCGTTCGCAGGATATGCTCGCCGCGAACAACTGGAACGTCGTACAGTACTCCGTGCTCGTACACATGATGGCGCAGATATCGGGACTTGAGGCGGGAGAGCTTGTCCACGTGATCGCGGACGCGCATATATACGACCGCCATGTGCCGATAATCGAAAAAATGCTGAAAAGCGAGCAGTTCGACGCGCCTAAATTCAATATCGACAAATCGGTGGGCGATTTTTACGCCTTCACTCGCGACAGCTTCAGCGTCGAAAATTACAGATACGCGCCGTTCGAGGACAAGATCCCCGTGGCGGTTTAGGAGGCGGACATGAACATCATCGTCGCGGTCGATTCAAATTGGGGCATCGGCTATAACGGCACACAGCCCGTCGTTCTGCCCGAGGACAGGAGCTTTTTCAGAAAAATAACGAGCGGCGGCACGGTCATCGTTGGCCGTCGTACGCTTGCGGATTTTCCCGGCGGCAGACCGCTTAAAAACAGACGCAATATAATTATGTCAATCGATCCGGATTTTACCATCGAGGGTGCCGAGGTCGCGCACAGCGTCGAGGAGGCGATCGCTCTGACCTCCGGAGACCGCTCTAACAGGGTCTTCGTGATAGGCGGCGCGCGCGTATATGAACAGCTTCTCCCCTACTGCGAGAGGGCATTCGTAACAAGGATACGCGGCGAGTACGACGCGGACACGTTTTTTGAAAACCTCGACTTATCGCCAAACTGGGAGCTTCAGAAAAAGGGCGCGCCGAGATTTCACGACGGCGTCGAATATTCATTTGACGTTTACAGAAACAAACATCCGCTGAGATTTACATAATTTTAAGCGATACAAATACGAAAGGAAGCTTATGGAGGAAAGTCAAATTCAAAAGCCAAACAGGCTCTGGACGCACGATTTTACTATAATAACGCTCGGCAGCATGGTTTCCATGCTCGGAAATTCCATGTCCGGCTTCGCGATGAGCCTTCTGATACTCGATTACACGCAGTCGCCGATGTACTACGCCGTTTATCTGGCGATATTCACGCTCCCGCAGATCGTGATGCCGATATTCTCCGGAGCGATACTCGACCGTTTTTCGAGAAAGAAAACGATATATATGCTCGATTTCATGTCGGCTGTGCTGTACGCTGTTGCCGCCGTGATACTCGGCGCCGGCTGGTTCAATTTTGCCGTGTTCGCCGTGGGCTGTTTTTTGATAGGCTCAATAAACAGCGTCTATTTCGTCGCATACGAGAGCTTTTATCCGCTGCTTATAAGCGAGGGCAACTTCTCAAAGGCATATTCGATATCGAGCGCGCTCGAGACGCTCACCGCCGTCATGGTCCCCGTGTCCGCGTTCGTCTACAACAAGATCGGCATCGCGCCGCTTTTCGCCTGCAACGCCGTGTGCTTTTTCATCGCCGCCGTCTTTGAGACGCGCATTAAGGCGAAGGAGGAATACATAGAAAAGCAGCGGCAGTCGCTCGGCGGCGAGACGAGGGGCGTCGCACGGCAGATGCTGCGCGACATAAAGGAGGGTATTGCCTATCTGCGCATTGAGCGCGGGCTTATGGCTGTTGCGGTATATTTCACATTTAACGCGTTCGCATACGGCGCGTCGAGCGTAATAACCCTCCCCTATTTCAAGGCGAATTTCATTAACGGCGAATACACCTATATGCTCGTGTGGGGCATGGCGCTTCTCGGCAGATTCATAGGCGGCGCCATACATTACAAGGTAAAGCTGCCTGTTAAATTCAAGTACGCCATCGCGCTTACGGTTTACATAACAATGTCACTGTTGGAGGCGGTTTATCTCTATTTTTCCCTGCCCGTCATGCAGGCGATGTGCTTTATGACAGGCATACTCGGCGTGACGAGCTATACGATACGCATTTCAGCCACGCAGAGCTATGTGCCGGACGAGAAAAAGGGGCGCTTTAACGGCGCGTTCAATATGCTGAACACCGTCGGCAGCCTTTCGGGAGAGCTGCTCGCCGGCGCGCTCGCGTCGTTTTTGCCGCAGCGCGGCGTGCTCTCCGGCTTTATGGTGCTGTGCGCGCTTGCGGCGGTCGTGTTCATAGGAGGAAGCAGAAAATCGGTTTCCGCGATATACAACAGACAGCAGTGACATTTAAAATATGAAAACAGTGGCTTATTGCTTTAGCAATAAGCCACTGTTTTTGTAATAAATTTACCGCTGTTTTTTAAGCGCAGCGCGCACAGAGCCCTTCGGGTCTGCTATAAGCAGCCGCACGAGCCAGATAACGAGCCCGAGCGCGACCGCGGAAAGCCCCAAAAACGCATCGTTTGCCATATCCTCAAGCGCGGGCGTGAAATATTCGGCTTTAAGCTCCGCGTATTCAAATATCGCGTCTACAAGCCACATGAGCGACGCGCCCCAATAGAGAAAGCACAGAGTGCCGAGGCACATCCTGTCGTCCTTGCGGTTGTACCACAGCACGGTCGCGATCACGGCGGCGAAAACGGTTATAAGAAGCGTCATTTCAGCCCTCCTGTTCCGCCATGCTCTGCGTGTCGTCGGCGTCACGGCGGTTTACTATACGCTCCGCCGCCCTGCACATCACGAGCCAGACAAGCGTTATAAGAACAGCCATTCCCACTCCGACAGTTGCCATTTCGCGGAGCATCTCCGCGGCGCCAGCGGGGTCTGAAGCCGCCGTCAAAAACGGGAACCACGGCACGATCTCGCCGTGCCACACATGCTCGAACGCGAGCAGAGCGGAGCCGCCCCAGAGCAGTCTGCCGAGCCATTTGAGCTTAACGCTGAACGGGATTTTAACCTTGCCCTCGGTTGCGGTTTCCGAGGCTTTGGCATTATTTGTCTCCTTCTTTTCGGCTCCCTTTTTTACCGCCGCGGCGACTAACGCCTCCGCCGCGGGCACGAGAAAACACGCCATTTAGAATTCCTCCTCTAAGTAAAAATAAAAACGTACATTACTGAGAATTATAGCACATACAGAGTATGTTGACAATGATTTTGCGTTTTATATTATCATCTCGAATTCGCCACGGCTGCCGCGGTCGAAATAGCTTTTAAGGTCGAACGGAGAGAGTATGCCGACGTCGGTGACTATGCCGGTTATCAGCTCCGGCGGGGTTATGTCGAACGCGGGGTAATAGCCCTTTACGCCGTCCGCCGCCGTTCTGACGCCCATAGCCTGCAAAACAAATTCCGGATCGCGCATTTCGATTTTTATATCGTCCCGCGTTTTGTGTCCGACATCCGGCGCGCCCGTCACATATACCGGCACGCCCATGTATTTCGCGGCGATCGCGATCTGGAGCGTGCCGATCTTGTTCGCCACGTGCCCGTCGAGGCTTATCGCGTCCGCGGCGCAGGTGAAAACGTCTATTCCCTCTCGTTCCATTACAAACGCGGGCATATTGTCGGTTATCACCGTCACGTCAAAGCCCATGTCGCGGCAGACGGTAGCCGTCAATCGCGCGCCCTGGAAATACGGGCGCGTCTCCGGGCAGAATATGCGGAGGTTTTTGCCGCGCTCTCTTGCGACCTTGAGCATCATACCGACTATCGTCTCTCCGAAGCACTGCGTCATTACCTCGCCGCTGTCGGGGAATGTGTCCGCCAAAAAGCCCGCCATTTTTTCAACCTTGCGGTAGCGTATGTTGTTCGCCTTCACGGTGTGCTCGACTATCGCCTGCGCCGTGTCCGCGCCGGAGTCCATCGCATACCTCGCCGCCGCAAGACAGCCGCCCGTAATAAGCTCCATGCGCCCGACCGTCGTGGGGCGCGCGTGCGAGAGCGTGAACGCCGCGTTTTTGAGATATTCCGTCTGATTTTCGGCGGTCATGTCCCTGCACTCGTGCGCGGCGAGCGCCATGCCCATCGCCGCGGCGGTGTACGGTCCCGCGCTCTGCGTTACCATGTCGGCTATCGCCCGCGCCACCTCTTGGTGGCCTTTGCAGACGACAAATTCCACTCTCTGCGGATATATACGCCTGTCAAGTATCCTGACCTCGCCGTTTTCGTACCATGCGACATTTTCATACCGAAGCATGAACGCGAGGTCCTTGTCCGCTCTCTCCATTTCTATCTCCTCAGCCTTCGTAAAGCTCGCTCACCGCGCGCCTTGCGTCGAACATCACTCTCTCCGCGTCTATCGTCTTGAATTCACCGTTTTCGTAAAGCACCCTGCCGTCGACCATCGTCATCGTCACGTCGCCCCCCTGCGCTGAATAGATGAGCATATTTATATCGTCGAACGCGGGGTACATATGCGGTCTGTCGAGGCTTATTGCGATAATATCCGCCCTCTTTCCCGCCTCGAGCGAGCCGGTGTCCGCCCTCCCCTGCTGAAGCGCGCCGTTTACGGTCGCCATTTTGAGTATCTGATGAGGCGTCATTATCGTCGGATCGCAGCGAAAGCCCTTGTGTATAAGAGCCGCGAGGTGCATTTCCTCGAACATATTGAGGTTATTGTTGCTCGCCGCGCCGTCAGTGCCGAGCGTCACGTTTACGCCCCTTTTGAGCATTTCCGACACGGGCGCGATCCCGCTTCCGAGCTTTAAGTTGCTCGTCGGGTTATGTACGACCGTGACGCCATTTTCGGCGAAAATATCAATATCCTCCGGCGTCGCCCATACGCAGTGCGCGGCGGACGACGGCACGTCGAACGCGCCGAGCGACTTGAACCACTGTGCAGGGGTTTTGCCGTATTTTTTTACGCATTCGTCATGCTCGCTTTTTGTCTCCGACAGATGTATGTGCATCATACTGCCGTATTTGAGGCAGTCCTCGGCATATGCGCGGACGATTTTTTCGTTGCAGGTGTATTCAGCGTGGACGCAAAACTGCGCGCGCACACGTCCGCCCGCGGCGTTTGAAAATTCCCGCGCCAGCGCGAGAGAATTCTGCGCGCGCACATTGTCGGCATAGCTCTCATTCGGGTCGAACGACAGCACAGGCACATGAATATTCGCCTTCATGCCCGCCTCTATCGCCGCCTCTATCGTCTCGCGCGAATCCTGATACATATCCGAAAAGCTCGTCGTGCCGGTAGACAGCATTTCGAGCATGGCAAGCTCGCTTCCCGTTCGCACCTGCTTTGCCGTCAGCCTGTCCTCTATCGGGAACACCGCGTCGAAAAGCCATTTTTGAAGCGGCAGGTCGCTCCCCACGCCGCGAAGCAGCGTCATCGCGCTGTGGCAGTGGCAGTTTATTAGCCCCGGCGCGAGCACATGTCGGCTCATATCCCTTTCCGCGTCGAATTCGCCCTCGGGACGCGATTTTCCGACATAGCTGATAAATGCGCCGTCCACGGCGAGGTAACCGTCCTTTATCACCTTGAAATCGCCGTTTTCCGTCGCTATTATGTCGCAGTTTTTGAATAAAGTTTTCATATTTCGCCTCGATTTCAGATGTTTTTGACGATTTCCGTCATAAGGTCGCTGAATGGCGCGGCAACACTTGCGCCCGCCGCCTCGACCTCCTCGCCGGAGAGCGGCTGGTCGAGCACACCCGCCGCCATGTTGGTGACAACGCTCATCGCCAGAACGGGCATGCCGCAGTGCGCCGCCGTCAGCGCCTCGGTCACGGTGCTCATTCCGGCGAGATCGCCGCCTAAAATGCGCGCCGCGCGTATCTCGGCGGGCGTCTCGAACTGCGGGCCGGAGAAATAGAAATACACGCCCTCATGCACGGTGAGCGGCGACGATTTTGCCGCCTTCAGCGCGGCGGCGCGAAGCTCCGGCGTGTAGAGCTTTGATATGTCGAAAAAGCGCGGTCCGAATTCGGGTATGTTTTCGCCGCGCATCGGGCTTGCGCCGAATAGCTTTATGTGGTCTTTTATTATCACGACGTCGCCCGGCTTGTAGTCCGTGTTTATCGCGCCGGCGGCGTTTGTCAGTATCAGCTTTTTTGCGCCGAGCAGCTTCATTACGCGCACGGGGATCGCGAGCTGCTCAAAATCGTAGCCCTCGTAAAAATGAAATCTGCCGGACATGCATACGACGCGCCGCCCCGCGACAGTGCCTAAGATAAGCTTTCCCGCGTGACCGCTGACGGTCGAAACGAGGAAATTCGGGATGTCCGCATAGTCGATTTCCGTCCTGTCCTCTAT
>JAFWVB010000009.1 GCA_017518445.1 Oscillospiraceae bacterium | reverse complement strand
TGCTATTGAATCCACTCTGTCACAGTCCACACCGTAGGACATACAGTCGGGATCCCATTTGTCCCTGCCCTTGATGATAAGCTCACCCTCGGAAAGCTCATCCTCCAGTTCGGCTATCTTATCATCAAGCTCCGCCTGACCCTCTTCTATCTCCTTTTCACCGTCTTCAATGTCTTTCTTCGCCTTTTTCAGCTCTTCCTTTGCGTTTTCAAGCTCCGCCTTCGCATCATCTATCGCCTGCTGTGCGGCGGTCATATCGCCCGTCGGCTGGCTTGCGTATAAGGACAAGGTATATGAGATCTCCGGCGGAAAAATAGGCGAGGTCACCCAGAAGCTGTACGACGAGCTGACCGGAATACAGTGGGGTCGTATCGACGATCCGTTCGGCTGGATATATAAAGTAAAATAAGCGACGGCATGATGTAAACAAGCCTTCCCCAAGCAGGGGAAGGCTTGTCGTATATTTGCTAAGGCTCAATAGCCGAGCGCCTCGTCTGCGACGCAGATGTGAAATTCGCGTTCTCGCGGGACGCGCTCAAGCCACAAAACGGCGCGGCACATACGGTTTGGGGAGTTGCAGTCGGCGCATTTGCCGGTAACGGCGCACGGCGTGCCGGTGTCGAGGCGGACGCCGTTTTTCACACAGGCGACCTCCTTGCACCGCTTCATAGCCGCCTCATCGTCCGGCGCGAATTTATTGACGCCGACGAGTATGTATACGATGTCGGGACCGCAGCACAGTGCGCCGACGCGGTTTCCGACGCCGTCGATATTAAGGAGCTTGCCGTCGTAGGTGACGGCGTTGCTGCTCGTGAGATAGTAATCGGCAAGCATCGCCTTTTTCCGCGTCGCGGCAGCCTCCTCCGGCTCGACCCTGCCGTGGTAGAAGCAGGTGTTGCCGCGCTCTTTCATAAGGTCGTAAAGGCGAATATCGCCCGTCACGGTCATGCTTCCGCCGAAGCCGACGGAGGCGGTTTCGGGTATCGAGCTCATAACGAAATCGCGCATTTCGACGGCGGTGGGAAAAACGTGCGTGTGGTAGCCGAATTTTTCCATTTTTTTAAGAGCTTCCAAAATTTGAGGCTTCATTTTTCCGCTCCTTTCGCGTTTTTCAAAAGGGCTTCGCCTTGCCGTCGGAGTCGAAAAGCGGCAGCTTTTCAAGATAGATGATGTCGTCGCGGTCGGCGGCATCGCCCTCCGCAAGTATGCACATTCTGCCGGCGACCTCGCCGCCCGCCTTTTTTACGAGCGTCTCTACGGCGGCGATGGATTCCCCGGTGGAGATCACATCGTCGATTATAAGTATGCGCTTGCCGTTCATCTTCATCGCGTCCTTCTCGTCCATGTACAGCGTCTGAACGGCGGCGGTTGTTATCGATTTGACCTCGGCGGAGAAGATGCCGTCCATATAGAATTTCGGCACTTTGCGAACGAGGAAATAGTCGTTGCGTCCGCTCTGCCGCGCCATTTCGTGGATGAGCGGGATCGCCTTCGCCTCCGGCGCGATCATGTAGTCGAAATCGGGCGCGCGCTTCAAAAGCTCCGCCGCGCAGGCGCAGGTAAGCTCTACGTCGCCGAAAATGACGAAGCCCGCGATCATCAGCTCGTCGTTCACCTTGTTTACGGGAAGATGTCGCGTGAGTCCGGCGACTTTTATTTCATAAGTCATTTAATATTCATCTCCGTAATAGTATTTACAGATATTATACTCCGCTTATTTTCACATTACAAGTAAAAATAAGACGATGGTTCGGGGGCGGTTCTATGGTGGCGCTTTTGGAATATTCGGAGAAGGGCGCGCCCCGTCGCGTGCTTTTGGAGGACGTGCGTGCGCTCGGAATGGACACGGTGCGTGTGAGACTTCCGCAAAGTTCCCGCTTTAGGCGTGACAGATTTTTGCGCGAGGCGGCGGCGGTGATGTCGCGGCTCGGCGTCAGGACGGTGTGCTTTGGGGCTCGGTTTGACAGGCGTGATTTTTTCATAGACAGGGGCTTTCGGGAGCCGGATACGCGGCGGCTTTTTGCCGCAAAGTCCGCCGATGTGCTCGCCGCCGCGGGCGTCTCCGGCGCGGTCGCGGTCATAAGCCCGATAGCGGATGCTGCGGCGATGGCGGCGATAAACCGCGTGTGCTCTCGTTTTAGACGGCTGATGGTGGACGTAGGAGCGGAGACGGGGCGGATATGCGCCGAAATACGCAGAAGGACGGGCGCTTCGGTCATAGAAAGACCTGCCGGGGCGGTGCTTATGCGGGCGGGAGGGGCGATAGTATTCCGCGGGTCGGAGGCGGTGAGATTTTCAGACAGGTGCGCGGTGTTTTGCGCGGACGGCGAAATGAGAGAGAAAATAAAAGGCGGCAGAGTCATAGAGCGCGTGACCTTCGGCGCTTACACCGTGCCCAAGGGGTACGATATCGCGGAGCTTTTGGCGGCGGCTGTCGAGGCGGGGCGGCTCGACGCGGACAAATTGTCGGTGTCGGAGGTGGTTTTCAAAACTGATATTTTGCGCGATGATACAAAAAATGGGGAAAAAGAGATAAATTAACGGCAAAATATGCGAAAAAATATTATGGAAAACAGCCCCTCCGCCCTTGACAACGCGGGGCAAACACAATATAATGGCTCAAATACTTGAAAGCAGGTCCGGAGCATATATGCCCGGGCTTTAGGTATGATATCACTGAAAGGAAGTTTATAATGTCAAAAGAAAACAGATATAAAATGAGCGCGGAGCGCCTCGAGGAGCTTAAAAAAGAGCTTATATATCTTCAAACCGAGAGAGAGCAGGAGGTCGCGGAGCAGATACGCGAGGCGCGCTCCTTCGGAGACCTGTCCGAAAACAGCGAGTATGACGAGGCGAAAACCGAGCAGGGCAAGCTGTATTCAAAGATAGCGGAGATAAAAGACCTCATCGAGAACGCCGTTATCATGGAAAAGAGCGACGAGGAGGGCAAGGTCGGCATAGGCAGCCGCGTCACCGTCAAGGATATGTCCACGGGCGAGCGTGAGGTGTACCAGATCGTCGGCTCGCAGGAGGCAAACCCGATGGAGGGGCGCATATCCGACGATTCTCCGTTCGGCAAGGGGCTTTACGGTCATTCCGTCGGCGAGACGGTGAAAATCGACGCGCCCGCCGGAGTTTTGAAATTCAAAATAGAGAAGATCGAGAAGGATTAAAAATATGTGTGATGAGAACAGAAGCGCGGAGGTCACAGAGGACCTCTCCGAGATACTCCAGATAAGACGCGACAAGCTCCGCGCCCTTCAGGACGAGGGGCGCGATCCGTTCCACGTGACGAGGTTTGACCGAAGCGCATGGAGCACGGAGATAAAGGGCGATTACGACGCGTTCGACGGAAAAACCGTCGCCGTCGCGGGGCGCATCATGTCAAAGCGCGGCATGGGCAAGGCGATTTTCTGCCACATAAAGGACGACAGAGGGCAGATACAGCTCTATATCCGCGCGGACGCCGTGTCGGAGCAGGAGTTTGCCGATTTCAGAAAATACGACATAGGCGATATTATCGGCGTTTCGGGGTATGTTTTCAAAACCAAGACCGAGGAGATATCGGTCCACGTCGAGAAGGTCACGCTTTTGAGCAAATCGCTCCGCCCGCTGCCGGAGAAATTCCACGGGCTGACGAATGTGGAGCTAAAATACCGCCAGAGATATGTCGATCTCATCGTCAACGACGAGAGCCGCCGCAATTTCGAGATACGCAGCCGCTTTGTGTCTTTCCTGCGCCGCTATCTTGACGGACTCGGCTTCATGGAGGTCGAGACGCCGGTACTCAGCCCTATCGCGGGCGGCGCGACCGCGCGTCCGTTCATCACGCACCACAACACGCTCGATATAGACATGTATATGCGCATAGCGACGGAGCTCCACTTAAAGAGGCTCATCGTCGGCGGTATCGAGCGCGTTTACGAGGTCGGGCGCATCTTCCGCAACGAGGGCATGGACACAAAGCACAATCCGGAGTTCACGACGTGCGAATTATATCAGGCGTACACGAACCTCGACGGAATGATGGACATACTGGAGGGGCTTCTGTCCGGCGCGGCGAAGGAGATACTCGGCACATATAACGTGACTTGGCTCGGAAACGAGGTAGATCTCACTCCGGGCTGGCGGCGCGTCACGATGGCGGAGGCGGTGCGCGAGGTCACGGGCGCCGATTTCATGGCGATAGAGGGCGATGGCGACGCCGCCGTAACGCTCGCGAAAAGCGTCGGCGTCGATATGGACGGCGTGGACGCGACATGGGGCAACGCGCTGTACGAAACGTTTGATCAGAAGGTTGAGGATACGCTAATACAGCCGACGTTCGTGACGATGTACCCGGTAGAGGTGTCGCCGCTGGCTAAGCGCAGTCCGGCGGACAAGCACCTGACTGAGCGGTATGAGATGTTCATCTGCGGCTGCGAGATGGGAAACGCTTTCTCGGAGCTAAACGACCCGATAGACCAGTACGAGCGGTTCAAAAAGCAGGCTGAAAAGCGCGCCGGCGGCGACGAGGAGGCGGACATGATGGACGAGGATTTCGTGCTCGCGCTCGAATACGGCATGCCGCCCACGGGCGGGCTCGGCTTCGGCATAGACCGCTGCGCCATGATGCTCTGCGGCACTGACTCGATAAGGGACGTGATACTGTTCCCGACAATGAAGCCGCTGGATAACTGACAAGGAGTGTGCGCTTTGAAAACGAAAGACAAGCTGCTGCTGATCGGCTCGATACTGATCGCTTTCGGCGTGTTCATGTTCTTCAAATCCACCCGTGTATATTCATGGGGCTTCTACAGGCTCGGGAACCGCGTTTCCACGGGAGGCATCCTAATCGCGCTTACGCTCTTTGACATCGTGCTTCTTGTGGCGACGAAGCACAAGCTCACAAAGATACTGCTGCCCGTTTTCGTCGCTATGATAGTGCTGTCCGTCATACTCGGCACACAGCTTCATTACCACGGCTCGGTGCTCGATCTGTTCCTTATGCTCGTCCCTGCCGCCGTCGGCGCAGGGCTCGTGCTTCGGGCGCTTATCATGAAGCCGGAGAAAAAATGATGGTATATACGCCGGAGAGAGCGCATGAAAAAAGGTTTTAAGATCGTTATATCAACGCTTGCCGCGCTGCTTATTATCTGCGGCGTGCTGTTTGCCGTTTACAAGCTCATGCTTGATCCGCACCGCCAAACCTTAAAGCCGACTATTGATTCGCGCGGGGGAGTGCGGGCCGATGTTCAGTCTCTTCCGCTTGACGAAATGCTTACATTTGATCAGGCAAAGGAAGATATCGATTATGTCATGGGTATGCTCAGAGGTCGTCATCCGGCATGGCTCGAAGATGACAACGAGAGAGTCGTGGCAGTGGAGGCACAGTATCTCGCGGAGCTTGACGCTCTTGATGAAAAGCGCTCGGACGGCGTCACGGTTTTAGAGGAGTGGAGGAGCTTATGCAGGATAATGCATGAGCTGTACGACGGACACAGCAACATCTGCCGCAGCTATTCGGGCGACAGATATATCGATGATGTTTCGCAGATAATACAATACGGTGCGCCGGTCAAGATAAACGGAGAGCCGACGGAGGACGTGTTTGAAAGGCTTTTGGCGCTCTGCCAATATGAGACGTTGGAATGGGCAAAGCTCAATTTCGGCGATTTCTTTACGAATGAGGCGTGCCTTGCGTTGGCCGGGGTGGACACCTCCGACGGCGTGACGTTCACCTTTGATACGGGAAACGACGACTTGGACGCATATTGCCGCTTTGTTCCGCCGGATGAGCCCGCGGAGGCGGCTTCAAGCTCCGATGATAGCAAGTGGGTCTATTATTCCATAGACGATTATAATAAAATAGGCGTCTTTACACTTGCCTCGTGCATATATGACGATGAGTACAGAGCGACAGTAAAGGAGTTTTTCAATTCCGTAAGCGAAGCGGGCGTTGAAGATGTTATCGTGGATCTTCGCAATAACAGAGGCGGAAACTCTCTTGTCGCAAACGAATTCATAAAATATCTTGATATTGACGGGTATTACACATGGGCTTGCCATGTCAGGATAGGCAATCATCTGATAAAAAACAAGAGATCGTATGTAAAGAACGAGAAGCAAGACCCCGCGTTTTCGGGCGGCATATATGTGCTTACGAACACGGCGACGTACAGCTCCGCGATGGATTTTACGATGTGCATCATGGACAACGGTATTGGACAGGCGATAGGAGAGCCGTCGGGCAATCTGCCCGATTCATACGGCGATATACTTTTGTTCGCAACCCCGAATTCGAGACTGCCGTTTTCCGTTTCGTATAAAAGATGGTTCAGAATCGACGAGAGTAAGGCGGGACTGCCGCTTGAGCCGGACTTTCCATGCCGTGCCGATGAGGCAAAGAACACAGCGTATACAATCATTTTGAACGGGCATAAGAAAATAAGGTAAGACACAGTTTTAATGAATAATAAAAAGACCTCCGGCGCGGGATAAAACCCTGCGCGGGGGTCTTTTTGTATATTATCGGGGAAAAAGGGGTATGTTTAGCGAAATGCGGTGCGAAAAT
>JAFWVB010000114.1 GCA_017518445.1 Oscillospiraceae bacterium | reverse complement strand
GTACAATTTCTGCCAAAAGTTCGTATTTTGAGAAAATATGTATAATATTATACCTTTTGTCGACCGATATGTCAATCTATTAAAATTTGAAAAATCAAGAATATTTTTTCTGCAAAAACAAAAAATACCCGTATATCAAACAAACGGAGGTACTGCTATGAACATAAATCAAAAAACGCGGCGGCGCATAATATCCGCGCTGCTCGTTATTGCTGCGGCGGCGTCAGGCTTCGGCGCGTTGGCGGCGGAGGGCGGCGTCGATATGAAAAACTCCGCTCCCATAGCGGAGAATATCGAGCTTGCCACGTATAAAAACGTATCTGTCTCCGGCAGGCTCTCAGCGATGGACCCCGATGGTGACGCCGTCCGATTCGCAGTTAAAAAAGAAC
This sequence comes from Oscillospiraceae bacterium, assembly GCA_017518445.1. Taxonomy (GTDB): domain Bacteria; phylum Bacillota; class Clostridia; order Oscillospirales; family Oscillospiraceae; genus RGIG6097. Next base: position 3,260 of record JAFWVB010000114.1, on the reverse strand, counting down.
CGAAAAAAGGCTCTGTGGAGCTATGTGACGGCGGAGAATTCGTCTACACCCCATACAAAAACAAAAAGGGTACTGACAGCTTCACCTATGTCGCGTTCGACGCATTTGAAAATGTCTCCGCGGAGGCGACGGTGAGCATAAAAATCAAGTCGCAGAACACCGACGTATGTTATGCCGATATGGGCGGCAACAGCGCGCATTACGACGCGATATGCCTCGCCGAAAACGGCATTTTCATAGGCGAGCGCATAGGAACCAGCTATTTCTTCTCGCCCGATGCGACCGTCACACGGGGCGAATTTCTCGCAATGTGCATGACGATGTGTGGAGTTGAAAATCTCGATGACATTACGAAAACCGGATTTGCCGATGACGCCGCCATACCCGCGTGGTCAAAGCCCTACGTCGCGACGGCGCTTACGGCGGGCATCGTGCGCGGCTACCGGAGCACCAGCGGTAATATCGTGTTCTCCGCAGACGCGCCGATATCATATTCCGAGGCGGTCGTGATTTTGGATAACGTCCTCGATATAACCGACGTCTCAGCGGGCGCCTTCGATACGGAGTATTCTTGCCCCGCTTGGGCGTATCAGTCCGCCTCCAACCTCGCCTCCTGCAGGATAATAACCGATGTTGGCGCGGCGGGCAGCACCGCCGTAATGACGCGGGCGGACGCGGCTAAAATGCTGTCGGCGTCTATAGATGTGCTTGAGAGCCGACCGAAAAGAGTTTCGCTTTTCGGCTGGATAGGGTAAATATACGATCCGCCGCCCATTAGGGCGGCGGATAATCATATCAAATTTATGCCCGGGGATGCGCCTTGCTGTAGACGTCCTTGAGCTGCTTGTTGACAAGCTGTGTATAGACCTGCGTCGAGGATATGTCGGCATGTCCGAGCATCTCCTGTATAGAGTGCAGATCGGCGCCGTTTTCGAGCAAATGCGCCGCGAATGAGTGCCGGAGCGTGTGCGGGGTGATCTCCTTGTCTATGCGCGCCTTCGTCTGATAATACTTTATTATTTTCCAAAAGCCCTGGCGCGACATCCGCTCTCCGCTCATATTCACAAAAAGCGCGGGCTCGTCATGGCTTGCGAGCATCTGCGTTCTGACCGTGTTTATGTAATTCGATACCGCCTTGACAGCCGCGGGGTACATCGGGACGGATCTTGTCTTGCCGTGACTCTCACAACGGACGACCTTTGCGTTAAGGTTTACATCGTCGATATTGAGGGAGATCAGCTCGCTCACACGCATTCCGGTTGCGTATAAAAGCTCCAGCATCGCGCGGTCGCGGTAGCCCTTCATGTCGCTGCATTCCGGCTGTTCGAGCAGAAGCTCTACCTCCTCGCTCGTCAATATCTGCGGCAGCTTTTTTACCGCCTTGTCCACAACGACGCCGCTTGCCGGATTGTACTCTACCTGTCCCAAAAGGACGAGGTGATTATAAAGGCATTTTATCGACGCGAGCGAGCGCGAAACGGATGACGCGGACTTACCGTTTTTCTTCTGCCACGCGCCGTAGTTTTCGACATCGCGCTTCGTGACGTCAGTCATCATTATATCGGTATATTTTGAGAGATACGCCGAAAACTGGTTTATATCCCGCAGATATGAAGCGAGCGTGTTGACAGAGGCGTGCTTCTCGTTTACAAGATAATATTCAAAATCGCTGATGATCTCGATATCGGACATGAAAAACACACCTCCCTTTCTAAACAAATCAAATTAGCAAATACGCCGTCTCCGCAGTAATGCCCGAGGCGAGCCACGACGCCGCCAGCGTCTCGATACCTGCGATGATTGCGCAAAGCACAACGCAGATAATAAAAACGAGCCAAATTTTTTGCGGAAAGCCGCGCTCCGCGCCGCGCTGCCCCGCGCAGAAGCCGATGAGCGAAACGGAGCCCTTGAACGCCGTCGCCGAAGCCGCGAGAAGCACCGGAGTGAACAGCAGCGCGTCTATGCCGGATACGACGAGCGCCGCGGGAATACCGCCGAAGCCGAAAAGCCGCGTTATAAGCGCGATCGAAAACGCCGTCAAAAAGCCCTTCAGCGCGGATACGGCGGGTATAGCCGCGACACCGAACGCCGAAACGGATAAAAGCATCACGGCGATCAAAAAACGCAGACCGTCGAAAAGCATGCCGAAAAAGCTTGCCCCTCCGGCGGAAAAGCCGGTAAAGAACGCGGAAAAGAACCTGTAAAAATATTCCGCATCGTCCACATACGCCGACAAAACGGCGCCGAACGCCGAGCCGAATATGTAGAAAGCCGCGCACACTGTCAACGCAAAGCCCGAATTATCCGAGCCCGCGTCAATGGTTTGATAAAAAAATCTGTTTTTCATTAGTACCACCCAATGGAATACTATTCCGAAAAACAGCAATCATTCCAAAAACCTTAAAAACGTGGCACGTATAAATATAATACAAGCGAAAGGAATAATCAACAGAAACCGGCGAAAAATATAAATTTTGTCAATTATGACGATTATTATGTCAATAATATTATGTAAACTATGTAAACTTACACATCGCGGCAAGGCGCGTATATGCCCGTTTTTCGCTATATTTTGTGTTCATAACCGCGTATTGAATACTATATATCGGTAATCACGTTTTAATTTATGTCAACTTTGCGCCCTGATAACAGATTGTATACTATCACAAATTTCAGCGCACTGTCATCACGGACGCCTGCGTTTGACCCTGCGCGAGCCGAGAGCCGCGCCCAAAAACGCGAAAATCACCATCGCAGCGATCGTGATGACAGTCGTTTTTCCGAACATGCTCCCTTTTGAAAACGCGCCTGTTACTACCCTCGCCGCAGTCAGTCCGAGCGCGGTGAAAAGTCCCGTCCTCGCGCTATCCATTTTCGCGGTCACGACCGACGCGATGAAGCTGCCCGCCGCCATCGCAAAAATCGCAAAGAGATATACCTCCCCCTCCGTTATTTTGCCCGACTCCGTCATCATCGCCGCGACAAGACATACGGCAAATATCGTTATGATCCCCGCGCCGAGACCCGTAAGCACGGCGGAACGCACGCCGCCCCTCTTCCCCCGCCTCTCTTTTTTTGCGCGCATAAAAAACCCTCCTCACGATAAGTATCTGAAACATACCTATTCGCAAGAAGGGCTTGTAATGCCAAATTATTCTGTTTTGCGCGGCTTATTTCGCGTCCGCTCCGGTGTTTGAGATCGCCCAGCGCTTGACCTCGATCCTGACTCTGTCCTCGCCGGTTTCAAACGTGATGTTTTC
>JAFWVB010000113.1 GCA_017518445.1 Oscillospiraceae bacterium | reverse complement strand
GCGCGAATAAGGACAAAATGTGCCGACATAGACTGTAAGGACTCTGTAATCGGTGGTGAAAAATCATGCTTTCCGCTCTGTTTGCCGCGCTTTTAGGCTATCCTTATCTAATGCTCCGTCTCTCGCCCACGGCGGGCTCTTTCCCGCGACCGCTCACGGCGGAGGAGGAGCGGCGTTACATCGAGCTGTATCTCGACGGAGATATGCAGGCGCGAAACATACTTATAGAGAGAAATCTGCGCCTCGTCGCCCACATAATAAAAAAATACTATACTCAATCCTCCGACCAGGACGACCTGATATCGATCGGGACCATAGGGCTCATAAAGGGCGTTTCGACGTACCGCCCGGATAAGGGCGTCCGCCTTGCGACATATGCGAGCCGGTGCATAGAAAATGAGATACTGATGTATTTCAGAAGCGCGCGGAAAACGTCCAACGACCTCTCGCTGTCAGATTCGATAGACGCGGACGGCGACGGAGGCAGTCTCTCGCTGCTCGACGTCATAAGCGTCGACGACGATCTGCTCGAAAATCTGAACTCGAAGGATATGTGCCTTCGTCTGCGCGAATATATGCGCCGATGCCTTACCCCGCGCGAGGCGGAGATACTCATAATGCGCTACGGGCTCGACAATCAGACTCCGAAAACTCAGCGCGAGGTCGCGCAGTTGTGCGGGATAAGCCGGTCTTATGTTTCGCGGATAGAGAAAAAGGCGCTTGAAAAGCTGCGCGAGAAATTTGAGACGGCGGATTTTTAGTTTTGAGGTTTAAGTGAACGGTGCGATATTTTTGGTGAAAATGCTTGACAACACCGGTCGCCGCGGGTATAATAATTTTTGCCTGTTTATGGCGGCGTAGCTCAGTTGGCTAGAGCATTCGGTTCATACCCGGAGTGTCACCGGTTCAAATCCAGTCGCCGCTACCAACATGAAAGGGCGGTTTTTCAACCGCCCTTATATTAGGCCCGGTGGTCAAGCGGCTAAGACACCGCCCTTTCACGGCGGTAACACGAGTTCGATTCTCGTCCGGGTCACCAAAAATAAAGACACGCTACGGCGTGTCTTTATTTTTGGGTTTCGCTCACTATGTTCGCTCCACACCGGAGAGTGATTTGACTTGCTCGGCGGAAGTGAATTCCGCCTGCGCCAAGGTTTTGCTGCGCAAAACGCTTGTTACGCGCGACCCCGCGCGACATTTGCCCTTTCGGGCAAACAATCTCTCCCCTTCCGCGGAACTTGTATTTTGGGTTTCGCTCACTATGTTCGCTCCACACCGAGGGCAATTTGACCTGCTCGGCGGATTTTGCGGTAATTGCCCGCTTATCATTGACAAACGCGGAAAAATGGTATAATATTTATCACGCACGGAGGATTAGCTCAGCTGGTTAGAGCGCCTGCTTCACACGCAGGAGGTCGGCGGTTCGAGTCCGCCATCGTCCACCAAAAATAAAGACACGCTGCGGCGTGTCTTTATTTTTGGGTTTCGCTCGTTTCACTCGCTCCACCCCCACGGGTGATTTAACATGCCCAACGAAATACCGCCATCCTTTCGGATGGCGGTTAGTTTTATTTCATGGAGCAGCATCACCGCACGGGGGTTATATCCCGTATGATAGGCAGACGGCGCAGCGCCTTCCATACTGCCAGAGATATGATAAAATCCACCGAGCTGTGCAGAAATGTGCCGAGCCCCACCAAAAGAATTATATAGGTGAAAAATCCGCTTTCATAAACCGCCGAGGTCAGCATATTGCCGAAATACAGCGGCATGAGCACGAGCACCTCTCCCGCGGCGTGTATCAGCCCGATCACGACGCAGAACAGCACACATCCCGGCGTGTCTGTCAGCAGAGAGTGCTTTTTTCTCAGCCACAGCGCGCCGACAAGCGCCCATACAATGTGCGACGCCGCGCGAAGTACCACCGGCAGAGGCAGCGTCAGCGCAAAGCCGATGGTCGTACCCACCGCGACCGCCGCCGCCGTGATCGGGGAGATAAAGCACGCAAGGAATATCGCGACGTGCGACGCGAGTGTAAACGACATCGGCGGGATCGTAATTTTCGGAAACGTCATAGGTATCAAAATGCCGACCGCGACGAGCAGCGCGGCGATAACCATGCGGTAAACAGAGATATTACGTTTCATAATAAACACCTTACTAACAGTGGAATATCGTTTTTAAGCGATTTACAGCATATGCTCCCGCAGATAGTCCGTTGAATACGGAGATATGTCCGCCGGCGGTACGTCGAAAACCGTCTTGCAGCCGGTCTCGCCGCGCTTCGCCATGCGGTACACCGCGCGCGCATACGCCGTCAGAACGCTCCCCGTGAATTCGGGGTTTGAGTCGAGCGTGAGCTTGTATTCTATAGTGTGCAGGCTTCTGCCGCCCGCCGTCGAGCCGCTGTGTATCACGCTTCCGCCGTGCGGCAGACCGCCGTGTTCGCGGCGGAGCTCATCGAGCGTAATGAAATTCACCGTCGTATCGTATTCGTCGAAATAGTTCGGCATGGTCTTTATCGCGTTTTCTATCGCGGCGAGGTCTGCGCCCGCCTCCGCGACGACAAAGCACTCGCGTGTGTGCTTTTCGCGCGTCGTGAGCTCGGGGTTCTCCCCCGCCCTTACGCGCTCCACCGCGCTCTGCGCCGGAACAGTGTACTGCCGCGCGTCGACAACTCCCGGTATCCTCCTTATCGCGTCGCTGTGCCCCTGGCTTACGCCGCGCCCCCAAAACGTGTAGCTCTTGCCCGTGGGCAGGATGGAGGCGGCGTATGCGCGCATTACCGAAAACATACCGGGGTCCCAGCCGACGGAGATCATGGCGACCTTGCCGCCCCTTTTCGCCGCCGCGTCAACCGCGTCAAAATGCGCCGGAATGTTCGCGTGGGTGTCGAAGCTGTCTATCACGTTGAAGCTCTCCGCGAGCATAGGAGTGAGCTCCGGCAGGTCGGTCGCGCTCCCGCCGCAGATGACCATGACGTCTATCATGTCGCGAAATTCCGATACGCGGTCGAGCGGATATACGCCGACGCCCTCGGTTTTTACCGCGACGCTCTCGGGCGGGCGGCGCGTGAACACGCCGACGAGCTCCATGTCCGCGTTCTCCCGGACGGCGCATTCAACGCCGCGTCCGAGATTTCCGTAGCCTGCAATTGCGATCCTTATCATAATTCAGCCTCCAATCATATCCTGCATGCCGTAAAGCCCCGCGGGTTTGTTTTTTATAAATTCGGCGGCGGCTATAGCGCCCTCCGCAAAGAGCGACCTGCTGTGAGCCTCGTGCTTAAGCGTTATCGTCTGCGTCTCGGTCGAAACGTAGACCTCGTGTATGCCGACGATGTCGCCGCGGCGCACGGCGGATATACCGATCTCGCCGCGTTCGCGCTTTGATGCGCCGTCGCGTCCGCGGACGACGGGAGCGCCGCCGCGCGCAGAGCTCAGCGCCTCGGCTATCATGAGCGCCGTGCCGCTCGGCGCGTCGACCTTGCGGTTGTGGTGCGTCTCAACTATTTCTATGTCGGCGTCGGGAAATACAGAAGCCGTTTTCACGGCGAGCTCGCACAAAAGCGCCACGCCGACCGACATATTGGCGGAGTAAAAAACGGGGATTCTTTCGGCGGCGGCGCGGATTAGCGCCTTTTCCGCCTCCGTATGCCCGGTCGTGGCGATAACGACCGGAAGATTTTTCTCTATCGCGCAGTCGAGAAGCGCCCCGACGGCGGTGTGAAAGGAGAAATCCACTATCACGTCGGCGTCGCCGACGTATTCGCGAACAGAGGTCAAGTATCGCTCGCCGCCGTTTATATCCACCTTCGCCGCGACATCACAGCCCCGGCAGCCCTTTTCAATGAGCCGCGCGACCTCGCTCCCCATGTGCCCGGCGGCGCCGTGTATTATTATCCCCGTGCTCATACCTTCAGCCCCACAGCCCGCATATTCTCGAGCAGCGTCTCATAATGCGCCGGCTCCATCGTTGTGAGCGGCAGGCGCACGTAATTTTCGCAAAAGCCCATCGCCGCCATAGCCGCCTTTACGGGGATCGGGTTCACCTCGCAGAAGAGCGAGTTTATAAGCGGCAGAAGTCTGCACTGGAGCTCCGCCGCGCCCTTAACGTCGCCCGCGAAATAACGCTCGCATATCTCGCACGTCTCTCTCGGCATTACGTTTGACAGCACTGATATGCAGCCCTTGCCGCCCATAGAGAGAATCGGTACGATCTGATCGTCGTTGCCGGAGTATATGTCGAGCTTGTCCCCGACGAGGGCGAACGTCTCGACGATCTTCGAGATGTTGCCGTTTGCCTCCTTTATGGCGACTATGTTCGGGTGGTCCGCGAGACGCACGTATGTCTCCGGCTCGATATTCACGCCTGTGCGCGACGGGACGTTATAGACGATTATCGGCTTGTCGCTCGCGTCGGCTATCTCGTTGTACATTTTTACAAGCCCGTTTTGCGTCGCCTTGTTGTAATACGGCGTCACGCAGAGCATGGCGTCCGCGCCGATCGAGCAGGCAAAGCGCGTAAGGTCTACCGCGTATTCGGTGTCGTTGCTGCCCGTTCCGGCGATTATCGGAACTCTGTGGTTTGCGCGCTCCACCGAATATTCGAGCACGCGGCGGTGCTCATCATCGGAGAGCGTCGAGCCCTCCCCCGTCGTGCCGCATATCACGAGGGCGTTTATCCCCTCTTTTATCTGCCAGTCGATGAGCTTTCCGAATTTTTCATAATCCACACCGTTTGCGTCTATCGGCGTGATAAGAGCAGTCGCTATTCCTTCAAAAATCGTCTTTTTCATAGAAATGTACCTCCCAATGCGAATATAAAAATAAAAAACCGATCACAAGCGGATCGGCTGTCTCTTACCAAATAAAAAGCGAATTGTCTCCGCCTTATCATGGCACTTCGATAGCTCACCGCATTTCTGCGACAGTCGCACGGATGTTATCCGTACGCCCAGCCGAGTCCCCCTCGCAAGGAGACCGCTTCGGCGCCTGTCCCTTTCACCCGCCAAACGACCTGCGAGGTCTTGGCAAAGCGGGCTAATCTTGATAAGGCGCGCCTCTATCTCTGAAAATATTTTGTTTTACGGTGTCATATTACCACATTATTTTAGCGGTTTCAATAGGTTAAAACATATTTTTTTATTCGTCGGCGCTCGGCGTTATTCGTCAAATATCCGAAAAACCGACGTTTGCATATCTCGCGCCGGTATTGTATAATCATATTCACGGTATGTAGGGGCTCTCGCCCCAAAAGCGCGCGGCGGCATTCAAGACAATACGCCGGTTATGTTGCTTATTACCTCTCCGGCGGCCTTGACGGCGTTTCCCACCATGTTCGCCTTGCTCTTCTTTTTCGGCGCGACGAGCATTCCCAAAGCCGCGCCCGCGACCATGCCGATGCCTATGCCCTTTACGATGTCCATTTCCTTATCGCTCAGCATTTTGTTCATTTGATTTCACCTCTGCGATTAGTTTTTCCGCAGGGCGTCAAAAAAATATGTAAAATTTTTCAACAGGAGCGCGCTTATGCTTCACACGATACAGAACATAGACGAAAGCTTAATGCTTTTTATACAGGAAAACCTGCGTTTTACGCCGCTTAACCATTTGATGCGGCTTTTTACCTATGCAGGCGAAATGGGGGCTGTGTGGATAATCCTCGCGCTTTTTTTCATTTTCATTAAAAAGGACGGAAAAACGGGGCTTCTGCTGCTCGCGGGGCTCGCCGTCGGGTATGTCATAAACGACGTCGTGCTAAAAAATCTCGTCGCGCGTCCGCGCCCGTTTCTCGATATGCCGGAGCTAACCGCGCTCGTTTCCCCGCCGTCGTCGTATTCGTTCCCGTCGGGGCACGCCGCGTCCGGCTTCTTATCTGCTTATATCCTCGCAAAAAGCGGCGGCAAGCGCCGCGGGCTGTTCTATCTGTTCGCGGTCGTTATCGCGCTGTCCCGCCCGTACGTCGGCGTCCATTATGTGAGCGACGTGCTCGCGGGGGCGCTCCTCGGCACGCTTACAGCGGCGGCGCTCGTATTTATCGCGGAAAAACTCCGACTTCTTAACGATAAACAAAAGGATTGAGGCACTTTCAAAAGCGCCTCAATCCTTTTGTTCATTATCCGTTATTTATTTCGCGTACATCCGATATAAGATAAAATTCACGAGCCGTGCGGGAAGGATTTTCGCCAGCACCGAGAATAGCTTGTACACGCCGCCGATCGCCGTCAATGGCTTTACGCGCTTTTTAAGCGCGGTGCGCGCGATAAACCGCCCCGCGACGGCGGGCTCCATGCCGTTTTGCTCGTCCCGCTCCATCTGCCCGACGCTCCGCGCGATCCTGCCGCCGTATATGTCGTCCCCCGCCGCGCTCTTTTCCCGCGCCGCGGTAAAGCCCGTCCTTATATCGCCCGGCATTACGGCGCAGACCGTTATTCCGAAAGGCTTTACCTCGTTGGAAAGCGCCATGGTATATCCGTTCACCGCCGCCTTTGTGACAGTGTACCACGCCTGAAACGGTATCGGCGTGACGGCGGCGACCGAGCTCAAATTCACTATCCTGCCCGCGCCCTGCGCGCGCATTGCCGGAATGACCGCCTTCGCCATGTTCACCATGCCGAAGAGGTTCACATCGATAAGTCTTTTCGCGTCGGCGTTTTCGGTAACCTCCGCCGCGCCCGATATGCCGAAGCCTGCGTTGTTTACAAGTATGTCGATCCTGCCGTCCTTGGCGAGGATCATTTTTATCGCCGCGTCCACCTGATCCGCGTCGGTCACGTCGGCGGAGATGTGGCTTATCCCCGGTTCGCTGAAATCCCTGCGGCTCAATTCCCAGACCTTGCACCCCGCGTCGCACAGCGCCTGCGCGGTGCATCTGCCTATGCCGCTGCTGCCGCCGGTGACGACCGCCACCTTTTTCATTGCTTATGCCCCTTGAAAACGTCGAGTATTATATCGACCGCCTCGTCTATAAGCTCCTTCGTGTGCGTCGCCATGAGGCTGCACCGCAGCAGACACTCTGTCGGCGCGCAGGCGGGCGGAAGAGTGGCGTTTACGTAAACGCCGCGCTCATAAAGCTCGTTTTGTATCTGAAGCGTGCGAAGAGGCTCGTATGTGTAGATCGGGATTATCGGCGTCTCCGACATGATTATGTCCAAGCCGCCCTCGAGCAGGCGGTTTCGCATATACTGCGAAATGTCGAGGAGCTTTTTCGGAAGCTCCGGATGCGCGATCATATACCGCAGAGACGCCGTCGCAATTGCGATGTTAGCGGGCGGCACGGATGCCGCGAATATGTACGGGCGCGAGCTGCAGCGGACGTAATCGACAACTCTCGCGTCAGCCGCCATGTAGCCGCCGAGACTTGCGAGGGATTTTGAGAACGTGCCCATATAGATATCGACCTCGTCCTCGAGTCCGAAATAGCTCGCCGTGCCTCTGCCGCCCTCTCCTATTATGCCGAGCGCGTGCGCGTCGTCTACCATGACGCGAGCGCCGTATTTTTTAGCGAGAGCAACGATCTCGGGGAGCTTTGCGATGTCGCCGCCCATCGAGAACACACCGTCCGTCACGACGAGACAGCCCTTGCCCTCCGGCACTTCCTTGAGACATCTCTCCAGATCCTCCATATTGCTGTGCCTGTAGCGGAGCATTTTGCCGTAGCTCAATTTACAGCCGTCGTAGATCGAGGCGTGGTTTTCCCTGTCGCATATCACATAGTCGCCCCTGCCGACTATCGCGCTTATTATGCCGAGATTTGACTGAAAACCCGACGGGAACGTCGCCACGTCGCCCTTTCGCAGAAATTCAGCCATCTCGCGCTCAAATATTTGATGCAAAACGAGCGTGCCGTTTAGAAGCCTCGAGCCGGAGCAGCCCGTGCCGTATTCGTCGAGCGCCTTGTGCGCGGCGGCAATTATCTCGGGATTTGTCGTGAGTCCGAGATAGTTGTTGCTGCCGAGCATGATGCGACGACGCCCCTCCATTATGACCTCCACGTCCTGCCTGGACTGAAGCTCGCGGAAATACGGGAAAAGTCCAAGCTCGCGGTACTCGTCCTTTGCGCTCCTTGCAAAGCATTTTTCGAAAATGTCCATGTTCATCACCTTTCCAAGTACAGTCAATTTTATCCCATCGTTCCGAATTTGTCAATTACCGGACAGCGAAATCCGCGCGCTCCTCGGATATAAAAACGGTGGACACCCGACGCGCGATGTGGTAAACTGTTCGAGATAAATCAACCGAAAACAGGAGGTCTGAATATGGTTTCCGAAAAAATGCTCGCTCTGGGACAGACGCGCTCGTGCATACGCGATCTGTTTGAATACGGGCTCAAACGCGCCGCAGAGGTCGGCGCGGAAAACGTCTTTGATTACAGCCTCGGCAATCCGAGCATACCCGCGCCGGACGGAGTGAACCGCGCGATAATCGACACCGTTGAAAACGAGAGCTCTCTCGCCGTCCACGGCTATACGAGCGCCGCGGGATACGACGG
>JAFWVB010000112.1 GCA_017518445.1 Oscillospiraceae bacterium | reverse complement strand
GGCGGGCATTGTGCTGTTTGCCTTATGTACGCTGTTTAAAGAAAAGGTGAATAAGATGATCATACTGTCCATCGCGTCGCTGATAACGCTTTATTTTGAGATACAGCTTGTCTACAACTCCATCTTCGGAGAATTTATGTCCGTATGGCAGATCGCGTTCGGGGCGCAGGTGGCGATAAACTTCGGGCGGCAGATGATGTACGGCATATCGCAGACGATAATTCCGATAATCGCGCTTTTACTGCCGCTCGCCGCCATGTATTTTGCCGTGCTAAAAAATAAGATAGTATTCAAAAAGCAGGATTGGAAAATATCGGCATCGGCGGCTGCCGTGATTATTATTTTGCATTTCCTAACGGTCGGCGTTATGAAGCTGAACGACAACAACGCGTTTTCAACGTACAATCTCTATACCAATCCGAATACAGGCACAAATATAAGCGTAAAAAATATCGGGCTTCTATCCACAACGCGCTTGGAGTGCAAATTTCTTGTCTTTAACGACCAGGCGGTGCTCGGCGAGGATGAGGAGTATTCCTCGGATAACGAAAAATTCGTCCCCGATGAGTCGGAGATGGTCAAATACAACATGATAGACATCGACTTTGACGCGCTTGCAGGCACAGCCGCCGACGATAAGCTCATCGCGCTCGACGATTTCTTTTCGCGACGCTCTCCGACCTCAAAGCACAAATACACGGGGCTTTTCAAGGATTACAACCTCATAACGATTTGCGCGGAGTCTTATTCGCCGTTTCTCATAGATAAAGAGCGCACTCCGGCGCTTTATGAGCTTTCCACAAACGGGTTTGTATTCAACAACTATTTCGGGTCATACGGAAGCAATACGACAAACGGCGAATACACCTTATGCCTAGGTATCTACCCCGATCTTTTCCGAAGCAAATCCACGGCGAGCTTTTATGCCTCGCAGAATAATTATCTGCCGTTCTGCCTCGGAAACGAATTCAAGGCGCTTGGCGCCGAGACGTGGGCGTACCACAATTACACGGGCGAGTATTATTCGCGCAACGTAACTCATCCTAATATGGGATATACCTTCAAATCCGCAACCGACGGACTTGATATTGAATTGAGCTGGCCGAGCTCGGATCTCGACATGATGATCGCCTCGGTGGACGATTATATCGACACCGGAAAGCAGTTCTGCGCGTATTATATGACCTTCAGCGGTCACTACCAGTACAACTGGGAAAATCCGATGAGCGCGAAAAACCGTGATATTACGGAGGATCTTCCGTATTGCGACACCGTTAAAGCCTTTATCGCCTGCAATCAGGAGCTTGAGTACGCGCTTGAATACCTCATGCAGAGGCTCGAACAGGCGGGTATCGCCGACAAGACGGTAATCGTGCTCACAAACGACCATTACCCTTACGGGCTGACGGCGGACGAGTACAATGAGCTCGCCGGGTATGAGGTGGACACGACCTTCGACAAATTCCGCAGCAGCTTTATCTGCTATGTTCCCGGCATGAGCGTACCGGTCGATACGTATTGCAGCACGGTAGACATTCTGCCGACGATACTTAACCTTTTCGGCATCGAATACGACTCGCGCCTGCTGATAGGACGCGATGTGCTTTCTCCGGAGGCGCACGGATACGCGGTACTGTCCGATCAGAGCTTTATAACAGAGGACTTCGGCTTTGACACCTCGATAGGCGAGGCTGTGTACTTCTCGGATATAGACGTCGACGAGACGCAGGACAGAATGGCGGAGATACAAAAGGAGATAGCGACGGATTTTCTCGTCTCCAAGGAGATACTGGAGAGCGATTATTATTCCCACGCGCTGCTCGGAGCGGTATCCGTAAAGGACCCGATAGAGGATTATGCCTTTACGGATATTCCGAATACGTTTTCGCTCGGCGCGCTTAAATATGTATATGACAACGGATATATGGAGCCTATGTCCGAAACTCAGTTCGGATTTTCGACTCAATGCACTTACGCGGAGCTTCTTGACATACTCTACAAGATAAACGGCTCGCCGAATGTCGGGCATGTAGAGAGCGTGACGATGGGATCGGAAAAATCGGTAAGCGGCAAATATGCTCCCGCGGTCTACTGGGCAAAGAAAAACGGACTTCTGAACGGCAGCCAGGAGAACATGGACTCCTTCACACTGCTGACGCGGAAAAACTGCTCCGTGTCGCTGTATAAATTTGCGGCGCTTCAGGGGCTCGATACCGGCGTGGACTCCGCAAGGCTCGCGGAATACATCAGAGCATATCCCGAATTGACGGCGCTCGAGGCAAAGGCTATACTGTGGTGCTTTGACAACGAGGTCATGCGGGCGGCGGGCAGCAGCGACTCCGCGTTTAAGCAGGCGAGAAATATAATGAGCAGACAAAACGTCGTAAACGCCGTATACAATTTCTATCTGTACGTTGCGGGCTGAATTTATGCGCCAGCCGCATCCGCGGCTGGCGTATAAAAAATAAAATAAAAAAACACTTGCATTAGACGAAAATATTTGATAAAATAATCGGGCAATAGGGTTTGGGGGCGTAGCTCAGCTGGGAGAGCGCTTGAATGGCATTCAAGAGGTCAAGAGTTCGATCCTCTCCGTCTCCACCAAAAAGAAAAAGCCTCTGACGAGGCTTTTTCTTTTTGGGTTTCGCTCGCTTCTCTCGCTCCACCCCGAGGGTGATTTGACCTGCTCGGCGGGAATGAATCCCGCCTGCGCCAAGGTTTTGCCGTGCAAAACGCTTGTGACGCGCGACTCCGCGCGAGGTTTGCCCTTTCGGGCAAACGATATACCATGCGGGATAGTGGTGGCAAAAGCGTGTCTTTATTTTTAGGTTTCGCTCGCTTCTCTCGCTCCACCCCGAGGTGGATTTATTCATATAATAGGAAAAATTGTGAAAATGGACATAACCGATATTTCAACACGGTATTCGGTGCGGAGGCTGGACAAAAGCGACGTCGCGGATATATATGCGCTTTGCAGTAAAAACACGTTATATTATCGGCACTGTCCGCCGTTTGTAACGGAGCGCGGCATTTATGACGACATGGAGGCGCTGCCGCCTGGCAAAGAGGTTTGCGATAAGCTATATTTAGGCTTTTATGACGGGGCAGACCTTGTCGCCGTGCTGGATCTTATTCTCGGCTTTCCGAACGATAAAACAGCGTATATAGGCTTTTTCATGACGGAGACTTCGGTACAAAACGCCGGAGTCGGAAGCGGCATAATAGACGAGCTTTGCCTATGGCTGAAACGTGCCGACTTTTCATCTGTGCGGCTTGGATGGGTCAGCGGCAACGCACAGGCGGAGCGGTTTTGGCTCAAAAACGGCTTTATTGAGACGGGCGAGATATATGATAAAGAGAGCTTCCGCGTTGTCGCGGCTATGCGAGGTTTGATTTCTTCGGAGACGGATTTTAATATGCAAAACGCTCAAAAGAGGTGAGTATATTATGAAAAAAATACTGGCGCTTCTGCTCGCTGTGACGCTGCTTTTTTCGTTTGCGGCTTGTAAGCACAGGCGCGGAAACATCACCCCGCCTGTAAGCGGCGGCAAGAGCGAGAATGGCGTCCATGTCGCGGAAATCGACAATGATATCGAGCCTGACGCGGAAGAAAACAACGGCGAAACGGACGCGGTATCGCAGGAAAACGGCGAAAAAACTATTGACGAGCGCGGATCGTACACGACGAAGGACGACGTCGCGCTTTATATCCGCACCTACGGGCGACTTCCGGATAACTTCATAACGAAAAAGGAGGCGCAGAAGCTCGGCTGGAGCGGCGGCTCGCTCGAGCCTTACGCGCCAGGAAAATGCATCGGCGGAAGTCATTTCGGAAATTACGAGGGCTTATTGCCTGAGGCAAAGGGAAGAACATACACGGAGTGCGACATCGATACGCTCGGCGCGTCCTCTCGCGGGGCAAAGCGCATAGTTTTTTCAAATGACGGGCTTATCTATTACACGGAAGACCACTATGAGAGCTTTGAGCTTTTATACGGGGAGGAACAGAGATGAAGAGCTTTATTCTTTACGGCGGCGCGATAGCCGACCGCGACGAGCTTCACGAAACGCTTGCGATGGGGCTCGGATTTCCGGAGTATTACGGCAAAAATCTCGACGCGCTCCACGACTGCCTCGCGGATATTTCGAGGAAGCGGAGATCGTGATCATGAACAGCGCGGAGCTTTCGGATAATCTCGGCGATTACGCCTCGCGTTTTATCCGCGTGCTGCGGCATTCCGCTGAGGAAAACGAGAATTTGAGAGTGGTAATTGAATGAGACCAAGCGCCCGAAAACGGTTTTCGGGCGCTTTTTGCGTTTACGGGGATTTACAAGAGCGCGCATAGGTGGTAATATAAACTATTGGAATACATCTATAAAGGAATATCCGTATGTTAGATAAATTAAAAGAGATAGAGGCAAAATATATATCGATAGGCGAAAAATTAGAACTGCCGGAGGTGTACACCGTTCCGGCGACGTACGCCAAATACGCGAAGGAGCAGAAGGAGCTTTTTCCGATAGTTGACGCCTATCGCCGCTATATGCGCCGCAGGCAGGACGCGCAGGACGCGCTCGAGCTCATGTCGGATCCCGAGCTCAAGGCGATGGCACAGCAGGAATACGACGAGGCGAGAGCGGATATGGAAAGGCTTGAGCAGGAGATAAAAATACTTCTACTGCCGCGTGACAAAAACGACTCGAAAAACGTCATCGTCGAGATTCGCGGCGGCGCTGGCGGAGACGAGGCGGCGCTTTTCGCGCACAGCCTTTACCGTATGTACACGATGTATGCCGAGAGCCGCCGCTGGTCGAGCGAGATCGTGAACATAAACGAGACGGAGCTCGGCGGCATTAAAGAGGTCAGCTTCATAATCGAGGGCGACGGCGCGTATTCGCGCTTCAAGTTCGAGAGTGGGGTACACCGCGTTCAGCGCGTGCCGGATACGGAGACGTCGGGACGCATACACACCTCCACGGTCACGGTCGCTGTGCTGCCGGAGGTTGACGAGGTCGAATTCAACATAAATCCCGCTGATCTGCAGATAGATACCTACCGATCGTCCGGCGCGGGCGGACAGCACGTCAACAAGACGGAGTCCGCTATACGCATAACGCACCTGCCGACCGGCACGGTCGTCGAGTGCCAGGACGAGCGAAGCCAGCACAAGAATAAGGACCGCGCGATGAAAATACTCGCGTCTCGGCTGTACGAGGCGGAGCGGCAGAAGCAGACAGCCGCGCTCGCGGCGGAGCGTAAAAGCCAGGTCGGGACGGGCGACAGATCGGAGCGCATAAGGACATACAACTACCCGCAGGGCAGGGTGACGGACCACCGTATCGGGCTTACGCTATACAAAATAGAGCAGATAATGGACGGCGATCTCGATGAGATTATAGACGCTCTTATTACCGCCGACCAGGCGGAAAAGCTGAAGGCGGTCGGAGATGAGGCTTGAATGAAAACGGTTTTGACATCTGATGATTTAGAGCTTGCATCGGAGATAATAAAAAGCGGCGGACTCGTCGGCGTGCCGACGGAGACCGTCTATGGTCTCGCGGCTAATGGGCTCGATGAAAAGGTGGTCGCGGAGATATACCGCGTCAAGGGCAGACCGGAAACTAAACCGATAAGCCTGCTTGTGTCCGGCATGGAGGGTGCGGAGAGCTTTTGCAAAAACATACCCGAGGCGGCGTATGTCCTCGCGGAAAAATTCTGGCCCGGTCCGCTGACGATGGTGCTTGAAAAGCGGGATAACGTGCCTGACATCGTGACCGCCGGAGGAAAAACCGTCGGAGTTCGCTGTCCGGCGCACGAGAAAACGCTTGAGATAATAAGGCGGTGTGATCTTCCGCTCGCAACGCCGTCAGCCAACATATCCGATATGCCAAGCCCTAAATGCGCGCGGGACGTGCTCTCCT
>JAFWVB010000111.1 GCA_017518445.1 Oscillospiraceae bacterium | reverse complement strand
GAGACCTCCGCACCGAGCGGACGGATCTCGTTCATTGCCCTGCCGTCGACGCGCTTGCCCTGTAAAAGCCACTCCTTGACAACCTTTTTCTGTATCTTGTAGGTTATTTCCTCAAGCTGCTCGCGGATCTCGGGATATTCCTCCTCAAACTGTGCGAACATCTTTTCGACGACGGCGTTGTATCTCGCCTCGCGCACGTTTTTGTCGTCGGTGTCCATGCAGTATCTCACATCGTCGAGATATGTGTCGACGATCTTCGCGAAAAGCTCCTCGTTGAAGGAGGCGTGCTCATACTCAAATTTCGGCTTGCCGATCTCCTCGACCATGCGGTTTATGAGAGCGACGACCTCCTTTATCGATTTGTGCGCCTCGATGATGCCGCCGAGCATGATGTCCTCGGGTATCTCCTTGCCGCCCGCCTCGATCATGACGATCTTCTCGGCGGAGCCGGCTATCGTGCAGTACATATCGGAGACCTCGCGCTGTGCGCTCGTCGGGTTTATGAAATATTCACCGTCGTGATAGCCGAGCCCTACGCCCGCGATGGGGCCGTTGAACGGGATGTCGGATATGCTGACCGCGGCGGACGCGCCGATCATCGCGGCGATCTCCGGCGAGCAGTCGTAATCCACCGACATGACGGTGCAGGCTATGCACACGTCGTTTCGAAGGTCATACGGGAAGAGCGGTCTCATCGGGCGGTCGATCATGCGGCTCGCCAGAATGCCTCTCTCGGAGGGGCGTCCCTCGCGGCGGAGATATCCGCCGGGTATGCGGCCAACGGAATAGAGCTTTTCCTCAAAATCGACCGCGAGCGGGAAGTAATCCACGCCGTCCTTCGGTCTTGCAGAGGCTGTCGCAGTGACGAGCACCGTCGTCTCGCCGTAGGTTACGAGCACGGCGGCGTTAGCCAGCTCCGCCAGCTTGCCGACCTCGAGCGTAAGCTCGCGACCCGCAAGATCCATCGTGTATTTTTTGTGCGCCGGAAATTCTCTCTGTTTGATTATCATTTCAATTCTCCTTTTGTGTTGTTCTCAAGGAGCCCGAAGCCTTTAGCACTTGAAACCGACGCCGACGCTTCAGCGGCGCTTTCAACTGCTAAAAAAGTTCCGATGCTCCTTGCCGCGCAAGGCGGATTTGTTTTCTTATATTATATAATGGCTCTTTTACGAACCAAAATATCAGAGGTAAAAAATCACATTTTCGTTAAAAACTGACGGGGATACCCCGTCCGTTCAACGCTTCGCTTACTTTCTGATGCCGAGCTTTGCGATGATTGCTCTGTAACGCTCGATATCCTTCTTGGCGAGATAGTCAAGAAGGTTGCGGCGGCGGCCGATCATCTTATACATTCCGAGACGGCTGTGGTTGTCCTTCTTATGGACCTTGAGGTGCTCGGTGAGCTGATTGATGCGCTCGGTGAGAATGGCGATCTGGACCTCCGGAGAGCCGGTGTCCGTCTCGTGGGTGCGGTTTGCCTCGATTACTGTTGTTTTCTGATCTTTCGTTATCATTTTTCAAATTCCTTTCTTTTTATTATACCCATCGTCTGAGTAACGGGCGGAAAGGCACCGAAAAGGCTTTCGGCGTTTACCCCGAAACTAAGGCATAGGGCAAGCTACGATAGAATATCACACATAAATTCAAATGTAAAGGATTTTTTATCGCTTTTTCTCAAAAAAGTGAGGGTTTTTACGAAAACGCGGCGAAATGCCGCCCGTATTGCGGTATTATTCCCTTTCGAGCCATATCATCAGCGCCGCGATGTCCGCGGGAGAGACGCCCGAAATGCGCGACGCCTGTCCGAGATTGTCCGGCTTTACCGCGTCGAGCTTCTGCCGCGCCTCGAGCCGAAGCCCGTTTATGCCGCCGTAATCTATATTATCAGGCAGTTTTCTGTT
The DNA here is from genome assembly GCA_017518445.1 of Oscillospiraceae bacterium. Classification (GTDB taxonomy): domain Bacteria; phylum Bacillota; class Clostridia; order Oscillospirales; family Oscillospiraceae; genus RGIG6097. Next base: position 6,951 of record JAFWVB010000111.1, on the reverse strand, counting down.
TTCCATGCGTTTGAATTCATCGACTTGACGCAGCTCCTTTGCAATGTAGCCCTCGTATTTGAGCGAGATCTCGACCTCCTCCTTTTCCGCGGCTGAAAGCTGAGGGCGGTTCGGGTCGAACGGAGAAGTGCAGTCGTAATCGAGCTGCGGGCGGCGAATGAGCGACGCCATGCTCACGCCGGACGGCGGCGGGGGAGTGCCGCGGCTCTCCAGCATCGCGCACAGCTCCGGCGTCGGCGCGGTAAAGGTCTTTTCGAGGCGCTTTATCTCGTTTTCGATACTCTCATATTTTTCCTTGACCTCTCTGTACCTTTCGTCGGAGACAAGTCCGAGCTCATGACCCAACGGAGTGAGCCGGAAATCGGCGTTGTCCTGCCTGTGCAGCAGGCGGTATTCCGACCGCGAGGTCATTATCCGGTAAGGCTCGTCCGTGCCCTTCGTTACAAGGTCGTCTATCAGCGTGCCGATATAGCACTGACTGCGGTCTAGTATGAACGGGCTCTCGCCATTTAGCTTTCGGGCGGCGTTCACGCCCGCGACAAAGCCCTGCACCGCCGCCTCCTCATAGCCGGACGTGCCGTTGAACTGCCCCGAGCCGTAGAGTCCAGATATTTTTTTTGTTTCGAGCGTGTGCCGAAGCTCGAGAGGGTCTATGCAGTCGTATTCTATCGCGTAAGCAGGACGAGTTATCTCCGCGTTTTCAAGCCCCGGCACGGTGTGAAGCATTTCTATCTGCACATCCTCCGGCAGAGAGGACGAAAAGCCCTGGATGTACAGTTCCTCCGTGTCGAGACCCATCGGTTCTATGAAAAGCTGGTGGCGAGTCTTGTCCGCGAAGGTCACGACCTTCGTCTCGATAGACGGGCAGTAGCGCGGACCGGTGCTCTCGATGAAGCCGTTGAAAAGCGGACTGCGGTCGAGATTTGCGCGGATTATATCGTGCGTTTTCTCATTCGTGTACGTCAGATAACAGACCGCGCGGTTTTCCGGCGCGGTTTTTGTCTCAAATGAGAACGGCTGGGGGATGTCGTCGCCCTCCTGGAGCTGCATTTTTGAAAAATTGACGCTTCTCCGGTTCACGCGCGGCGGTGTGCCGGTCTTGAAGCGGCGCATGTTCAGCCCGAGCGATTTAAGCCTCTCCCCGAGAGTCACGGCGGCGAACATACCGTCGGGACCGCCGATCCTGTCGGCGTCGCCGACTATCGTGCGCCCGTTTAGATATGTACCCGTGCAGATTATCACGGCACGGCACTCATACACCGCGCCGTTATAGGTCTTAATGAATTTTACCCTGCCGTCCTCAACGCCGATATCGGTTATCTCCGCCTGCTTGAGCCGGAGGTTCGGCGCAAGCTCAAGCGTGTGCTTCATCACGGACTGATATTTTCGCCTGTCCGCCTGCGCGCGCGGCGAATAGACCGCGGGACCCTTGCCGCGGTTTAGCAGTCTGTACTGTATGCACGCCTTGTCAGCGGCTTTGCCCATCTCCCCGCCGAGCGCGTCAAGCTCGCGCACGAGATGACCTTTTCCGGTGCCGCCTATCGCGGGATTGCACGGCATATTGCCGACGGCGTCCATATTTATCGTAAAGCAGATAACGCTCATTCCGAGACGCGCCGCGGCGAGAGCCGCCTCTATCCCGGCGTGACCCGCGCCGATGACCGCTATATCGCATTTTCCGGCGATGAAATCCAATGTGTCCGCCTCCGTGAAATAAACTAAATATATATTTTATTATACAAGGCTGAAAATTGCAATATTTTGAGGCGGTAAAAAAGTTTTTTCGAAAGAACGGAACTTTTCGCGCCGCTATGCGTCTAAAAAGCAAAGGACAATTAAAAAGGGGGCTTCAAAATGAAAAAATCAAGAAAAATGATCGCTTTGGCGCTTATTATGTGCCTTGTTTTGGCGGCGGTTTCCGGATGTGTGGCGACGCCGTCGACGGGTGAAAACAGTCATACCGGAGGTGGGAACGGGGAGAACGACCCCGCGCGAAGCGCGCCCGAGGGCGGCGCGGCTTTGACGCCGCCGGTATCAAAGCATGGTGACGTTGTCGAGCTTTCCGGCTATTCCGACGTTTACGATTTCATAAGCAAGCTGACGGCGCAGGTACAATACGGCTTTACTGCGGAGGAGTCGATAGCCGACGGAACGTCAAAATCCGAGCCGGAGGCGGCCAACACCGCCGAAGCGCCTGTGAGCATGGAGAATGACGGCGCGGACTATTCCGGCACGAACGTGCAGACCGCCGGCATAGACGAGGGCGACAGAGTGAAAACCGACGGGGAGTATATCTATATCCTCAAGGACGGTGTCTCTGTCGTGATACTCCGCGCCGCGGGCGCGGACACGGAAAAGGTGTCGGAGATACCGCTTGCCGTGACTACGGACGCCTCGAACAACGGTTATTCGGAAAACGGCTGCGAAATATTTGTCCGCGGCGACAGGCTCGTTATTATGAAAAACGTATATGAGTGGTCGAAGGAGAGCGAAAACGGCGGACGGTTTTACAGGGACAAAAGCTCTGCCAAGACCGAGATATACGACATAACCGACCGCGCCGCGCCGAAGCTCATAAAAACGCTCGCGCAGGACGGAAATATCTATACAAGCAGGCTCGACGGCGACACGGTGTACGTCGTATCGTCCTATTACGTTTACGACTGCGAGGAGAATGAGGAGGAGACGTATATACCGAGTGTCCGAAACGATGAAGAAAGCTCGCTCATCGCAATCGACGATATATGCATTCCCATCGGCTGCCGCGGCACGGGCTGGAGCGTTGTATCCGCGATAGACATATCGACGGGCGAAATGAAGGCGAGCAAGGCGACCCTCGGCAGCGCGTCGAGCGTGTATATGAGCGCGGAGAACATATACATCGTATCGCCGGAATATCACAACGACGAGAGCGAAATGCGCATCGAGGACCAGTACGAGGTGCGCGACTATGAGAACAGCTCATCTACAAGCATAGTAAAATATTCGACCGCCGGCGGTACTCTCGGCGGCGAGAAAGCCGCGAGCGTTCCGGGATACGTCGAGAGCCAGTTTTCGCTCGACGAATACGGCGGCAATCTCCGTATGGTCGTGACCGAAAACGTACACAAATACACGACGTATTACGACAAAAAGCACGAATTCATAAACACCAAATACGGCGACAACTATCAGCACAACAGTCTGTACGTCCTCGATACGGAGCTTAATATCATCGGCTCCGTCACCGGTCTCGGCGAGGACGAGCGCGTCTATTCCGCGCGGTTTGACGGCGATATCGGCTATTTCGTCACGTTCCGCGAGACTGACCCGCTGTTTGCCGTCGATCTCTCCGACCCGACAAATCCGACCGTTTTGAGCGCGCTCAAGATACCGGGCTTTTCTGAATATCTCCACAAGTTCACCGACGGCAGGCTTTTCGGGCTCGGCATGAACGTAAACGAAAACGGCAACTGGACGGAGGGGCTCAAGCTCACGATGTTCGACATAACCTCCCCCGCCGATGTAAGGGAGCTGAACACGGCGGTGCTCAAGCAGAGCTGGAGCGAGGCGCTGTACGACCACCACGCGGTGTTCATCGACAGCGGCAAAAATCTCATCGCGTTTCCGGCTGAAAACGAATATCTGTTCTTCAGCTACACGGACGACGGCGGCTTCCGGCAGGAAAAATCGCTGAAGCTCGATGAGCTCGGCACATGGGGCATACGCGGCATGTATATCGGAGACAGCTTCTATGTCTGCTCCGCCGGCGCCATCATCGTGCTCGACCTCGCGACGCTCTCCGAAACCGCACGTATATCGCTGTTTTAATTGAGCTTAACCGCGCGAAACGAAACAGCTTCCCCTTGAGGGGAAGCTGTTTGAATAGCTGAAATTTTCGCAACAATATAGTTTTTCAACAACTTATAAAGGATTCAAAAGGGAACGAAGCCGTTCCCTTTTGACGTTTTATTATTTTTCGTCCTTATCCAAAAGCTCCACAATATCGGTATAAAGCCTTTCCGCGTTTTCGCGGAAATTTTTTTCTATCCGTATCGCCTGCGCCTCATTCGCGGCGAGCAGCTTCAGATTTATAAGCTCTCCCACGCCGTCGGACATATTCAGCTCCACGGTGCAGCCGCCGCGACGCTGGAGCGAATGCTCCGCCGAGATGAGCCAGTCGCGCGTGAGGGAGGCTTTTATCTCCGACGTCGCCTTTTCCGCCTTGATGCGGACGGAATATGGGATATTATCCTCGGTCACCGCGCCGTTTTTCCTGCCGAGCTCGGTTATCAGATATAAGTTGCCGCTCTCCGAGACGTGACCCGTGCGGACGAGATCGGCGAGGCACTCCGCGTATTCAAAAAAGCTGATGCCGCCGTCGCAAAGCGTAAGCTCCGCGAGCGTGTCATGCGGCACCGCGACCGGAAGACGCGCGAGAATGAACAGTATCAGTATTTTTATCTCCAGTTTTTCATGTATAAAGCCGTGCCGTTCGTCCATAGCCTCACCACCCGATAAAACTTATTTTTTATATATAGTTTAATCGAAAATAAAAAAAAGTCAACCGCCGATAAAATTCGACAACGATTGACTTATGTGGAATAAAAATGTAAAATAGGAATATCAGTTAATGGGGAGGGGTTCTATGAGATCCCATTTAAGACGTATATTTGCTTTCATGATTTTGATTACGCTGCTCGCTGCAGCCGCGGGCTGCGGCAAAGAGGCGCCGGTCGAAATCGAAGATACTCAGGAGGATACAGCCGAGGATGTTGTCATCGTGGTAGACGAGCCTGATCCTGAACCCGAGCCGGAACCCGAACCGGAGCCGGAACCGGAGTACACCGGTCCGTACAACCCGCTTACGGGACTCCCGACGGAGGAGGATATGACGGCAAAAAGACCGTATGCGGTCATGGTCAACAACATTAAGGTCGCAAACCCGCAGGAGGGCGTGTCCAAAGCCGACATTATTTTTGAGGCTGAGGTCGAGGGCGGCATAACGAGAATGATGGCTGTGTTCCAGGACATCTCCGGCGTCGACGTTGTCGGAAGCTGCCGCAGCTCTCGCCATTATTACCTCGATCTCGCGCAGGGACTCGACGCGATATACATACACGCAGGCGGCAGTCCGCAGGCGTATTCCGCGCTGCGCTCGCGCGGGATAGACAATATCGACGGCGTAAACGGCAGCGGCGAGACGTTCTACCGCGACAGCGACAGAAGGTCGTCGATGGGTTATGAGCACAGCCTTATGCTCGATCCGAGTCTGCTTCCGGCATACATCGAGAAGCATAAAATAAGGACGGAGCACGACGAGGGCTATGAGTGCAATTTGCAGTTTGCCGACGATGATGAGCTTATGCTCGAGGGCGCGGAGACTGCGAACAAGATAGTCGCGCATTTCTCGGCTTCAAAGCCGACGACATTCGAGTATAACGCCCACGACGGAGTATATTATGTAAACCAGTACGGCGGTGCGTACAGGGACGGGCATTACGACGTGCAGATCAGCGCGAAAAACGTAATAACCGTTTTTGCGAACGTATACAACATCTCCGGCGACGACAAGGGGCGGCTTGAAACCATTCTCGTCGGAAACGGAAGCGGCTATCTCGCGGTCAACGGAGAATACGCGCCGATAACATGGGAAAAGGCGAGCGCGAGCGACCGGTTCGTGTTCAAATTCAACGACGGCACGCCGGTCGTGCTCGGCAGGGGCGTAAGCTATATCTGCATCGTTGACAAGGACAATTCGGTGGAGTTTGAGTAAAAAATGCCGCAAGCTGCGCAAATATCGCAGAGACAGCAAGAATAGGCTTTTATATCTTATGTAAACTTAAAAAGGGTGAGGGGCATGGAATTATTTCCGATTGCCCCTCACCCTTTTTGAGCCCCTTTTGGGTGATTTACAAGTTTTGAAAAACAATATAAAATTTAATAGTATTATAAGAATACATATAAATAAAAACAAACTTAGGGGGAAACAACATGAAAGTAAAAAAACTATTGTGCATTATTCTCGCGGTCGTCTTGATCGCGGGCGTCGCCGCCGTCCCGGCGTCGGCGGCCGATCCGATCGACATTAAAGACGCCTATACGGATACGGCTCTGCCGAGCGAGGTCGTATACGGCGACCAAAGAGCCATGTTCAGGCTGCTTATCGACACACCTTCAGCTAAAATGGTTGAGCTGGAGCGCGGCGAAGGCTATGACTATGTGATCGATTTTGACAATACGACTATCGACGGCAAGAGCATCACGGATGAGCATGATCTGTATTCGGGGATCGCCGGCAAGTACCACGTCGTGCTCAAGGGTATCGGCAATTATACCGGCACGTTTACATTAGACGTCACTGTCAAAAAAGCGCCGATCGACGGGACTGTGTACATAGAAGCCGGCAAAGGCACTATACAGGCGGGAACCGTGCTTACCGCGAAGTACAAGGGAAATGCAGAGGTTGAATACAAATGGCTTAAGAACGGCATGTACATCGCAAATGCGACGTCTGAGACGTACACCATTCCCGCCGGTGCGGTTAACGGAGAAAAATTCACCGTCGAGGTTACCGCGAAGGCTGACGATCCGTTCTATACGGGCAGCATAGAGAGCCGCCCGGTAGTGGTAGGCAGCACCGTATTGTCCGGCATGGTCTTTATAAATGACGAGAATGGTCAAGCATACGGCTACAATGCGCTTTCCGGTATATACGAAGCAAATGTGGGCGATGTTCTCACAGCCGAATTTATCAACTCGGACAACTTGACAAGCCCGACGTACGATTGGGTGTGGTATCGCGGTGATGAGGTGATAGGTAACAACAATACCTACACCGTCACCACGGTCGATTATTCCTCTACTATCACCTTAAGAGCGGTTGGAAAGGGCAATTTCAGCGGAGAGGTGCTGTCGGAAAACTACGTTTGGATCAATTCCGGCGAGCCATCCATCACACTGAGAGCATAT
>JAFWVB010000110.1 GCA_017518445.1 Oscillospiraceae bacterium | reverse complement strand
CGGGCTATCCGAAGGCGGCTCTGCACAGCTGCAAATACCCGCTCGGTCATTACATTACGGCGAAATACTGGCACAACGCGGAGCCCGACGGTCTGCACTTTACGATATCCGACACGGGCTGGGGCAAGGCGCTTTGGGGCAAGCTGTACGGACAGTGGATGTGCGGCACGGCTGTGTTCACGTACGACTTTGACCGCTTCCGCTCCGAGGACATACTGCCGATGTTCGCAAAATACAACATCACGACGTTCTGCGCGCCGCCGACGATGTACCGCTTCTTTATAAAAGAGGATCTCGGAAAATACGATCTCAGTTCTATAAAGCACGCGACGATCGCGGGAGAGGCGATGAATCCGGAGGTCTTCGAGAAATTCAAGGAGATGACGGGACTCTCGATCATGGAGGGCTTCGGTCAGACGGAGACGACGCTGACTATAGGCAACTTTGTCGGAATGAAGCCGCGACCCGGCTCGATGGGAAAGCCGAGCCCCCTTTACGATGTGGAGCTTTTGAGCAGCGACGGCACCCCCGCGGGGACAGGCGAGGCGGGAGAGATCGTCGTATTCACGGGCGGCGGCACGCCGTGCGGACTTTTCAAGGGTTATCTCAACGACCCGGAGGCGACGGCTCGCTGCTGGCACGACGGGTATTATCACACGGGCGACCTCGCATGGCGCGATGAGGACGGGTACTTCTGGTATGTCGGACGCGCCGACGATATAATCAAATCCTCCGGCTACCGCATAGGGCCGTTCGAGATAGAGAGTGTCATCATGGAGCTGCCGTACGTGCTTGAATGCGGCGTCACCGCCGTGCCCGACGAGATACGCGGGCAGGTGGTAAAGGCGAGCATCGTGCTGGTCAGCGGTACGGAGGGCACGGATGAGCTTAAACGCGAAATACAGGATTACGTCAAAAAGCGCACCGCGCCGTACAAATACCCGCGCATCGTGGAGTTCCGCGACGAGCTGCCCAAGACGATAAGCGGCAAGATACAGAGAAACAAGCTGTAAACGCGCGGAGGCATTTGACGGAAAGGCATTGATAAACCGACTGCTTTGTGGTTTAATAATGTAAATGCAAGACCGCTTTATTGAGATCAAAAATATATAAAGTGAGGGCGTAAATATGGAAATCAAAATAACGAGAAACCCCAATCCGGCGGCAAAGCCGGCAGACGAGAGCAAGCTCGGCTTCGGACAGATTTTTTCCGACCACATGTTTACGATGGAGTGGGACAAGGATATCGGCTGGCATGACGCGGAGATCGTCCCGTTCGGAAACCTCTCGCTGCATCCGGCGTCAACGACTCTGCACTACGGCGCGGAGATATTCGAGGGGCTCAAGGCGTACCGCGGCGTCGACGGCAGCATACGTATGTTCCGCCCGCAGGAGAATTTCGCGCGGCTCAACAGAAGCGCGGCGAGAATGGGGCTTCCGCTGCTTGACGAGGAGTTCGCGCTCAAGGCGCTCGACGAGCTTGTAAGGCTGGACGCGGACTGGGTGCCGCACGGCGACGGGACGAGCCTCTATATCAGACCGTTCATGATAGGCGACGATAAAAATCTAGGCGTACACGGCGTGTCACACGCGAGGTATCTCGTGATACTGTCGCCCTCCGGAAGCTATTACGCCGCTGGCATAAACCCAGTCAGCATAATGATCGAGGACGAGGATGTGCGCGCCGTTCGCGGCGGCACGGGTGAAGCCAAATGCGGCGGCAACTACGGCGCGTCCACGCGCGCCGGCATGAGAGCCGCCGAAAAGGGATATTCGCAGGTGCTCTGGCTCGACGGCGTTGAGCGCAAGTATATCGAAGAGGTCGGCGCTATGAACATAATGTTCAAGATTGCCGGAAAGATAGTTACGCCCGCGCTAAACGGCTCGATACTGCCAGGCATAACCCGCAAGAGCATATTGGAGCTTGTGCGAAGCAAGGGCATAGACGCCGAGGAGCGGCGCATAAGCATAGACGAGCTTATCGACGCCGCGGAAAGCGGCGCGCTCGAGGAGGCGTGGGG
>JAFWVB010000109.1 GCA_017518445.1 Oscillospiraceae bacterium | reverse complement strand
TGTTACAGATCTATGAGCAGCTCGACGGGGCAGTGGTCGGAACCGTAAATGTCCGTATGTATGCGCGCGTCGATTATGCGCTCTCGCAGACTGTCGGAGACGATGAAATAGTCTATGCGCCAACCGGCGTTGTTCGCGCGGGCGTTAAATCTGTACGACCACCACGAATACGCGCCCGCGAGGTCGGGGTGGAGATATCGGAAGGTATCTGTGAAGCCGGAGTCCAAAAGCTCTGTCATCTTTCCGCGCTCGTCGTCGGTGAAGCCTGGGTTCATGCGGTTCGTTTTCGGATTTTTGAGGTCTATCTCCTTGTGCGCGACGTTTAAGTCGCCGCAGAAAATTACGGGCTTTTTATTTTCGAGCTTCAGGAGATAGGCGAGGAAATCGTCCTCCCACATCATGCGGTAATCGAGGCGCTTTAAGCCGTCCTGTGAATTCGGCGTATAGACCGTCACAAGAAAATAATCCTCGAATTCGGCGGTTATGACGCGCCCCTCACGGTCGTGCATTTCCATGCCGATGCCGTATGTGACAGCTATAGGCTCCGTGCGCGTAAATATCGCCGTGCCGGAATAGCCCTTTTTCTCGGCGCAGTTCCAATATTGAAAATATCCGGGCATATCGAGCTCTATCTGTCCGGGCTGTACCTTCGTCTCCTGAAGGCAGATAACGTCGGCGTCGAGCGACGCGGCGGAGGCTGAAAAGCCCTTTCCGAGGCAGGCGCGTATTCCGTTTACGTTCCATGAAACAAATCTCATAATTCACACTGCTTTCGTATTTTATTTGTAGAGAGCGGCTGTTTCCGCAAGCTGCTTTTTCATTCTTGCGGCGACCTCCGGCGGGGAGATGATGACGGCGTCGGCGCCGAAGCCGTATATCCACGCCAAAAACTGCGGACTGACGGCGACGCTTACGGTCGCCTCAAATTCAGTGTCGCTTACCGGTATCATGCTTATATCCGTGCCGAATCTGTCTATGACCGCGTCCGCGAGGTGATTTTTGAAGCGCACTCTGACGGCTGTCTCCTCGCCCGTGAACATGCCGAAAACCTTGTTCGAGTAGTCCGCGACGTCGCGGCTGTGAAGCTCCGCCTCGGGACGGCAATTTTCGGATGTCGTGCGGATGCCGGTCATCTTGTCGACGCGGTAGTGCTTCACCATCCCCGCCTCGCCGTCGTAGGCGATGAGGTAATAATTTTTATCGTCCCATGTGAGGGCGATCGGACTGACGACATACTCACTGCCGCCGCGGCGCGCGACGCGCTCCTTTTTCACGGAGTATTCAAAATATTTGAACGCGATCTGACGGTCGAGCGATATGCCGTTGTGTATCTTGTCCACGTTGTAGTAAATGCTCTCATTCATCGTTTTTATTCTGTTGGCGATGAAAACCTGGCGGCGGAGCGAGCGCGCCTCATGCTCGCTGCAGAGGCATTCGAGCTTTTTGATGAGCGACAGCGTTTTTTTGCTCGTTATGAAGCGCGAGGATTGAACTGCGTCGACGAGCAGCTTCAGCTCCGGCAGCTCAAATTCGCGCGAGGCGAGGTAATATCCGGCATTATTTCCGCCGGTTTTTTCAATGTCGAGCCCGAAAAGCCGCAGAGCCTCTATATCGTCGTACACGCTCTTTCTCTCGGCGGGTACGCCGAGGCTTTCGAGGCGGTCGAGGATTTGACGCATGGATACGGGGTGATTTTCGTCCGAGGAGCGGCGCAGAAGCTCCAAAATATACAGTATTTTCAGCTTTTGATTTTCGGATCTCGGCATGGGGTGTACCTCCTGTTTTTTGGGTCTTTACATAAATATTATCATATCCGCGGCGTTATGTGAATAGTATCTATAAAGAAAAACGGCTCAAAAGTCCGTTTTATCGGACAGAGGACGCGGTATTATGCGGATGTAAGAACAAATACGAAAGGAGAACACGATATGAGGTACTGTGAGATGCATTTTAGCGGCGCGGAAGTTCCGCGCGGAGAAAATCGCGGCTTTTACATGACGCATTACGAGGGCAGGCACTGCGCAAAGCGCAGAAAGAGGAGCGTGGATGTCGAGATATGCAAAAGCGTGGGGTGCTTTATGGCGCTCGTTATCGGGGTGACGTTTTTCATCCTGTCGTATCTGTGACAGCGGCGGCAAATACTTGACAATTTTGATAAAATGAAATATAATCTTTCGGTATCAAAGGCTTTGACGGAGAGCAGTAGCCGAAAACGTGAAGCAAAGAGAGGAAGCGGGCGGTGCGAGCTTCCGAGAGCGTTTCGGTGAAGTCGCTCCCGAGCTGACGGTCCGAACAGGATTAAGACCGGACGGGTACTCCCGTTACAGAGTCACGAGTGTCCGCCGCACGCGGCGGGAATTCAGGTGGTAACACGGACTTGCGTTCGCCCTGAGCAAAAATGCTTGGGGCGATTTTTTGCCCCAGAAAAGGAGAATGATATGAAAGAACTACCGAAGACATACGACCCGAAGCAGGTCGAAAAGAAGATCTACGATATGTGGCTCGAGGGCGGCTATTTCAAGGCTGTGGCGGACAAGTCCAAAAAGCCCTTCTCGATAGTAATGCCGCCTCCGAACGTGACGGGGCAGCTCCACATGGGACACGCGCTCGACGCGACTCTGCAGGATATACTCACGCGATACAAGCGTATGCAGGGATATGCCGCGCTGTGGCTTCCCGGCACGGATCACGCCGGAATTTCCACGCAGGTCAAGGTCGAGGAGGAGCTGCGAGTTAAAGAGGGGAAGACGCGGTACGACCTCGGACGCGAAAAATTCCTTGAGCGCGTGTGGGAGTGGAAGAATTTCTACGGCGACCGCATAGTGACACAGCAGAAGAAGATGGGTGTCTCGTGCGACTGGGATCGCAGCCGATTCACGATGGACGAGGGGCTGTCCAAAGCCGTGCGTGAGACGTTCTGTGACCTGTATGAAAAGGGGCTTATATACAAGGGAAGCCGAATAATAAACTGGTGTCCGAACTGTCTGACCGCCC
>JAFWVB010000108.1 GCA_017518445.1 Oscillospiraceae bacterium | reverse complement strand
CCGGCTAAAAGCGCAAGTTCCGTATCCGCGACGCCGGTTCCGCGGTCGTTGTGGGGATGAAGGGAGAGGGTTATAAACTCACGGTATTTGAGATTTTCATTCATATACTCGATCTGCGAGGCGTAAACGTGGGGCATGCTCATTTCCACGGTCACGGGCAGATTGATTATCACGTTGTTGTCCGCGCTCGGCTCAAGTATGTCCAAAACGGCATTGCAGACCTCGAGAGAGTATTCCGGCTCTGTTCCGGTAAAGGACTCCGGCGAATATTCAAAGCGGAAGTTGCCCTCATACTCCGAAGCCAGCTTTTTGACGAGCTTTGCGCCGTCTACCGCGATCTGCTTTATCTCATCCTTGCTCATTTTGAAAACCTGCTCGCGCTGAGCTACGCTTACGGAATTATAGAAGTGGATTATCGCGCTCGGCGCGCCCTTGCAGGCGTCAAAAGTCTTGCGGATTATATGCTCGCGGCACTGAGTAAGCACCTGGACGGTGACGTCATCGGGGATCATGTTATTGTCTATCAGCGTGCGGAGGAACTCATATTCCGTTTCGCTCGCCGCGGGAAAGCCGACCTCGATCTCCTTAAAGCCGACCTTAAGAAGGACCTGAAAATATTCGAGCTTTTCCTCAACACTCATCGGGATGACGAGGCTCTGGTTGCCGTCGCGCATATCGACGCTGCACCATACGGGCGGCTTTTCGATATGGTCTTTTTCCACCCATTTGTTGTATTTTTTATCTACGGGGAAATATCCCACGCTGTATTTGCTTGCATCCATCATAATACTTACTCCTTTTCCGCTATTACTTCCACCTCGACCAAAGCGCCTTTCGGAAGCTCTTTTACCGCGACACAGCTTCTTGCTGGCTTTTCGGTGAAATACTGCGCGTACACCTCGTTAAAAGCGGCAAAATCCGCCATGTCGCTCAAAAAGCATGTGGTTTTGACGGCGCGCTTTAAAGAGCTGCCCGCGGCAGACAGCACCGCCTCAAGGTTTTCGCAGACGCGATGTGTCTGCTCGGTTATGTTTTCGCCCGACAAAGCGCCGGTTTCGGGATCAAGCGGGATCTGTCCGGAGGTGAAAACGAGATCGCCTGCATATACTGCCTGCGAATAAGGTCCGATAGCCGCCGGAGCATTGTTTGTTTGAACTTTGACTGCCATAATTCAATTCCTTTCAAATCTGCGCTTCAAGGCAAATAAAAAACGCCTCAAAGCTAATAATTGCTTTGAGACGGGTGTAAATACAAATTTAGCACTCGCGGTACCACTCAAATTGCGGAAATAAGATCCGCCACCTCTTCGAGGTCATAACGCTTCCATGCGCTTACGCGGCATACACGGGAAATACACTTGCGGAATGGAGATCCGCGGGATTTCCGGCTCAAAAGGGAACGGAAAGGCAAATTACTTTATCGGGATCGCACCGTCCCCGACTCTCTGAAAAATTCATTGCGTCTTCCGCCTTTATCAACGCCTTTGTCGATCGAAGCTAAAAAACCTCTATGCACTGACGCGGCATACACGGGGTTCCCTACACATGTGATGTTTCAGGTTCCCGGCTCAAAAGTGAGAGGGCAAGGATATATAACACGCTGATTCGCACCGCCCATCAGCTCTCTGTGCTGTTTTTCTCCATGACCATTCTTTGTCACAGCCTTTGATCAATATTAAATTTATGTCACATTTTACCCCTTCGGCGAGGTGATGTCAATGGTGTTTTTGCCGAAAAACGCGGACAGTAAACAGACTATTTTATCCAGAGCAACAGCATTTTGCCGCTCAACCTCTCCGTGATGTTAAATCTGCCCATCATGCGCAGGCAGGAGGGATCGCCGATTTTAAGGGAATTTATACGCTCTTTTATCGTGAATGTCATTTGTATGCCGCATTCGGAGAGAATGCTGTCAAGCTCTTTGGTATAGTACCCGAAAGGATAGGAGAGAGCGGTGAGCTCCGTCGATATTTTATCTCTGCGGCTTTCCGCGAAGGCGAGGCAGTCCGCCTTTACCGCGGCGGCATAAGCCTCGTCGCTCTCGTCCTTTAAGCGGAGCATACCGTCGCGTCCGCTGTAGCCGTAGCTTTTAAGCTGGTGCATGTCGAAGCTGTGCGACTGGACGTCGATGACGCCCTTTTCTATCCACGGCGCGGCGTCTTCATAAGAAAAGCGCGGCGGGTAGAGGGGATTTCCGGAATGTATGTATATTTCCTTACCCACGTTGACGCCTATAACAAAGACCGTCGCGCACATCCCGTATTTTTCGAGGATCGGCGCGGCGATGTCGAGATTGCTTGTATACCCGTCGTCAAATGTTATTAAAACGGGCTTTTCGGGGAGTTCTCCCTCGCCGCCTACAAAGTTTATAACCTGTTGTACGGTGACTGAATTGTAGCCGGCGTCGCTGAGCGCGCGCATCTGCTCGTCAAAACGCGCGGGCGTGACTATGGTGCTCTCCGTGCTATTTTCAGCGATGTGGTGGTACATGAGCACGGGCAGCGCCGCATCGCCTCCGGGTATTCTCGGAACGACGAATTTAATGGTGAACAGTATCAGTATTAAAGCGGCAAATGCCGCGAAAACAGTCAAAATAATACGCTTTTTGCTTTTCAAATTATGCTCCTGTCGAGGTTTTAAGTGCAGTATATCCTTTTACGGTAAAATTTTCGCTCATTATCGCGATAATAACTCCCGTCCCGCAGGGGGCGGGAGTTATTGGGATAAGTTGTTTTTTATTCAGCCTTGCCTGCGCAGCCGAGGACGTTTCTCAGTTTGTGGCGGACAAGCTCTTTTATGTTTGCGCGCGCGGGCTTTAAATACTCGCGCGGGTCGAACTTGTCGGGGTGCTCCGCCATGAATTTGCGGATCGTGCCTGTCATGGCAAGACGCAGATCGGAGTCGATGTTGATCTTGCAGACGGAGAGCTGCGCGGCGTGGCGAAGCTCGTCCTCCGGAACGCCGATCGCGTTCGGCATAGCGCCGCCAAAGGCGTTGACCATTGCGACGTAATCCTGCGGAACGGAGGAAGATCCGTGTAGGACTATCGGGAAGCCCGGCAGACGGCGTGAGATGTCCTCTAAAATGTCGAAGCGGAGCGGGGGCGGAACGAGAATGCCGTCCGCGTTTCTCGTGCACTGCTCCGGCTTGAATTTATATGCGCCGTGCGAGGTGCCGATGGCGATCGCGAGAGAGTCCACACCGGTTTTGGAGACGAATTCCTCGACCTCCTCCGGGCGGGTGTAGGATCCGACAGCGTGGCTGACCTCGTCCTCTATTCCGGCGAGGGTTCCGAGTTCGCCCTCAACGACGGCGCCGTGTTCGTGCGCGTATTCGACGACCTTTTTGGTGACGGCTATGTTTTCCTCAAACGGGAGGGCGCTGCCGTCTATCATGACGGAGGTGAAGCCGCCGTCTATGCATGATTTGCACGTCTCGAAATCGGGACCGTGGTCGAGATGAAGCGCGATCGGGATGTCGGGGCAGCAGAGGATCGCCGCCTCAACGAGCTTTACGAGATAGTTGTGATTAGCGTATGCGCGCGCGCCCTTGGAAACCTGAAGGATGACAGGGGCTTTTTCCTCCTGACAAGCCTCGGTTATGCCCTGGACGATCTCCATGTTGTTCACGTTGAAGGCGCCGATGGCGTAGCCGCCGTCATAAGCCTTCTTGAACATTTCCTTTGTAGTAACAAGTGCCATTTCTAATACAACTCCTTAAATAAAATATAGTATTTGCAAATAAGGATATTATATCACACGGCGCGGGATTTTCAAGGGAGAATTGCGATTTTTCCTATATGCGGGTAAGTTTTTTATTTTCGCTCCGCTGGGTGACTTTTCTGCAATGCTTCAGAAGGGGACGGTAACTCTTT
>JAFWVB010000008.1 GCA_017518445.1 Oscillospiraceae bacterium | reverse complement strand
GGCGGCGATCTGCTGCGCCAATCATTCAAGCGCGATAGACCCGATCGTTGTCTCTTTTGCGTTCAGGGCGAAGCGTGTAATACACTTTATCGCAAAATCGGAGCTGTTTAAACTGCCGATTTTGGGAGGTATACTGCGTGCGATAGGCGTTATATCCGTTGACAGGAAGACGGCGGATACAGGCGCTGTAAAGGCGAGCCTCAAATATCTCAAAAGCGGCGAGTGCATCGGCATTTTTCCCGAGGGCACGCGCAGCGGAGAGGCGGGAAATTCAGAGGCGCGGCTCGGCGCGGTAAAGCTCGCCGCGAAAACAGGCGCTCCTATAGTGCCGATATATATACCGAGGAAAAAATCTGTGTTTCGGCGCATAAGAACAGTCATAGGCGAGCCGTATTTTATCGACTTGGAAGGAAAACGCGCCACGGATGAGGATTACAGGTCGTTTTCCGATGAGCTTATGGACAGGATAGAGCGCCTTAAAGATACGGAGGACTCTTAATGGATATAATTCTTGCCGAAAGCGCCGGATTTTGCTTCGGCGTCCGCAGGGCGGTAAGCATGGCTGAAAAGGCGGCGGAAGAGCGCGGCGAGTGCGTAACGCTCGGTCCGATAATACATAACGAAGACGTTATAGAGAGGCTTCGCTCGCTCGGCGTCGGGTGTGTGGACAGCGTTGACGACGTAAAGCCCGGACAGACCGTGATAATCAGAAGCCACGGTATAAGCGAGGACGAGCTCCGTCAGCTTCGAGAGAGGACTGACAATATAATTGACGCGACATGCCCTGACGTTTCCAAGATACACAAAACCGTAAAGCAGGAGAGCGACGACGGCAGGACGGTAATCATAATCGGACAGCGTGAGCATCCGGAGGTGTCGGCTATATGCGGTTGGTGTGACAGTGCGCTGATCGCGGAGTCGCCGGAGGAGCTGCGACGCCTTATTATCGAGCACCCTCAATTAAGGGAAATCCCCGTTTCGGTCGTATCGCAGACGACGAATAAGAGAGAAATTTATGAATTATGTATTAAAATTCTGAAAAAAGAGTGTACAAATCTCAAAATATTTGATACAATATGCTTTGCCACGTCAAAAAGACAGTCCGAGGCTGAGGAGCTTTCGCATAAATGCGACGCCATGATAGTTATAGGCGGTAAGCACAGCGCGAACAGCCGTCAGCTTGCGGATATATGCCGGGAACGGTGCGGGAATGTCCTGTTTATCGAAAATGAAAACGAGCTCGACACAGGACTTTTAAGCGACGCCGAGACCGTCGGCATTACCGCAGGCGCGTCTACACCGGCGTGGATAATTAAGGAGGTCAACCAAAAGATGAGTGATGAAATGATGGTAAAAAACGAAAACGCAGAAACCGAGTCCTTTGAGGAAATGCTGGAGCGATCCATAAAAACTTTATATACAGGAGAAAAGGTCGTCGGCACGATCGCCGCGATCACCCCGACTGAGGTTTCTGTCGATCTGGGTACAAAGCAATCCGGATACATACCTCTTTCCGAGTTGACCGACGATCCTTCAGCAAAGCCCGAGGATATTGTTAAGGTCGGAGACGAGATCGAGACGTTCGTTATCAGAGTCAACGACGTTGAGGGAACGGTCATGCTCTCCAAAAAGCGCGTTGATTCCGCGAAGGCGTGGAATGAGATCGACAAGATAAGAGAGGAAAAAGAGACTGTCGAGGGCATCGTGACCGAGGAAAACAGGGGTGGCGTAGTTGTTTCTGTTAAGGGACTGCGCGTGTTCGTCCCCGCCTCGCAGACCGGTCTTCCGCGTGACGCGGCGATGACAGAGCTTCTTAAAAAGCCCGTAAAGCTCCGCATTACCGAGGTAAATCAGTCCCGCAGACGCGTCGTCGGTTCTATCAGAGCCGTGGCTTTCGAGGAGCGCAAGGCGCGCGCCGAAAAGGTCTGGGAGGAGATAGCGGAGAACAAGGAGTACACGGGCGTTGTCAAGTCGCTCACGTCGTACGGCGCGTTCGTCGATATCGGCGGCGTGGACGGCATGGTACACGTTTCGGAGCTTAGCTGGAACCGCATCCGTCAGCCCGCTGATATGCTCTCCGTCGGAGATTCGATAGACGTTTTCGTAATATCCTTTGACAAGGAAAAGAAGAAAATTTCGCTCGGCTACAAGGGCAAGGGCGAAAATCCGTGGATAACGTTCACAAATATCTACAAGGTCGGCGACATTGCCAACGTTAAAATAGTCAAGCTCATGCCGTTCGGCGCTTTTGCCGAGATAATCCCCGGCATAGACGGACTTATACACATTTCGCAGATCGCGGACCGCCGCATAGGCAAGCCCGACGAGGTCCTCACCGAGGGCGAGTCGGTAGACGTCAAGATCATCGACATAAACAATGAAAAGCAGAAGGTATCGCTGAGTATTCGCGCGCTTATCGCGCCGTCGGCGGAGCCTGAGGCGGTCGAGGCGGAGGAATCCGCTGAGGACGCGGTTGATGCTGTCGTCGAAGATGCGGAGGAGACTGCCGCGGAAACTGCGGAAGCCGTTGAGGCTGTTCAGGAAGCCGCAGCCGAGGCTGTCGAGGAGGTCGCGGAGACGGCGGAGGAAGCCGTCAGCGAAACCGTCGAAGCCGTAGAGGAAGAAGCGGCGGATGCTGTCGATGCCGCGAGCGATGCTCCTGAAGCCGCTGTCGAGGCGGTCGAAGAAACCACCGAGGAAGCGGAAAAAGAGTAATTTATATCAAAGATTTACGACCGGAGGCGTTTTTTGGCGTCTTCGGTCGTTATTTTTTCGGATTTATTTAATTTTTCACTTGCCATTTATATCCAAGGTGCTGTATAATATTTTTGGCAAATTATACTCATTACGTTTTTAAGGAGTTAACCATGTTCAACGTCGGCGATAAAATTTCACATCCAATGCATGGCGCCGGCGTCATCAGCCAAATCGTCACGCGGAAAACAAGCGGCGAGAAGAAGGATTATTATGAGCTGATAATCGGAAACGGCGCAATGACGGTGCTTATCCCCGTGGAGTCGGCGGAGAAGATCGGCGTGCGGCACGTCGTAGACTGCGACTCTATCGAGAAGCTGTTTTGCGGACTTTCCGATATAAAGATAGAAATAAACTCCAACTGGAACAAGCGCTACCGCGAAAATATGCTAAAAATCAAAAGCGGGGATCTGTGGGAGGTCGCCGGAGTTATCAAAGGGCTTGTAGAGTGCGACAAGCGCAAATCGCTGTCCACAGGAGAGCGTAAAATGCTGCGCTCGGCAAAGCAGATAGTGATTTCGGAGATCGTTCTTGTGACAGGCATTACATCACAGCAGGCGGAGGCACGGATAATGGACGCTCTGCAATGCTGCGGCAGTGCGCTTTAAGGGCGGTAAAATGGGTATTTTTTCAAAAATTTTCAAAAAGAAAAAACGAGAGAAAAATAGCAGCGGGCATTTCTGCTCCGTTATTATCCCCGCCGCGGGCGCATCCTCTCGCATGGGCGAGGAGGACAAGCTTTTTATGACGCTCGCCGGAATGCCGGTGCTTATAAGGACGCTGCTCGCCGTGGAGAGCTCGGATAAGGTCGATGAGATCATTGTCGTCGCGAGAAGCGAGCGGATAGATGAGATCGCATTTTTGTGCCAGAAATGGGGTATAAACAAGGTCGCTAAAATAATATCCGGCGGTGAAACGCGGACAGAGTCTGTGCATATAGGCACGTTTGCCGTCTCGAAGGACGCGGACATTATCGCCGTACACGACGGCGCGCGCCCGCTCGTTACATGCTCCGTTATAGACGCGGCTATAGACGCGGCGATACGGTTCAACGCCGCGGCTCCAGCGGTTCCGGTCAAGGACACGGTAAAGACGGCGCACGGCGGTGTCGTTACGGGAACGCCGGACAGGAAAACGCTTTTCGCCGTGCAGACGCCTCAGGCGTTCAACGCGGATATTTTCAAGGCGGCGATGGAAAACGCGCTAAAATCGGAGCTGGAGCTGACCGACGACTGCATGGCTGTCGAGGCGATAAACGTCAAGGTACGGCTGACGGAGGGCTCATTCGGCAACATTAAGATAACGACTCCGGAGGATATTCCGATGGCGGAGGCGATTTTGGCTTCGGGAGGGCACAGTGCTTGAGGATAGGACACGGATATGACGTGCATAGACTGACAGAGGGGCGCAGGCTCGTGCTCTGCGGCGTTGAGGTGCCTTATGAGCGCGGGCTTCTGGGGCATTCTGACGCGGACGTCGCCGCGCACGCCGTTATGGACGCGCTTTTGGGCGCGGCGGCGCTCGGAGATATAGGTGCGCTGTTTCCGGATACGGACGATGCGTTTGAAAACGCCGACAGCATGGAGCTTTTGCGTACCGTGCGGAAAATGATAAATGAGAACGGCTTTGAGATATCGAATATCGACGTGACGATCGTCGCGCAAAAGCCGAAGATGGCGCCGTATATCACGCAGATGTGCGCAAGTCTCGCTGATGCTCTGCTCATCGACGTTAAATGTGTGAGCGTAAAGGCGACGACGGAGGAGGGACTCGGCTTTACCGGAAGCGGCGATGCTATAGCCGCGCACGCGGTGACGCTTCTGACTTAAACATCTCGCTTCTTTCGGCATATTATGTATCGACCGGCATTGTGTCGGTCGATTTCATTATTTCGGAAGGAGAATAATCGTGACAAATTATCTTTTAATTTGTCGGTCGCTGACTTACGCGCAAAGGGCGAGCAAGGTGCTGAAAAGCGCCGGAATACCGGCGTCGATCTCAAGGATACCGAAGGAGATCGCTACGAACGGCTGCGGCTACTGCGTAAGGCTCGCTGAAAAGTGGCTTTCGCGCTCGCTTGAGCTTTTGAATAATACGGGTTTACAGCCGATAAAGGTGTATGCGTGGTACGGTTACGAAAATTACGCGGAGGTTTGAGATGGTATATCTTGATAACGCCGCGACTACGCTGATAAAGCCGGACGCTGTGGCGCGGAGCATGGCGTCGGCGGTGAAAACTCTCGCAAGCCCCGGCAGAGGCGGACATGAAGCGTCGATGCGCGCCGCCCAAACGGCGTTCGACTGCCGCGAGACCGCCGCGGAGATGTTCGGCGTCTGCTCGCCGGAGAATGTTATCTTTACTATGAACGCTACGCACGCGCTCAATATAGCAATACGGAGTCTTGCGGGCAGGGGAAGCCGCGCAGTCGTGTCCGGATATGAGCACAACTCGGTCATGCGTCCGCTTCACGCAGTCGGCGCGGATATACGTGTAGCGAGAGGCGGGCTATTTGATAAAAATGCCGTTGTATACAGCTTTCGAAAAGAACTGATGCGAGGCGCGGACGTCGCGGTATGCACACATATTTCCAATGTTTTCGGATTTATTTTGCCGATAGACGAGGTGGCGGAGATGTGCAGAAAATACAGCGTGCCGCTGATAATAGACGCGGCTCAAAGCGCGGGTGCGGAAACTCTGAATATCGAAGATCTCGGCGCGAGCTTTGCGGCAATGCCGGGGCATAAGGGGCTTTACGGACCGCAGGGGACAGGGCTTTTGCTCATCGGAGAAAATGTCCGCGCGCAGCCCCTTATGTTTGGAGGCTCCGGTAGTAATTCCGAGCTTATGGATATGCCGGATGTATATCCAGACAGACTCGAGGCGGGTACGCACAATATGCCCGGCATAGCCGGACTTTCTGAGGGTATTCGTTTTGTGCGAAAAATCGGAGAATACCGTATAAAGCGGCATGAGCGTCGGCTTATAGATCTTGCTCACAGGCTTTTGAGCGGCATCGGAGGGTTAGAGCTTTATTATACCGAGGACGCCGGCGCGCAGGGCGGAGTCATGTCCTTCGCCGTTGCGGATATGTCGTCCGAGGAGTGCGCGGAGAGCCTTTCGGAGCTCGGAATCGCAGTGCGCGCGGGGCTTCACTGCGCCCCGTCGGCGCACGCTTCCGCCGGTACGGATAAGAGGGGCACGGTCAGAATAAGCGTGTCCGCGTTCAATACGGAGGACGATATATACGCCCTTTTCGACGCGATGAAACGGATAAAGGCAAAAAAATTATAAATATATTAACAAATTCTTGAATAAGTTTATTGCCATTCTGCGCAAATTGGACTATAATGATATTTAAGAAAAATGCAGGAATTTGAAGAAAACTCGTAAATCGGAGAGATCGTGCTTATGACAAACATCGGCAATATTTTGAATACTTTCCGAAATATCGTCTCGACCATATCGGTCTGGGACGCTATCGACATGGCTATTATCGCCGTGCTCGTGTACAGTCTGCTGACGTTCGTGCGAAAGACGAATTCCGCAAATGTCGTGAAGGGCATTATGCTGCTCGTAATAATCCTTTGGATAACGAATCTTTTGAAGCTGAGCGTCATAAGCTATCTGCTCGGAAAGACGTTTGAGCTCGGTATACTCGCGCTCGTCGTGCTTTTCCAGCCGGAGATACGTCGTCTTTTTGAAAAAATGGGCAGCAGCGATTTCCGAAGTATATTGAACCTGCGAACAGGCGTTTACGAGACCGAAAAGATAATAGAGCAGGTCGCCGCGGCGTGCGATCACATGTCGTCGTACAGGATAGGCGCGCTGATAGTCATAGAGCGCAGCAATAATTTAGAGTCATATATAAACACCGGCACGATAATCGACGCCCTTCCCGCGACGGAGCTTATAAAGAATCTATTCTATCCTAAATCTCCGATGCACGACGGGGCGGTAATAATTCGCTCCGGCAGGATCGCGGGCGCGGCGTGTATGCTTCCGCTTACATCCAACGCGCTCGACAACGAGCTCGGCATGAGACACCGCGCGGGGATAGGAATGAGCGAGAGGGCGGACGCCGTCGTGATAATTGTGTCGGAGGAAACGGGCTCCGTGTCTGTCGCCGTGAACGGCATGCTGAAGCGCAACCTCAAGCCGGAGACGTTCCGCAGACTTTTGAAAAATGAGTTGATTCCGGAGGAAACAAAGACCAAGCGGAAAAAATTTTCTCTTTTTAAGACGGCAGGTGACAGGAAATGACGAATAAAAACAGACCCGTTTGGGGAACGCGCGTTCTCTATATCATTATTTCCGTTATCATCTCCTTAGCGCTGTGGTCGTATGTGGAATACGTTGAAAATCCGGACGTATCCGTGTCGATAACATCGGTGCCGATAACGTTTGAGAACTCGGATATTTTGGAGAAAAACTCTCTGATAATGACCGATATAAGCGCGAAAACGCTGTCGTTCAGGGCAACGGGCAAGCGCAACACGGTCTCAAAGCTGAGCAGTGACAACGTGCAGGTGACGGTAAATTTGGCGGATCTCGTGTCGTCCTACGGTGCGACGCCGGGGACGTACCAGCTTACCTACAAAATACACTATCCGGAGACGATAAACAGCGGCGGAATCATAGAAACCGGGCAATCCGCGAATTATATAGCCGTGCATGTTGAGCGGCTTTCAAGAGTGAAGGTGCCTGTCAAGGGCACGTTCAACGGCACTGTCGCGGAAGGCTATACAAGCGAACCTGTCGCCTTCAACGTCGATGAGATAACAGTGTCCGGTCCCGACGAGATAGTCTCGCAGATCGACCACGCCTGGGTAGAGCTTAACGCCGGCTTTGAGGTGACGAGCACGATCGAGCAGGAGGTCGGCTTCGCGCTTATCGACAAAAACGGAAAAGCCGTCGATATGACGCATCTTAAAACCGATATGTCGAGCGTTATCGTGACTCTTGAGGTGCTTACCGTAAAGGAGGTCGCGCTGACCGTAAATATCGCCGATACGTCTGTATCCGTCAAGGATAACTACACGGTGAAAATAGAGCCGAAGTCGATAATGCTGAGCGGCAGACCGGAGGATCTTGAGGGTATAAATCAGATAGAGCTCGGAACCGTGGACCTTACGAGCTTCAGCACCACTCTGACGCAGAGCATGGCTATCGCCGTGCCTAACGGCACGACAAATCTGACCGGAGATACGACGGCGAACGTGGTGATAACGGTGCTCGGACTCGATACGAAAACCGTCGTGTGCGACAACATATCGACGCGCAATGTGCCATCAAACCTTAACGTGACAAGCATTACTACGCAGAGTGTAAACGTTCTGCTTCGCGGACCTGCGGCGGATCTCGATAAGATAGACGCGAGCAACATCCACATTATCGCGAATTTGAGCGAGCTCGGAAACAACTCCGGTACGTTCTCGGTCGACGCGCGGGTAGTTATAGACGGCTTTACGGATATAGACGCGATAGGCAGCTATACTGTCACCGTCGTCGTATCGAACCAGTAAAGGTATCCCCATGTTCGGATATGTAAGACCGTTGAAGCCGGAGCTTAAGGTTTTGGAATATGAGCAGTACAAAGCGTGCTATTGCGCGCTTTGTCACTGCCTTGGGGAGTGCTACGGGCTGTTTTCACGCGCTTTTTTGAGCTATGATTTCGTATTTTTGGCGATGCTGTTGTGGGAAGACAGCCGACCAGTTGAATACAAAAGAGAAGCATGCGTGACAAACCCTTTTAAAAAATGCCCGTCGTGCACTCGAAACGAGCTTTTCGAGCTTTGCGCGGGTTACAGCGTTATTCTGACATATTGGAAGCTACGCGACTCGGCGTCCGACGATGCGTTCGGAAAGGCGGCGGCGTCCGGCGTATCGGCGGCGCTTCTCAAGGGTGCTTACCGGAAAGCGGCGGGCAGATACGCGGAATTTGACGAGCTTGTGAGGGCAAATTTGGACGAGCTTGCCGCGCTTGAGAGCGCAAACGAGCCGTCGATAGATAAAGCGGCAGACCGATTTGCCGCGCTTTTGGCGGGCGCCGCGGCGCATATCAAGGACGAAGCGAGATCGAGAGTCATCTCACAGCTTTTATACCATACCGGCAGGTGGATTTATATATCGGACGCTGTGAATGATATAAAAAAGGACTGTGAGAGGCAAAACTACAACCCGATCGCGCTGAAATTCGGCATAACGGACGGAGTTTTGAGTGAGAATACCGCGGCGGAGCTGAAGCTGACGCTTACGCATTCGCTAAACGATATAAGCGCCGCGTTTTCGCTTATGCCGGAAAATCCGTGGCACGGGATCCTTAAAAACATAATTTACCTCGGAATGCCCGAGGTCACTCGGCAGGTTTTCGCGGGCGAGTATGAAGATATAGATTACCGCCTGCATATAAAAAAATAAACAGGAGCAGATATGAAAGATCCGTATTCCGTTTTGGGTGTGTCCCCGAACGCATCAGATGAAGACATTAAAAAGGCATACCGCGAGCTTGCGCGGAAATATCACCCGGACAACTATCACGACAACCCTCTTGCCGATCTCGCGCAGGAGAAGATGAAGGATATTAACGAGGCTTACGACGCGATAACAAAGCAGAGATCGGGTACTTCATACAGCGGCGCGGGCGGCGCTTACGGCAGTTCGTACAGCGGCGGCTCTGGCTATTCCGGACACACTGATTTCGCGGCGGTCAGAGACGCCTTGAACCGGGGTGATATAAGCCGCGCGGAGCAGCTTTTGGACAGCGCGTCGAACAGAAACGCGGAGTGGCATTTTCTGATGGGCAGCGTGTATTACAGGAAGGGCTGGTATAACGAGGCGCACGATATGTACCGCCGCGCGGTCAGCATGGACCCGGGAAACGCGGAATATCTCCAGGCGCTAAATTATATGGAGCGCGGCGGACAGGCATATAGACCCGCGGGCTATAACCAAAGCGCGGGGCTTGACGCCTGCGCTATATGTTCGATACTTATGTGCATGAAGATGTGCTGTAACTGCCGCTGAACATGAAGAAAAAATCACGGTTCATCGCGGTTTGCGCGATGCTTGCGGCGCTCTCGGTAGCGATTCTGTATATCGCGTCCGTTTCCCCGACAGGCAGGCTCGGCATCGTCGCGGCGTCGTCGCTTTTGGGTATCGCCGCCGTTATAGAGGCGACTGTCAAGGGGGGCTGTGCGGTATATGTCGTCACGGTGCTGCTCGGCTTTTTGATCGTCCCCGAAAAATCCGCGCCGCTGCTTTATACGCTGTTTTTCGGGTATTATCCGATCATTAAATCCATTGCGGAGAACAGACAAAGCAGGGCGTTGGAGTGGCTTATAAAGCTCCTTTCGGCAAACGCCGCGCTGACGGCGATACTGCTCTTATTCAGCGGTCTTGTAAAGGATTTTTTGGGGCTCGATTGGGGTATGCTCCCAATATACGTCGTTTTCAATGTTTGCTTCGTGATTTTTGACATCGGCGTTTCAAAGGTAATCGGGCTGTATCTTGCGCGGATCTCAAAACACATAAAATAAACGTCAGGTGGGGATATAATGATAAAAAGCATGACGGGCTACGGCTGTGCATCCGGACTTTCCGGCAAACTTGAGATATCCGTCGAGCTTCGGAGCGTGAACAACAGATATCTTGATTGCAGCGTCCGCATACCGCGCGTATATACGGCGCTTGAGGACGTTATAAAATCGACCGTACAGGAGCGCATATCGAGGGGAAAGCTCGACGTTTTCGTCACGGTGGACTCGTCAAAATGCGATGACGTTGTGATAAACGTGAACGAGCCGCTGTTAAATGCGTATATGGACGCTATAGGGCGCATAGGAGAGGTTTCCGGCGCGCCGTGCGAGTTGTCTGCGTATTCGCTGTCGAGGCTTCCGGACGTGCTTACCGTCGAAAAGCGTGAGCAGGCGGCGGACGAGCTGAGGGACGATTTGACGGCGATACTAAAGGAGGCGCTCGAGGCGTTTGACAATATGCGCTCTGCCGAGGGAAAACGGCTATTTGACGACATATCCGGCAGGCTCACTGCGATAGAAAAGCACGTTGAGGTAATTGAGATACGGTCGCCTCAGACGGTCGAGGAATACCGCGCGAAGCTCACACAGAAGATGCAAGAGCTTTTGTGCTCTACGACGATAGACGAGGCGCGTATATTGACAGAGGCGGCGATATACGCCGACAAGGTTGCCGTAGATGAGGAGACGGTGCGCCTCCGGAGCCATATAGCGCAGTTTCGCGACATTTTAATGCTCAACGAGCCCGTGGGCAGAAAGCTCGATTTCCTCGTTCAGGAGATGAACAGGGAGGCGAACACGATAAGCTCAAAATGCGGAGACACGTCGATGGCGCACACGGTCGTGGATATAAAGTCGGAGATAGAAAAAATACGCGAGCAGATACAGAATATAGAATAAAGGCTGCGGGGAGAGATATAAATGAAGTTAGTGAATATCGGATTTGGCAATATGGTTTCAGCGAGCCGAATAGTCGCGATCGTCAGCCCGGAATCCGCGCCGATAAAGAGGATAATTTCCGATTCGCGCGAGAAGGGGCAGCTTGTGGACGCGACATACGGGCGCAGAACGAGGGCGGTAATAATTATGGACAGCGGACACGTCGTTCTCTCCGCGATCCAGCCGGAGACGGTCGCCGGAAGGCTTCCGTTCAAGCCGGAAAAAGACGGAGAGGACATGGTGGCGGCTGATGAGTAAGGGAGATATTTTTATTATTTCCGGCCCATCGGGAAGCGGGAAAAGCACGGTGCTGAAGCGCGTGTTCGAGAGGCTTGAAAACTATTTTTTCTCCGTTTCCGCAACTACGAGAGAGCCGCGCCCCGGCGAGGCGGAAGGGCGTGAGTATTATTTCATATCGAGAGAAAAATTTCTTGATATGATAGAGGGCGGCGAATTTTTGGAATACACGGAGTACGCCGGAAATTATTACGGCACGCCGCTCGCGCCGATAGAGGCGCACGTTTCCTGCGGCATCGATGTTTTTTTAGACGTTGAGATAGAGGGGCATAAAAATATCCGAAAGCGCATACCGGAGGCTATATCGGTGTTTATAACGCCGCCGAGCATAGAGGTGCTTGAGCAGAGACTCCGAAAACGCTCCACCGAGACGGAGGAGAAGATAAAACGACGCCTGCGCCGCGCTAAAAAGGAGATGGCGATGGCGGGAACATACGATTTCGTCGTCGTGAACGACGAGCTTGAAACCGCGGTCAATGAGTTGTATACTATTGTACAAAATATAAGAACCAAAACCGAAAATAACGGAAAGGAAGATTATTTGTCATGATGCTTTATCCATCTGTTTCGTCCCTGCTCGAAAAGCTGAACAGCAGGTATTACCTTGTAAATGTTATCGCACAGCGCGCGAGGGAGCTTGCACAAAACGCCGAGGAGTGCGGAGAGCGGCTCGACGTAAAGCCCGTGTCGCTCGCGATAAAGGATATTGACGACGGGACTGTAGACGTAAGGGATTACATGAATAAGGACTGATACGCTCCGCTGCCGAGGGGATACACGCGGCAGCGGATTTATCGGCATAGGGGAGGGGCGCGTTTTGGCATCAGAACTAATAGCGCAGGTCGCGGTATCGGGCGTCGCGTTTTCGATAGACCGACCGTATTCATATCTGATACCCGATCGGCTTAAAAGCGAAGCCGTGCTCGGCGCGCGCGTCATCGTCCCTTTCGGCAAAAGCAACCGGCGGACGGAGGGGGTCATACTCGCCGGAAAAAGCGGCGAGCGTACGCGCGAGCTGAAGATGATCGAGAGCGCGCTCGACCCAGCACCGGTGCTCGATTATGAGATGGTGCGGCTCGCCGCATGGATGCACGAGCAGTGGTTTTGCACGGTTTACAGCGCGGTACACGCGATGCTGCCCGCCGGGATGTGGTTCAAGGACGGCGAGCGCCGGGTAAAGGACAAGGTCGTGTCTGTCGCGGAGCTGTGCATTTCCGGCGAGGAGGCTTTGGAGCTTGCGCATCAGAAGCGCGCACGCGCGCCGCAGCAGTCGGCGATTTTGGAGCTTTTGGCGGCGATAGGCTCCGCTGACTTGAAGGAGCTTTGTTATTTCACGGGAGCGTCGGCGAACACGGTGCGCGCGCTCGTAAAGCAGAATGTGGTCTCACTGACTCAGCATGAGGCGTATCGCAGACCTGCTTATGAGACGGACGCGCCCGCCGGAGAGATCGTTTTAAATAAAGAACAGAGCGCGGTTTTTGAGCGGCTTTCGGCGCTTTTGGAGCAAAAACGCGCGGAGGCGGCGCTTCTGCACGGCGTGACCGGAAGCGGCAAGACCGCGATATACATTAAGCTCATAAAAAAGGCGGTTGAAAACGGAAAGAGCGCGATCGTGCTCGTGCCGGAGATCGGTCTCACGCCGCAGCTTGTAAGCGTTTTTTCCGAGCATTTCGGCGACAGGATCGCCGTTTTGCACAGCTCGCTTACCTGTGCCGAGCGTTACGACGAATGGAAGCGCGTAAACGCCGGAGAGGTCGACGTCGTGATAGGCACGCGCTCCGCCGTTTTCGCGCCGCTCAAAAATATCGGCGTCATAATAATCGACGAGGAGCAGGAATATACCTACAAATCGGAAAACACTCCGCGCTATCACGCGCGCGAGGTCGCAAAATTCAGAAGCGTCTACCATGACGCGCTGTTGCTGCTCGGCTCGGCGACGCCGGATATAGAGACGATGTATAAGGCGAAAATCGGGAAATACGCCTATTTTGCGCTTGAAAACAGATATAATAACAGAGAGCTGCCGTCTGTTATCATCGCGGACATGAAAAAG
>JAFWVB010000107.1 GCA_017518445.1 Oscillospiraceae bacterium | reverse complement strand
GCGGGTACTGTATTTTACAAGATGCCCGTTATATCGGGAACAGAGGAATATGTCGAAGTTACCGCCGAAAGGGAGCTTACGCTCACCGTTTTAAGCGGCGACGAGGTGAAAACGCGCGTGATACTGCCGAAATTTGTCTACGCGCCCGTGGAGCGCGGAAGCCTCGCCGGCAGGGTGGACGTGTACGTTAACGGGAAATACAGGGAGAGCGTCAAGCTGTTTTACTCGGCGGGGCGACGATCCGTATCGGACGAAAAAAACACATTTACGGAGAATAATACAGCCGTCGCGTCGCTTTGACTCGACGGCGCGGAGACGCTGTATGGAGAGACTTCAGAAAATAATAGCCGCCAGCGGGCTTATGTCGCGGCGGGCGGCTGAAAAACTCATATCGGATGGTCGCGTGACCGTGAACGGGCGGGTCGCCTCGCTCGGAGACAGCGCCGACGCGGAGCGCGACGAGATAGCTATCGACGGAAACGCGATCAAAAAGGCGGACAAATCAGTTTACATAATGTTAAATAAGCCTGTAGGCTATGTGACTACGATGAGCGATGAATTTTCGCGGAAAACTGCATCTGAGCTTGTTTCCGGCGCGGGGTACAGGGTTTATCCGGTGGGGAGGCTCGATATGGCGTCGCAGGGGCTATTGCTGTTCACGAACGACGGTGACTTTGCAAACCGGCTCATGCACCCGTCATTTGAAAAGGTAAAGAGATATGAGGTATGCGTCAGCGGCGCCATTGAGAATGTGCCGATGCTGTCGGAGCCGATGGATATAGACGGCTATCGCATAAGACCGGCGGAGGTGGAGATTATCGAGGCTGATAAGAATCGGGCGGAGCTTGTTATCAGCATACACGAGGGGCGAAACAGGCAGATACGGAAGATGTGCTCTCTTGCGGGGCTTCGCGTTAAAAGCCTTAAGCGTGTCGCCGTGGGGCGCCTTGAGCTCGGAGAGCTCAGGGAAGGAGAGTGGCGATATTTGACCGATGAGGAGGTCAAATCGCTGACGGAATAAATATTGCAGGAATTTCGGTCAAAAAATGCAAATTATGCCTTGTATTTGGCGGAGTTATCAGTTATTATTATGCTTGCAACAGTAGAGTTTGCATTATTTGCTGTCAATTTAATTTCTTATATAGGGGTTTGCGGATATGGATAAAGATGTTTTAGCCGTCATTTCAACTGCCACATGCAAGTTTTCAAAGGGACAGAAGAAAATCGCCGGTTACATAATGGAAAACTACGATAAGGCGGCGTTTATGACCGCCGGAAAGCTCGGCGCGACTGTCGGGGTCAGCGAGTCCACGGTCGTGCGATTTGCGTCGGATCTCGGCTACGGCGGGTATCCCGTCATGCGCAAGGCGATGCAGGAGATGATAAAAAGCAGGCTGACAAGCGTGCAGAGGATAGCGGTTGCGCGAGATCTTATTACGGAGGACAATATACCCGCTTCGGTGCTTACATCCGATATAGATAAGATAAAGCACACGCTGCAGGAGCTCGATCACGAGAGCTTTGACCGCGCGGTGGATGAGATAGTAAAGGCGGAGCATATATATATCCTCGGTCTGCGCTCATCGTCGGCGCTCGCGAATTTCATGGGTTTTTACATGAATTTGATATTTCCGAACGTCCACGTCGTCAACGAAAATTCTTCGATAGAGATTTTTGAGCAGATAATGCGGATAGGAAAAAACGACGTCTTTATCGCAATCAGCTTCCCGCGGTATTCGCGGAGGACGATAAAGGCTATGCAGTTCGCGCTCGACAACGGCGCGGAGGTCATCGGCATTACCGATAACGAGACGAGCCTTTTGGCGCAGACGGCGAATATAAAGCTGTACGCCAAGAGCGATATGGTGTCGTTCCTCGATTCGCTCGTCGCGCCGTTGAGCCTTATAAACGCGCTTATCGCCGCGACTGCCTCAAAAGCAAACGGCGACCTTGCAGCGAAGTTTGAGCGGCTTGAAAATATCTGGGAGGCTTACGACGTATATGAGAAAAATATCCGCTGACACGGTCGTTGTCGGCGGCGGCGCGGCGGGAATGCTCGCGGCAATCACTGCGGCGGTGCGCGGTCAGAAAACGGTTGTGATAGAGCACAGCGAGTACACGGGAAAAAAGCTCGGCATAACCGGAAAGGGCAGGTGCAACGTCACAAACAACTGCTCCGTGTGCGAGGTCATGGATAACGTGCCGACGAACGGGCGTTTTTTATTCAGCGCGCTGAACGGCTTTACTCCGTCTGAAGCGATGGAATATTTTGAAACGCTCGGCGTACCGCTTAAAACGGAGCGCGGAGGGCGTGTTTTTCCCGTTTCGGACAGGGCGGCGGATATAGTCTGCGCTCTGCGGCGAGAGATGAAGCGACGCGGAGTCAAGGTGCTTTACGAAAACGCCGAGGAAATATTGGAAAGCGGAGGCGCGGTCATCGGCGTAAAAACGGGAGAAACGGAGATTGAGTGCCGAAACGTGATAATATGCACGGGCGGGGCGTCATATCCCGCGACAGGCTCGACCGGAGACGGGTACCGCTTTGCGCTGGCGCTCGGTCACACGGTAACGGAGCCGAAGCCGTCACTTGTACCGCTCGTTTCAAAGGATCACGTATGCGCCGAGCTTCAGGGGCTGTCGCTAAAAAATATACGCATCACTGTTTTTGACGGCGGTAAGCGCGCGATATTTGAGGATTTCGGTGAGCTTTTGTTCACGCATTTCGGGCTGTCGGGTCCGCTTATACTTTCGGCGAGCGCGCATATAAGCCGTTTTGACGGCGATAGCTGCCGCGTTTCGATAGACTTAAAGCCCGCGCTCGATGAAAAGACGCTCGACAAGCGCATACTGCGCGATTTTGAGAAGTATTCAAACCGCGATTTTTCAAACGCGCTCGGTGATCTGCTGCCGAGAAAAATGGTTCCGGTAATCGTGGAGCGCTCCGGCGTACCGCCGGAGACGAAGGTCAATTCCGTGACTCGCGCACAGCGGTCGGAGCTTATAAAGACACTCAAGGCGTTTGATATTACTATCTCCGGCACGCGATCGGTAGAGGACGCGATAATCACGCGCGGAGGCGTGAGTGTAAAGGAGATCGACCCGAAAACGATGGAGTCGAAGCTCGTGACGGGGCTGTTTTTCGCGGGAGAGGTCATAGATGTGGACGCATATACTGGCGGCTTCAATCTGCAGATAGCATGGTCTACGGCTTATGCCGCCGGATCGCATACGAGATAGATTTTTCTTTAAGTGAGGAGCTAAAATGAAGATAATAAACATTGCCATCGACGGACCCTCCGGCGCGGGAAAGAGCACGCTTGCAAAAATGCTCGCCGCTGATTTCGGGTTTATTTACGTCGATACGGGCGCGATATACCGCTCGGTCGGTCTTTACGTTTTAAGAAAGGGCATAGGCTCAAAGGACGCCGCCGCGGTATCCGCCGCGCTGCCGGAGATCGACGTCGAGATGCGGTACAATGACGGCGCGCAGCTCATGATACTAAACGGCGAGGACGTGACGAGCCTTCTCAGAACTCCGGAGGTGTCGATATACGCATCAGATGTGTCGGCGATGCCGGATGTGCGGCGGTTTCTGCTCGAAAAACAGCGCAAACTCGCAAAGGAAAACAGTGTAATAATGGACGGTCGTGACATAGGAACGGTCGTGCTTCCCGACGCGGAGATAAAAATTTTTCTCACGGCAAGCCCCGAAACGCGGGCGAAGCGCAGATTTATAGAGCTTACGGAAAAGGGGATAGAGACGACGTATGAGGACGTGCTGGCGGATCAGTTTTACCGCGATAAAAACGACAGCAGCCGCGCCCTCGCGCCATTAAAGCCCGCCGCCGACGCCGTTTATGTAGACACTACGTACTGTGACCTTGAGGAGAGTAAACGCATTCTGCGGAAGATAGTTGAGGAAAAGCTGGAGAAATGAGAGCTGACGAACGGGAAAAGCGG
>JAFWVB010000106.1 GCA_017518445.1 Oscillospiraceae bacterium | reverse complement strand
CGGCGGAACGATGCGGGCGGGGAGAACTCCGGAAAGCGCGGCAGCATGAATTCGATACTTTTTATAATAGTGGGTCTGTATCTCATTTACCTCGCGTGGAAGCTCGTCTCCGAAAATCTGGCGGTCGGCATACGCGGCGACAACTGGTATTTCTATCTCGCCGCCGTTGTTTTCGTGCTCGTCGGGATATTCAGCATCGTGCGCTCGGTTTTGCAGCTAAAGGCGGAGGCGGCGCGCTCAAAGCGCGAATATGAGGAGTTTTTGCGCGAGCAGCGCGAGGAGGAAGAGCTGCTCGCGAAGGCGAAATATTTAGAGGAAGAGACGAAAAGGAGCGAGGAAGATGGAGACGAATGAAAATATCGCCCGCTTTGACGGCGACGTGATGGCAGCTCTCGCGGGGTGCGTGATAGATAACCGCGATATAATGCGGGATTTCAACAGGAACAGCTATCTGTCGAGCTTTAAGGAATACCGCGAAAAATATAAGCCGCTGTTTGCCGCGCTCGAGGAGCTGTATGCCGCCGACGGCGAGACGGTCAAAAGCAACGCGGTCAGCGCGTTTATGGGCGGCGTCGCGGAGCATGTAGCGGCGTCTTCGAAGCCGACCTCCGCGCTCGATCAGTTGAGATTCGTCATCGCGCTGTATTTTGTCCCGATGGTGCGGAGCTTGAAGCTGAACGTGTCCGAGCCGTTCTGCCTCGCCCTGCGGGACGAATGGGCGAAAACGTACCCGAAATTTGAATTCAAGGTCGGTGATTATGAGACGATAGTCGAGGGCTTCAACAAAAAGTTTCTCGGTCTGTGCTTTATCACGACCGCCGTCTGCGAGCACAGCGGCAAGCCCGACGACTGCTATGAGCTGACCGCGTTTCGCGCCTTTCGGGACGGGTATCTCGCCTCGTCCGAGGGCGGGACAGCTCTCATCGACGAATATTACGAGATCGCGCCCGCGATAGTCACCTGTATTGACCTGTTTGCTGAAAAGGACGCCGTCTATCCCATGCTGCGCGAAAAATATCTGTCGCCGTGCCTTGACGACATAGAAAACGGCAGGTTGGAGGCTTGTAAAAACCGCTATATCGATATGGTTCACACACTGCGGCACAGATATTTGGGGCAGTAAAATGTATAAAAGAATAAAATGCGGCGACCGTTAAGGTCGCCGCATTTTTATGCGATAAAACTGTTTTTAAGCCGCTGATGAGGTCTGCTGCGCGTTAAGCGTTTCGATCATCGGCGCGCTTTTTTCTGCGTCCGAACAACGCCACTGCCACTATCATTCCGAACGAGCCAAGCATAGTGCTCACCCACATGTTAAGCCTGCTTTCGTCTCCGGTCTTCGGCGTATCGGGCGGATTGTCCGGAGGATTGTCGGGCGGGGTATCGGGCGGGGTATCGGGCGGATTGTCCGGCTCATCATATTTATTCGTAAATAAGCATGTACCGGAGATATTGCCGTCGCCGTCTCTGATGGTCATATTTGCGACCAGGCGCCCGTTTACCTCGGTGACTTCGACCGTGATCGTATAGCGTGTCGCGTCATAGGTGTAGCCCTTTTCCGTGCCGCGTTCCTCATAGACGGAATACACATACGTGCCCGCCTTCGTGAAGCCGAACGTGCCGAACTCATATTCGCCCGCGCCGAGAACGGTAACACGTTTTTCACCGTTCACGCTTCCGTACGGCATCGGCATGTCTTTCACGGCGTATCCGGCGGTGTTCGACTCCGCCCTCATAACGAATGTGAATGTGCCTTTTTGCGGGGGATTGCCTATGACCACCTTTTTGACCGGCGGGTCGATATACGGCGTATCGGGTGTGTACGTGTTCACGAATACTATCCCGGTTGCCGGCGTAGTCACGCCGTTCACTGTCTTCGTGATCGTCTTCGTCGCCTTAAGCGTGCCGCTGCCGCCGTCCGTTACCTCGACCGTTACCGTGTACACCGCGTCGTCGTACGTGTACCCTGCTGCGCTGCCCGCTACTTCCTTGATCTCAAAGG
>JAFWVB010000105.1 GCA_017518445.1 Oscillospiraceae bacterium | reverse complement strand
GGATCGCGACGGGCGCGGCGCTTTTCAAGAAATGCAACGAAAAAGACGGCATAGTGATCTGCAACATCGGCGACGGAGCGGTCGGTCGCGGACCCGTTTGGGAGGCGATGACCTTTGCCGCGATGGATCAGTTCCGCACGCTTTGGGAAAATCACACGGGCGGTATGCCGATACTGTACAATATATTCAACAATTCATACGGCATGGGCGGTCAGACGCGCGGCGAGACTATGGGCTATGACTGCGTGGCTCGCGTCGGCGCCGGCGTGATGCCGAGCCAGATGCACGCGGAACGTATCGACGGCTACAACCCGCTCGCCGTTATCGACGCGATGGAGCGCAAGCTGAAGCTATTGAGAAACGGAGAGGGTCCGGTGCTTCTCGACACCATAACATACCGTCTGTCCGGACATTCCACCTCGGATCAGAACGCATACCGTACGAAAGAGGAGCTTGACGCATGGGCGGCGGTCGATCCGATGATAACCTACCGCGAGGCGCTGATCAAAGACGGCGTCGCGCAGGATAGCGATTTAGACGGAATACTTGAGGAGACGGCGTCGCGCATGGCGATGATATGCCGCGCCGCCGCCGATCCCGAGATAAGCCCATACGTTGATTTCCGCAGAGATCCCGGAGTGGTGGAGCGGCTGATGTTCTCAAATCAGAAGGTCGACTCCTTTGACGAGGGCAAAGCGCCGGACGTTTCGCACCCGCTGTCCGAAAGTCCGGCGAAGCAGAAGCTGTCCGGCAAGATCCGTACGGTGACGCAGGACGGAAAACCCGTCAGCAAGATGAAAATGTTTAATCTGCGCGACGCGCTTTCCGAGGTGATACTCGACCGCTTCTACGAGGACCCGACGCTCATCGCCTACGGCGAGGACGTGCGCGACTGGGGCGGCGCTTTCGCGGTCTATCGTGGCTTTATGGATTCGCTCCCGCACAACCGGCTGTTT
This sequence comes from Oscillospiraceae bacterium, assembly GCA_017518445.1. Lineage (GTDB taxonomy): Bacteria > Bacillota > Clostridia > Oscillospirales > Oscillospiraceae > RGIG6097. The sequence goes on along the minus strand of JAFWVB010000105.1, from coordinate 2,079 downwards.
AACTCGCCAATATCCGAGGCGGCTATCGTCGGTACCGCGGTCGGCTATGCGCTTTCCGGAGGACGCGCTCTTGTAGAGCTGATGTACGCCGACTTCATCGGCTGCGCGGGCGACGAGATATTCAACCAGATGTCGAAATGGCAGGCGATGTCGTCAGGCATACTGAAAATGCCGCTCGTTCTGCGCGTTTCGGTCGGCTCCAAATACGGCGCGCAGCACTCGCAGGACTGGACCTCGCTTGTCGCGCATATACCGGGGCTCAAGGTGTGCTTCCCGGCGACTCCGTGGGAGGCGAAGGGGCTTATGGAAACGGCGCTCCGCGGAACGGATCCCGTTGTGTTCTTTGAGAGCCAGCGCATATACGACGTGGGAGAGCAGTTCCATGAGGGCGGAGTCCCGAATGAGCGTTATGAGATCGCTATCGGCGACACGAACACGGTGCGAAAGGGCTCGGATATTACGATACTCACGGTTGGAGCTTCCCTGTACCGCGCGGCGGACGCGGCGAAGGAGCTATCCGAGAAATACGGGCTCGAGGCGGAGATAATAAATCTCCACAGCCTTGTGCCGCTCGACTACACGAAGATTTTGGAGTCTGTATGCAAGACGGGGCGTGTGGTACTCGTATCCGACGCCTGCGCGAGAGGCTCGTTCCTAAACGACGTGGCAAGGAACATCACGGAGCTTGCGTTCGACTATCTTGACGCGCCGCCCGTGGTCGTCGGCGCGCGCAACTGGATAACCCCGCCGTTTGAATACGACGAATTTTTCTTCCCTCAGGCGAGCTGGATACTCGACGCTATCCACGAGCGTATCCTGCCGCTGCCGGGATACACGGTATACGATGGCTGCACAGAGGCGGAACAGGAGAGAAGAGCAAAATACGGGGTATAATTTTTAAAAATATGTATTAAGCTATACGGCATAAAATTAAATATTGTTACAGTTATAATCAGCTTGCGAATACCCAAAAAAGAAACGGAGGGCATATCATGGCAGATCAGAGAAAACTAATCGGCGCAAAGCCGGCAATAGGTATCCGACCGGTCATCGATGGGCGCGTTGGTGCGCTTGATGTTCGCGGTTCTCTGGAAAAGCAGACTATGGGCATGGCGCTCAAGGCGAAGGAGCTGTATGAAAAACATCTTCGCTATTCGGACGGCACACCGGTCAAGGTCGTCATTGCGGACGGCACTATAGGCCGCGTGCCCGAAAGCGCCGCCTGTGCGGAAAAGTTCAAGCGCGAGGGCGTTGAGATCACCCTGACCGTCACCCCCTGCTGGTGCTACGGCTCCGAGACTATGGATATGGATCCGACCACGATAAAGGGCGTCTGGGGACTGAACGGGACGGAGAGACCCGGCGCCGTATATCTCGCCTCCGTGCTCGCTACGCACGCGCAGAAGGGACTTCCCGCATTCGGCATGTACGGACATGACGTGCAGGACAAGGACGACGAGACAGTGCCGGACGACGTGCAGGAGATGCTGCTCCGCTTCGGTCGCGCGGCTGTCGCCGTTGCCTCCATGCGCGGCATGAGCTATCTCCAGATCGGCTCCGTCACGATGGGTATCGGCGGCTCGATCATGGATCAGGATTTCATGGAGTCCTATCTCGGTATGCGCGTGGAGTCTATCGACGAGGTGGAGATAATCCGCCGAATGACCGAGGGTATTTACGACAAGGAAGAGTATAAGAGAGCTCTTGAATGGGCGAAGAAATACTGCAAGGAGGGCTTTGACAAGAACCCGGAGGACATCCAGAAGAGCCGTGCGCAGAAGGACAAGGACTGGGAATTCACGGTCAAGATGTACGTCATCATAAAGGATCTTATGCGCGGCAATAAGAAGCTCGCCAAAAAGTTCCCGGAGGAGGCGCTCGGACACAACGCCATTGTCGGCGGCTTCCAGGGACAGCGGCAGTGGACGGATTTTTATCCGAACTGCGACTTCCCGGAGGCGCTTCTGTCAACGACCTTCGACTACGACGGTCCGCGCGATCCGTATGTGCTGTCGACGGAAAACGACGTGCTCAACGGCATCTGTATGCTGTTCCAGAAACAGCTCACCGGCATGGCTC
>JAFWVB010000007.1 GCA_017518445.1 Oscillospiraceae bacterium | reverse complement strand
GGCAACGACCTTGTGCTTCTCGACACCGCGGGCAGACTTCACATAGATACGGAGCTGATGGACGAGCTGAAAAACATCACGTCCGCCGTAAAGCCGCACGAGATACTTTTAGTCGTCGACGCCATGACCGGACAGGACGCCGTAAACGCCGCCTCCGCATTCGACGAGGCTCTCGGAATCGACGGTATAATGCTAACAAAGCTCGACGGCGACGCGCGCGGCGGCGCGGCTCTCTCGGTGAGAGCCGTCACGGGCAAGCCGATAAAATTCGCCGGCACGGGCGAAAAGCTCGACAATATCGAGGTTTTCCACCCGGACAGGATGGCGTCGAGGATACTCGGCATGGGCGATATGCTTACGCTCATCGAAAAGGCTGAGCAGAGCTTCGATCAAAAACAGGCGCTCGAGCTCGCGGAAAAGCTACGCAAAAACCGCTTTACACTCGACGACTACTTAGAACAGCTCGGACAGCTCAAATCCATGGGAAGCATCTCCGACATCGCAGGCATGCTCCCCGGCATGGACGCGAAGGCGCTGCGCGGCGCGAGCGTCGATGAAAAGGCGTTTGTCAGAATAGAGGCTATAATCCAATCAATGACGCCGAGAGAGCGCGAAAACCCGTCCATTCTCAACAGCAGCCGCAAAAAGCGCATCGCCGCCGGAAGCGGCACGCAGGTCGTGGACGTAAACCGCCTTCTCAAGCAGTTTGAGATGATGCAGACAATGACAAAGCAGATGTCAAAGGGCAAAATGCCCGGCATGATGGGGGGCATCGGCGGCAAACGCGGACGCGGCTTTTTCGGGCTGTGACGGGCAAACCACGCGGTACTATATCGATTAAGATATTTACTGAATAGATAAAAATTTTTTGGAGGTGACAAGCATGGTCAAAATCAGACTTCGCAGAATGGGCGCAAAGAAAAATCCCTATTACAGAATCGTCGTTGCCGATTCCAAGTTCCCGCGTGACGGCAGATTTATAGAGGAGATCGGGACATACGATCCGCTCGCGTCCCCGTCGGAGATAAAGCTCGACGTCGAGCGCGCAAACTACTGGATCAAGAACGGCGCACAGCCTACGGACACAGTCAGGGCGCTGATCAAGAAAGCCAGCGCAAATTAAGGAGGGCTTATTCGCCAAATGAAGGAGCTTTTGCTTTACATCGCGCAAAATCTTGTCGACAATCCGGACGAGGTCACCGTTACCGAAAGAGAAACCGGCAGCGAGACCGTATTTGAATTGCGCGTTGCCCCGGGCGATATGGGCAAGGTCATAGGCAGACACGGAAAAATCGCCAAGGAGATCCGTGCGCTCATGCGTGCCGTCGCTCAAAAACAGGGCAGGTATGTCAGTGTCGACATAGTAGACTGATTTTATCGGTTGAAATTTTATGGGACTGTTGTAAAATGTAATCAGTTGCATTCTACAGCAGTCCCATAAATGTATTTTTTAACGAGGATAACAGATTATGAAAGACAGCTTTCTTGACGTCGGACAGATCGTGCGGACGCACGGAATACGCGGCGAAGTCAAGCTCATTCCTTGGGCGGACTCCGCCGAGTTTCTGCTCGGCTTCAAAAAATTCCATATAGACGGCGCTCCGGTCGCCGTAAAGCACGCATACGTCCACAACGGCGCCGTCATCGCGTCTCTTGAGGGCGTAGATACCGTCGACAAGGCAATGGCGCTCAAAAACAAGATCGTCCGCATAGCTCGCGCCGACGCGCCGCTGCCGGAGGGTAAATACTATATCCGTGACGTTATAGGCGCATCAGTTATCGACGATGAGAGCGGTGAAACGCTCGGCATCGTAAAAGACGTCGTCGATATGCCGGCGCACAGCATGTTCGTGCTCGACCGCGGCGGCACGGAGGCGCTCGTCCCCGACGTCCCCGAGTTTATCAAAAAGGTCGATACGGAGGGCGGATTTGTCCGCATCCGTTTTATAGAGGGCATGATATGAAGATAGACATAATGACCCTGTTCCCCGACACCGTCGGCGACATGATGTGCGAGAGCATTCTCGGGCGCGCGCAGGAGCGCGGCTTTATCCGCGTCGACTGTCATCAGATACGCGACTACACAACGAATAAGCAAAATCAGGTCGACGACTACCCATACGGCGGCGGGCGCGGCTGCGTCATGCAGGCACAGCCGCTTTACGACTGCTGGAGGCATATCATGCAGACGGCTGAAAAGCGCGTCCGAACGATATATATGTCCCCCTGCGGCAAGGTGTTCACCCAGGAGGACGCAAAGCGTCTAAAGGCGGATTACGACCAGCTCATATTCGTCTGCGGGCATTATGAGGGCGTGGACGAGCGCTTTATAGAGGAGTGCGTCGACGAGGAGATATCCATCGGCGATTTCGTGCTCACCGGCGGCGAGATACCGGCTATGGCTGTCGCGGACGCCGTGTGCAGGCTTGTCCCCGGCGTACTGCCAGACGAGGAGTGCTACACCGGTGAGAGCCACTGGGACGGGCTTTTGGAATATCCGCAGTATTCGCGCCCCGATGTCTGGAACGGCAGGCGCGTGCCGGAGATACTGCTCTCCGGCGACCACAAAAAGGTCGATTTATGGCGAAAAAAGCAGTCTGTGATACGGACGAGATTTCGCCGTCCCGATATGTACGAAAAGCTGGATTTTTCATCTAAATCGGATAAAAAATTACTGGAGGAAATCGAAATGGAAATTATGAATGACAGAATAAACGCCTACGCAAAGCTTCTAATCGAGGTCGGACTCAATGTGCAGAAGGGGCAGACGGTAGTTATCTCCGCCCCCGTGGAGTGCGCCTATTTCGCGCGCCTCTGCGCTTCGGCGGCGTACGACGCGGGCTGCCGCGAGGTGGTAATGAACTGGGCTGACGACTTTCTGACGCGCGAAAAATATTTGCGAGCCGACGACTCGATTTTCGACTCCGTCCACCCGTGGGTGTCGGAGCTTTATAACGGCGCGTCCGAGCAGCAGGCGGCGTGGCTCTCTATCCACGCGAGCGACCCGCAAAATCTCTCCGGCGTCGATCCCGACAGGCTATTGCGCGCGAGCAAATCGTCCGGCGCCGCAATCAAGCCGTTCCGCGACAGACAGGGCGCAAACTTTTTCCCGTGGTGCGTGGCGTCTCTGCCGATACCGTCATGGGCGAAAAAGGTTTTCCCCAATCTCAACGAGAAAAACGCCATGAACGCGCTTTGGGACGCGATTTTGACAGCCTCCCGCGTCTATGAAAACGGCGACCCCGTCGCGGAGTGGAAAACGCACTGCGAAACGCTCGCAAAGCGGGTAAAAACGCTGAACGACTATAATTTCAAGTATCTCAAATACAAAAATTCCCTAGGCACCGATCTCACTATCGAGCTTCCCGAAAATCATTTCTGGGCGGGCGGAAGCGAGAAATGCGCGCAGGGACACTCCTTCAACGCCAACATCCCCACGGAGGAGGTGTTCACCGCGCCGCTAAAAACCGGTGTGAACGGCGTTGTATACGCAAGCCGTCCGCTCATCGTGAACGGAGACATCGCGGACAAATTCAGCTTCCGTTTTGAAAACGGCAAGATCATCGAGGTCAAAGCCGAGGTCGGGCAAAAGCTGCTCGAAACGGCGATCTCCGTCGACGAAGGCGCGTCATATCTCGGCGAGGTCGCTCTCGTGCCGTACGACTCCCCCATCTCAAACTCCGGCATCCTGTTTTACAACACGCTGTTCGACGAGAACGCCTCCTGCCACCTCGCCTTCGGCGCCGCATATCCATGCATCGAGGGCGGCGCGGACATGACGCAGGAACAGCTCGCCGAAAAGGGGCTTAATTCGTCGATCGTCCACGACGATTTCATGGTCGGCACGCCGGATCTCTCGATAACCGGCGTGACGCACGGCGGCGACGAGATACCCGTCTTCATAGACGGCAACTTCGCCTTTTGACCCGCCAGAATGAAAATCCTTCGTATGATCGCCTACCACCTTTGCCAGTGGACCTGGGGCGTCGTTCAAAACCTCGTCGGGTTGGCGTTTTTCGTACTGCTTAAAAAAACGCGCGTCGAGATATATCACGGCGCGGTCTGCTCTGTTTACGGCGCGCACCCGAAATCGCGCCTCGGCTGTTTTGCGCTCGGCTCATTCATCTTCATCCGTGACAACGTGGCGGAGTGCGACTTCTCGCTCATCCGCGTCCACGAATACGGCCATACGGTGCAGTCGCTTTTTTTCGGACCGCTGTATCTTCTTGCCGTCGCGCTTCCGTCGGTGATATGGGCGGGCTTTTACAACAGGCACTCCGCGCGCATGGCGCGCTCCGGCGTCGCCTATACCTCGCGCTTCCCCGAAAACAGCGCGAGCCGCCTCGGAGAAAAGGCCACGAAAAACAAGGCGATGCACTGGTAAAAAAACACGCATTGTTTTCACAATGCGTGTT
>JAFWVB010000104.1 GCA_017518445.1 Oscillospiraceae bacterium | reverse complement strand
GAATGTGAGCGGAGGCAATTATGGATTTTTTAGAGTTATCAAAACAGAGGTTTTCGGTATTAGAGTATTCCAATGCTCCTGTTGAACAGGAGAAAATCGACAAGATCATCGAAGCCGGGATAGCCGCTCCGACAGCCTGTAATTTTCAGCCTCAGCGTATTTTGATTGTTGACGATGACGAAGGCAGGATAAAACTAAATCGTGTGGTTCCAAGTAAATACCATATTCCGTTAGCGTTTCTGATCTGCTATAGCAAGCAGGAATGCTGGAAAAGGCCGATGGATGGAAAAACCAGCGGTGACATTGATGCCAGTATTGTGGCAACACATATGATGCTGGAGGCAACGGAATTAGGTCTTGGCTCGATATGGGTCATGTATTGGGACCCAAAGAAATTGAAAAGCGAATTCGGGTTGGCTGACGATATTGAGCCAACGGCTTTATTGATCGTCGGGTACAAAGCTGAGGAAGCAAAGCCCCGCCAAGGGCACTATTCACGGAAAGAGAAAGAAGATATATTGCTGTAGAGGACGCCTCAAGGCTCCCGCACTGCCGTCATCGGCAGGGAGCAATATAGGAGGACTTAATTCACCCCTCATAGAGTTTATAAAAATTGTAACGTTTTCTGTTTTCGATCGTCATATATGCGAAGGCGGTGAAAAGATGGATCTGGAAAAGCTGTATAATGACTATTTCTCTGTAGTCTACAAGTATATCCTCTCCATCTCCCGTGATTCTCTGACTGCAGAAGAGATAACACAGGAAACCTTCTTCAAGGCGCTGAAAAAGATAGACTCTTTTCGCGGGGAGTGCGGCGTTAAAGTCTGGCTTTGTCAAATTGCGAAGAATACATACTATGATTTCATTAAGACTCAATCCAGATACACCGATCTGAATGAAGCGGACGGTCCGGACGATTATGCGGACTATGACTATCTGTCCGGCTTCGATACAAAAGAGGCTCATCGTATTCTTCATAATATGAAAGAACCGTACAAAGAGGTGTTCTCCCTTCGCGTGTTCGGGGAACTGTCTTTTTCAGACATCGGAGAGCTGTTCGGCAAAACGGACAGCTGGGCACGAGTGACATTTCACCGTGCCAGAATGATGATTAAGGAGGAAATGGAAAATGGCAGTTATAACTTGTGAAGTCGTGAAGGATCTTTTGCCGTTATACGTTGACGGAATTCTGTCGGAAGACAGCCGCATACTTGTGGAAGAGCACCTCGCCGCTTGCCCTCATTGTAAGTCGTAAGGCGAAAAAATGAAAGATGCCGCTGTGCCGATGACCGTAAAGCGTGTACAGAGTGAAAAGGCGGCGATCAAGCGTATACGGAAGAAAATCAACAAAAAGAAAATCAGGTCGATCTGTTTGACGGCTGTCGCTGTTGCGGCGGTTGCCGCAGGACTTTTTTACGGAATCATGCTTAAGGAAATATATGTACCGTACGATGAAGCCGGAATATATATTGAAAATGATGCTCTGTATGTAAAAGGAGCATATCGTTGTTTATATATTGTTGACCGGGAAGATACGACTTTCATATACATGACTACAACTGTATATGATAATCTCAAACACCGGGGAGAGGGAACACCGCTCTCGCCATATCCACCTTCTTTTCTAAACGAAGACGGTTCTGTCGATACCGTAACAGAGCCTGAGGTAAATCGGATTTATTATCTTCCGCAGGAATATGCCAAGCTGTTACTGAAAGGAAAGGGACCGTTGTTTTGCGAAAACGGAGAATCTTATTGTCTTGTAAAGGATCAGGAGTTGGAAGAATTAAAGGAAAAATCTGTATTGGTGTGGGAAGCGGAAGAGGAAAACTAACACGGAGGCGGCGTGCAATACGCTTCGCCGCGCCTTTGAAGACTTGAAGCTTACGCGCGTATGGCGCGGCTGCTATGACGGCAGCGAAAAGTCAAAGCTCTTGCGGGAGGAATGATTTCAAGTGGAAAACATAAAAATCGTATATGTGGACGACGGCAATATAAAAGACGCGGCGTATATCCACTCCGTTTCATGGCGCGCGTCTCACGGCTTCTGCCCGGAAGATTTTATAAAGCTGCACACACCCGAGCGGCAAGAAGCGTATCTGCGGAAGAAAACGGACGGCGGCAGCAAAGTGTATATGCTCGTCGCAGAGGGCGAGCCCGCCGGTATCGTGTCCATTAAAGACTGTCTTATCGAGGATCTCTATGTGCTTCCCGAAAAGCAGGGAAACGGCTTCGGAGGCGAGCTTTTGAGGTTTGCGGTCGGGAAATGCGACGGCGCGCCGACGCTGTGGATACTTGAAAACAACTCCGGCGCGGAGCGGCTTTACCGCAGGCTCGGATTCAAAAGGACAGGTCGGGTCAAATCTGCCGCGGGGATGCTCGACGAGATAGAATTTTCGCTATAAAACACAGCGCGCTTTGACTTCTTCCAAGTCAAAGCGCGCTGTAAATTTTTGCCTTTTTTATTTTGCGCCGTTCATGCCGGCATACATATTTTCATCGAGCCACTCGTATCTGGGGTCGACGACGCGGTCTGTCCACGGATTCCCGTCGATGTGGCGGATCATCCAGCAGTAGTACATATCGAAGCCCGGCGCGGTGACCTGCGGGTGCAGGCGTCCCGGCTTTATATGCGCGACGCTGCCGTCGGTTATCCTGAATATCTCCTCTCCGACATCGTCCCCGGGGACGTTTTGGCTCTCCCCCTTGAGCTGGAAGCAAACGCCGAAGCCCTCCGGACGCTCAAATCTGTAATAGTAGACCTCCGGCTGGGGATGCCAGTGCGGGGTGTAGGACGACCAGCTCCCCTGGTGGTTTATGACCTCGCCGTTTACCATGTTGGAATACGGCGCGTTTACATAGTCGAACACCGTCCGCACCGTGCGAAGCATCCTGTCCTCCCAGACGCCGACGCCGAGCACGTTTTCACGGACGTCCTCCGGCTTGTAAAATACCGGCGAAAAAGACCTGTCGTTTTTCGTGCGCTGTACGAGCACCTCGCTCTCCGCGTTTGCCGTTATCTCGACGGACACTCCCTTGCATACATGGAGACACCACGGCGCTTCTTTTATGAAGCTGCCTCTGCGGGCGCGCTCTGCCCGGTCCTCCCACGAATAGGTCACGTCTCCGACAACGAGCATTACGGCGGTCTCCTGCGAAGCGTCGAAAAATACGCGCTTATCGCCGGGCAAAAGCCGGTATACGTCGACGTCCATCATCATGTCGTTATCGCTGTCTCCCGCGCGGGACAGGATTTTCACGCCGCTATCGTCAAACGCGGGATATTCAAACATACTCATCTGTGCGCCCCGTTTTCTTAATATATCTCGGAAATTTTGACCGGGCGGTGCTCCGCAAGCGACTTTTTCGCGGCGAGTCCCATGAGCACGGGCTTCAAGCCGTCGAGCACGCCGAGAGGCGTGTCCGTGTCGTTTTCTATCGCCGCGCAGAACTGTATGACCTCTTTCGCGTACGCCTCGGTATAACGCTCGAGGAAGAAGTGCAGCGGCACTTCGCCCGTCACGCCGTTTTCATTGGAGATGACGGCGGTGGATTTGGAGTCGTTCCCGCTCTGCACCATGCCCTTCGAGCCGAAGACCTCGGCGCGCTGGTCATAGCCGTAGACCGCTTTTCTGGAGTTGTCGATGACGGCGATCGCGCCGTTTTCCATTTTGAGCGTCACGACAGCAGTATCAACGTCGCCCGCCTCGCCTATCGCCTTGTCAACGAGCACGGCGCCTTCCGCGTACACCTCGACCGCGTCGCAGCCCGCGAGAAAGCGCACCATGTCGAAGTCGTGGATCATCATGTCGAGGAACAGTCCGCCGGAGACCTTGACATAGTCGATTCCGGGCGGCTCGGGGTCGCGGCTCGTTATCAGAATGAGGTGCGGATCGCCTATCTTGCCGGCGCGCACAGCCTGCTCCACCGCCTCGTAGTTGTGGTCAAAGCGGCGGTTGAAGCCGACCTGATATTTTACGGGGTGCTTTTTCAGCGCCTCCATTACCGCCTCTATCTTGGACACGTCGTGGTCGATAGGCTTTTCACAGAAAACGTGCTTTCCCGCCTCTATCGCCTCTATCGAGATGGGCGAATGCGTGTCCGTCGACGAGCAGATAAGGACGGCGTCGATCTCCTTGTCCTGTATGATTTCCTTGTAGTCCTTTGTCGTATGCTGTATGCCG
>JAFWVB010000103.1 GCA_017518445.1 Oscillospiraceae bacterium | reverse complement strand
TTTTTTGAGTAGCTGAAGGGTTCAAAGGGAAACAAAGAGTTTCTCTTTGCCGTTTCAAGGATGGGGATTAATAAGGGGAAGGAAAATTCGGAATCCCTTCCCCTTATTTGTCCTCTTTTTCCTACTCTTTTTCTGGACAAGCAGAAAAAGAGTTTGCGTCCCCTTCTGCCGCATATCAGAAAACTTACCCCAGCGGAGCGTAAAAAGAAAAAACAGCAAATTGACACAGGCGCCCGCAATGCGGGCGCCTGCCGTCTGTTTTTATTAAAGCGCGTTCGATACGTTCGCAAGCTCTGAGAAGTCTATATCCTCCGCCGCCTCGTCGGTATCCTCGCCCCAAGCCGCCTCCGGCGCCTCCGCCCTGTACATTGCAAGGCCGGTGCCCGCCGGAATGAGCTTTCCGATGATGACGTTCTCCTTGAGACCGACAAGATGGTCGATCTTGCCCTTTGTCGCCGCCTCGGTCAGCACCTTCGTCGTCTCCTGGAACGACGCCGCCGACAGGAACGATTCCGTCGCGAGCGACGCCTTCGTGATTCCCATGAGTGTCTGCGTGTATGTCGCCGGAGAGAGATCCTCCTCGCCCGCGGCTATGCGCTCTTTTATAAGCGCGTTTTCGTGCTTTATGTCGAGTATATCGACTACCGTGCCGGACAGCATATCCGTCGAGCCGGCGTCCTCCACCCGAACCTTGCGCAGCATCTGCCGCACGATGACCTCAATGTGCTTGTCGTTGATGTCAACGCCCTGCTGACGGTAAACTCTCTGCACTTCGCGGATAAGGTAATCCTGCGTGTCCGCCTTGCCGAGTATGCGCATGATGTCGTGCGGATTGAGCACGCCGTCCGTAAGCAGCTGTCCCTTTTTAACCTTCTCGCCGTCCTTGACTCTTATGCCCGCGGAATACGGTATCGCATACGTCCGTATCTCGCCGTCGTCGGGATTTGCGACGCTCAGGTTTACCATCGCGTTTTTGCGCGTCTCCTCTATTGACACGTCGCCGTCGATCTCGGAGAGTATCGCCATCTTCTTCGGCTTTCTCGCCTCGAACAGCTCCTCTACTCTCGGAAGACCCTGCGTGATGTCGTCGCCCGCGACGCCGCCGGTGTGGAACGTACGCATCGTGAGCTGCGTGCCGGGCTCGCCTATCGACTGGGCGGCGATAACGCCGACCGCCTCTCCGGAGCAGACCGGCTCGCCCGTGGCGAGGTTGAGTCCGTAGCACTTCGCGCAGACGCCGCTTCTCGCCTCGCAGTCGAGCACGCTGCGTATCCTGACCGATGTGACTCCGCGGCTCTCAAGGAGCTTCGCGTCCGTATCCATCAGCATATGCTCCGTATCGAATATGACTTCTCCGTTTGCGTCCACGATGTTCTCCGCCGGATAACGACCGTGAATCGCCTCCGCGAAGGTCTGTACAACCTGCCCCTTGTCGAGCTTTTCGCACGCGATGATGCCGTCCGTCGTGCCGCAGTCCGGCTCGCGGATAATGACCTCCTGCGATACGTCGACAAGACGCCTCGTGAGGTAACCGGAGTCGGCGGTACGAAGCGCGGTGTCCGCAAGACCCTTACGCGCACCTCTCGACGAGATGAAGTATTCCAAAACGGTCAGACCCTCGCGGTAGTTCGCCTTGATCGGTATCTCGATCGTCTTACCGGAGGTGTTCGCGATAAGTCCGCGCATACCGGCAAGCTGACGTATCTGATTCATGCTGCCTCGCGCGCCGGAGTCCGCCATCATATAGATCGGGTTGAACTCGTCAAGTCCGCTCTGAAGCGCGGCGGTGACGTCCTTTGTCGTCTTCTCCCATTCGCTTATTACGAGTCTGTACCGCTCGTCATCGGTGATAAATCCGCGCTTGAACATCTTTTCGATGTCCACGACCTTGTCCTCGGTCCCCTTTATGAGCATAGCCTTCGCCTCCGGGACGACCATATCCGCGATTGAGATTGTGATGGCGCCCTTTGTCGAATACTTAAAGCCCTGTGCCTTGACGTTGTCGAGGAACTCCGCCGAGATCGCGAAGCCGTGCTTTGCGATACATCTGTCTATGATTTTTCCGAGCTGCTTTTTGCCGACGATGAAATCTATCTCATAGTCGAACTTGTGCTCCGGATCCGTCCTGTCTACATAGCCGAGATCCTGCGGGACCGGGTTATTGAAGATTATCCTGCCGATAGTCGTGTTTATTATCTTCGACTCCTCTACCCCGTCGAACGTCTTTGTCACCTTGACGCGGATCGGCGCGTGTATGCCTATATCTCCGGCGAGATACGCCATCATCGCCTCGTCCGCGGAGGCAAAGCTCTTTGTCGGTCTGTACGTCGGCTCTTTGCCGCCGTTTTCCCGTATATTTTTTCTCGCCTCCCAAAGCTCCGCCGCCGTTATGAGCTGCTCCGGCTTGAAGCCGGAATCGCCCGGATCCTCGACGATAAGCTCCTCCGAGCCCTTTTCGCCCTCGCGGATATAGGTCAGATAGTATGAGCCGAGTATCATATCCTGCGTCGGGACCGTAACAGGTCTGCCGTCCTTCGGGTGGAGCAGGTTGTTCGCGGACAGCATGAGTATCCGCGCCTCCGCCTGCGCCTCAGCCGACAGCGGAACGTGTATCGCCATCTGGTCGCCGTCGAAGTCCGCATTGTATGCTGTACATACGAGCGGGTGCAGCCTCAGCGCGCGCCCCTCGACGAGTATCGGCTCGAACGCCTGTATGCCGAGCCTGTGCAGTGTCGGCGCGCGGTTTAAGAGCACCGGATGCTCTTTAATAACGACCTCGAGCGCGTCCCAGACCTCGGTGCTTCCGCGGTCTACCTTTTTCTTCGCGCTCTTGATATTGTTGGCAAGTCCGTCCTCGACGAGCTTTTTCATCACGAACGGGCGGAACAGCTCTATCGCCATCTCCTTCGGCACGCCGCACTGATACAGCTTGAGGTCGGGGCCGACGACGATAACGCTTCGACCGGAATAGTCGACGCGCTTTCCGAGCAGATTCTGACGGAAGCGTCCCTGCTTGCCCTTGAGCATATCCGAAAGGCTCTTGAGCGCCCTCGAATTCGCGCCCGTGACAGCCCTGCCGCGCCTGCCGTTGTCGATAAGCGCGTCCACAGCCTCCTGCAGCATTCTCTTCTCATTGCGAACGATTATATCCGGCGCGTTGAGCTGGATAAGCCTTTTAAGGCGGTTATTTCTGTTGATAACGCGCCTGTAGAGGTCGTTTAAGTCGGACGTGGCAAATCTGCCGCCGTCGAGCTGTACCATCGGGCGAAGCTCCGGCGGGATAACGGGCAGAACGTCTATAACCATCCACGTCGGGCTGTTTCCGGACTGGCGGAACGCCTCGACGACCTCAAGCCTTTTGACGAGCTTTGCCTTCTTCTGACCTGTCGCCGTTTTGAGTTCCTCGGAGAGCTGATGTGCAAGCTGTTCGCAGTCTATCTGCGCCAAAAGTTCTTTTATAGCCTCGGCGCCCATGCCCGCCTTGAAGTCGTCCTCATATTTCTCCCGCATATCGCGGTATTCCTTCTCGACGAGTATCTGATTTTTCTGAAGCGGCGTATCGCCGGGGTCCGTCACAATGTACGCCGCGAAATACAGCACCTTTTCAAGCACTCTCGGCGTTAAATCGAGCATGAGTCCCATGCGCGACGGGATACCCTTGAAATACCATATATGCGATACGGGCGCGGCGAGCTCGATATGCCCCATGCGCTCGCGTCTGACCTTGCTCTTCGTGACTTCGACGCCGCAGCGGTCGCATATCTTGCCCTTGTAACGTATCTTTTTGTATTTACCGCAGTGGCACTCCCAGTCCTTTGTAGGCCCGAAAATCTTTTCGCAGAAAAGACCGTCCTTTTCCGGCTTGAGCGTGCGGTAATTTATGGTCTCCGGCTTTTTGACCTCGCCGTATGACCAACTCAATATTTTTTCAGGAGAAGCGATCCCTATCTGAATGGCGTCAAACGGTGTGTAACTCATTATTCGTCCTCCTCCTTTTCGTCAAATGCGAAGGCAAAGCCGTCGCCCTCATCCGTCTCTTCGCCGTCGGAGTAGTCCTCTGCATCCTCGACGTCCTCTATGCTGTAGCCGGAGGAGACTATCTCCTCATCGTCCGCCGCGTAAGAACCGCCGTCGCGCAGAATGCTCTGGAAATCCTCGTCCTCATCGTCGCGAAGCTCGATCTCACGGCTGTCCTCGTCGAGCACACGCACGTCGAGGCAGAGACTCTGAAGCTCCTTTACAAGAACCTTGAACGACTCCGGCACGCCCGGCTGCGGCACGTTATGTCCCTTTACTATCGACTCGTACGTTCTGACACGTCCCGCCACATCGTCCGACTTGACGGTCAGTATCTCCTGCAGCGTGTACGCCGCGCCGTACGCCTCGAGCGCCCAGACCTCCATCTCTCCGAAGCGCTGTCCGCCGAACTGCGCCTTGCCGCCGAGCGGCTGCTGCGTGACGAGCGAATACGGACCCGTCGATCTCGCGTGTATCTTGTCGTCGACGAGATGGTGCAGCTTCAAGAAGTAAACATATCCGACCGTAACGGGGTTGTCGAACTGCTCGCCGGTGCGCCCGTCGTAAAGTATGCTCTTTCCGTCGCTGCTGAGTCCCGCGAGCTCGAGAGTTTTTCTAATCTCCTCCTCGCTCGCGCCGTTGAATATCGGCGTTGCGACCTTCCAGCCGAGCGTGTGCGCGGCATATCCGAGATGCACCTCGAGCACCTGTCCTATATTCATACGCGAGGGAACGCCGAGAGGATTTAACACTATGTCGAGCGGCGTACCGTCCGGCATGTACGGCATATCCTCCTTCGGAAGTATCCTCGAAACGACGCCCTTGTTGCCGTGGCGTCCCGCCATTTTATCTCCGACGGAGATCTTTCTCTTCTGCGCGATGTAGCAGCGGACGACCATATTTACGCTCGGATTTAATTCGTCGCCGTTTTCGCGCGTGAACACCTTGACGTCAACTACGATACCGCTCTCTCCGTGCGGGACCTTGAGAGAGGTGTCGCGCACCTCGCGCGCCTTCTCTCCGAATATCGCGCGTAAAAGTCTCTCCTCCGCCGTAAGATCCGTCTCGCCCTTCGGCGTGACCTTTCCGACGAGTATGTCTCCCGCGTGTACCTCAGCGCCGACGCAGATAATGCCGCGCTCGTCGAGATATTTGAGCGAGTCCTCGCCCACGCCGGGAATGTCTCTCGTTATCTCCTCCGGTCCGAGCTTTGTGTCGCGCGCGTCTATCTCATGCTCCTCGATGTGGATCGAGGTGTAGACGTCCTCCATGACGAGGCGCTCGTTGAGAAGCACCGCGTCCTCGTAGTTATAGCCCTCCCAGGTCATGAAGCCGACGAGGATATTTTTGCCGAGCGAAATCTCACCCTGGCTCGTGGACGGGCCGTCCGCCAGGACGGTCTCCGCCGTAACTCTCTCCCCGACCTCCACGATGGGCCGCTGATTTATGCACGTGCCCTGGTTGGAGCGCGCAAATTTCGTGAGCCTGTAATCGCATACTCTGCCGTCGTCATATTTTACGGAGACATAGTCCGCGTCGACCCTTGTCACAACGCCGTCGCCCTCCGACATGATCACGACCTCGGAATCGCAGGCGCACTTGTGCTCTATGCCCGTGGCGACTATCGGCGCCTCTGTCGTGAGAAGCGGCACCGCCTGGCGCTGCATGTTCGCGCCCATGAGAGCGCGGTTTGCGTCGTCGTTCGCGAGAAACGGGATCATCGCCGTGGCTATAGAAACCATCATTCGCGGCGAGATATCGACATAATCGACTCTCTCCCTGTCCACCTCTATGATCTCATCGCGGTGGCGGCAGGTGATACGCTTATTGAGCAGACAGCCGTTCTTATCGAGCGGCTCCGTCGCCTGAGCGACAATGTACTGATCCTCCATATCCGCGGTCAGATATTCGACCTCGTCCGTAACGACGCCCGTCGTTTTGTCTATCCTGCGGTAGGGCGCGATGAGGAAGCCGTATTCGTTTATCTTCGCGTAGGACGCGAGATAGGAGATAAGACCGATGTTCGGACCCTCCGGCGTCTCCACCGGACAGAGCCGCCCGTAGTGGCTGTAATGCACGTCTCGAACGTCGAACGACGCCCTCTCTCTCGAAAGACCGCCGGGACCGAGAGCCGACATACGCCTCTTGTGCGTAAGCTCCGCAAGCGGGTTTGTCTGGTCCATGAACTGCGACAGCGGCGAGGAGCCGAAAAACTCCTTTATTGCCGCGGTAACGGGTCTGATATTGATAAGCGACTGCGGGGTGATTATATCCAGATCCTGAAGCGTCATGCGCTCGCGGATAACTCTTTCCATGCGCGAAAAGCCGACTCTGAACTGGTTCTGCAAAAGCTCTCCGACGCATCTGACGCGGCGGTTCCCGAGGTGGTCTATATCGTCGTCCACACCGGCGTCATGCGCAAGGCAGTTGAGGTAGTTGACGGACGCGAAGATATCGTCCGGAATGATGTGCCTCGGAACAAGCTCGTCGATGTTGTCGCGTATCGCCTCTTTCAGCTCGTCGCCGCTGTATTCCTCGATGAGCTTTTTGAGGATTATGAAGCGCACTCTCTCCTTTATGCCGAGCTCCGCCGGATCGAAATCCACAAAGCCCGCCATCGGCACCATGCCGTTGGAGAACACCTTGACGGTCTTGCCGTTGTGGTCTATATATGCGTCGATAACGCCCTTCGCGTCGAGCTCCTCGGCGCGCTCTCGCGTGAGCACCTCGCCCGCCTCCGCGATTATCTCGCCCGTCATCGGGTCAGCTATCGGCATGGCGAGCTTCTGCCCGTTCAGCCTGCTCCACATCGCGAGCTTTTTGTTGAACTTATACCGTCCCGCGACGGAGATATCATATCTTCTCGGGTCGAAAAACAGGTTACCCAGAAGCGTCTCCGCGCTGTCCACGGTCGGGGGATCGCCCGGGCGGAGCCTTCTGTATATCTCGATGAGCGACTCCTCGCGGGTCTTGCACGTATCCTTTTCAAGCGTCGCGACGATGCGCTCGTCCTCGCCGAAAATGTCCATTATCTGCTCTGTCGTGACGCATCCGGCCTCGCCGCCCGCCATCGAGAGCCAGGTGTACGGAGCATCGGTGCGCTTTCCGACCGCGCGCAGATACCATGTGATCGGGAGCTTTCTGTTCTTGTCTATGCGGACGTTGAACTGATCTTGAATGTCCGTCTCGTATTCGAGCCACGCGCCGCGGTACGGAATGACCGTCGCCGCGTAGACGGAGAGCCCCGTCTTGTCCGTCCTCTTTTCATAGTAAACGCCGGGCGAGCGGACGATCTGCGAAACGATAACACGCTCCGCGCCGTTTATTACGAACGTACCGCCGTTTGTCATGAGCGGGAAATCGCCCATGAATATCTCCTGCTCCTTGATCTCCTCGGTCTCGCGGTTGCGCAGGCATACGCTGACCTTGAGGGGCGCGGCGTACGTCGCGTCTCTCGCCTTGCACTCCTCGACCGAGTACTTCGGCTTCTCGTCCATCTTGTAGTCGAGGAACGTCAGCTCAAGGTTGCCCGTGTAGTCCGTGATCGCCGCAACGTCGCGGAAAACCTCGCGAAGTCCGGTTTCGAGGAACCATTTGTAGGACTTCTTCTGGATCTCCAGCAGATTCGGCATATCACGGATCTCGCTTGACGATGAGAAGCTCTTTCTCAGGGTCTTTCCGTACATCACATCTTTCGGCATCAGCTTCACTCCTTAAAAATTCGTGCATTATATCTGTCGCGGTAATCGCTCTCGCGTTATCACACTTGTTTCTGTCTGCGCGCTGTCTCTCTCCGGCGAGCACGCCGCCCGCGCAAATGGCACACACGGATGCGTTGTTTGTTTCGGCGCGTATCGCTTGATTTTTTCAAACTATGTGGTAAAATATATTTCGTAAGTTGAGAATAGGGGGTATATCCCCCTATAAGTGCATATAGCGATTTATTCTACCAGTTTTTTATATGCTTGTCAATAGTTTTTTCCGGAGAAACACGTCGTTTCTCCGCTTTTTTTCGCCGTTATAGAACGCCGTGAAAAATAAAGGTTGACAAACCCGCAATCGGGTAATATAATCATTCATGCGCTCGCGGGAGTGCTGGAATAGGTAGACAGGCACGTTTGAGGGGCGTGTGTCGCATGGCGTGTGAGTTCAAGTCTCATCTCCCGCACCAAAATAAAAGACACGCTTCGGCGTGTCTTTTATTTTGGGTTCCGCTCGCTTTTCTCGCTCCACCCCACGAGAGTGATTTAACCTGCTCGGCGGAAATGAATCCCGCCTGCGCCAAGGTTTTGCTTCGC
>JAFWVB010000102.1 GCA_017518445.1 Oscillospiraceae bacterium | reverse complement strand
TGGCGCAGGCGGTGAAGCGCCTCTGGCCGGAGGTCAAAATAGCGATAGGTCCGTCCATCGCGGAGGGCTGGTATTACGACCTCTACGCTCCGTTTGCGTTCACGCCGGAGCATCTCGAAAAAATCGAGGAGGAGATGCGAAAAATATGCAAGGAGAAGCTGAAAATAGAGCATTTTGAGCTCAGCCGCGCCGACGCGCTCGACTTCATGAAGGACGAGCCGTTCAAGATAGAGCTTATAAACGATCTGCCCGAAGACGTTGCGATAAGCTTCTACCGTCAGGGCGAATTCACCGATCTCTGCGCGGGTCCCCATCTCGATTCGACGGGGCGCGTAAAGGGCAACGCCTTGAAGCTGCTCACCTGCAACGCATCGTATTGGCGCGGCGACGCGAGCCGCGAGAGTCTCCAGCGCATTTACGGCATAGCTTTCCCGAAAAAGGACGAGCTGGACGCATATCTCATGCGGATCGAGGAGGCGAAAAAGCGCGACCACAGAAAGCTCGGCAGAGAGCTTGGGCTTTTCGCCTTCTGCGACGAGGCACCTGGAATGCCGCTCTATCTGCCTAAGGGCATGACTCTCCGAAGCACGCTGATCGATTACTGGCGCGAGGTGCATAAAAAGTGGGATTACCTTGAAATCTCCACTCCGCAGATCATGCGCCGCACGCTCTGGGAGACGTCCGGCCACTGGGACCACTATAAGGACAACATGTACACGACGGTGATAGACGAGGAGGATTTCGCGATAAAGCCGATGAACTGCCCCGGCAGCATCCTCGCCTACGGGCTCGAGCCGCACTCGTATAAAGAGCTTCCTCTCCGATACGGCGAGCTGGGCTTAGTTCACCGCCACGAGCTGTCCGGCGCGCTGCACGGAATGTTCCGCGTGCGCTGCTTCACGCAGGACGACGCGCATATACTGCTCGCGCCCGATCAGATAAAGAGCGAGGTCGTCCGCATAGCGCAGCTTTTCGACGAGGTCTATACCCTGTTCGGACTGCCGTACACCATCGAGCTGTCCACAATGCCGGAGGATCACATCGGCTCCGAGGCGGACTGGGAGATCGCTACAAACGCCCTTGCGGACGCGATAAAGAGCCTCGGCAAGGATTATGTCGTAAACGAGGGCGACGGCGCGTTCTACGGTCCGAAGCTCGACTTCCACATAGAAGACGCGCTCGGCAGGACTTGGCAGTGCGGCACGATACAGCTCGATTATCAGCTCCCCGGCAGATTTGAGCTTGAATATACCGGCTCGGACGGCGAAAAGCACTGCCCCATCATGATCCACCGCGTCGTGTTCGGCTCTGTGGAGCGGTTTATCGGCGTGATAACTGAGCATTTCGCGGGCGCGTTCCCGACGTGGCTTGCGCCCGTTCAGACGCGCATACTCACTATAACCGACCGCGCAAACGACTACGCCGCGGAACTTGAAAAGAAATTCTCTGCCGCCGGTATCCGCGTGGAGACTGATCTTCGGAACGAAAAGCTCGGCAAAAAGATAGTCGAGGCGCGCGCGCAGAAGATACCTTATATCCTTGTCGTCGGCGACAAGGAAGCTGAAAACGGCACGGTAGCCGTGAGAACGCGAGCCGAGGGCGACCGCGGCGCGATGAACGCCGACGAGTTCCTCTCCGAAATCCTCGACGAGATAAAAACCCGCGCGATCAAATAACGCCGGTTAAATTTTCAAGTAATAATAAAATAAGCTCCTTCGTAGAATAAAAATAAACTATTTTACGTTGGAGCTTATTTTTTGAAACAAAACCTCGCAGAGTTCGCGGCAGTCGACGCGAAAAAAATCATATCCGTTTTCTGCGGCGGCATGTACGTCGCGGAAAACTCTTCTCGGTCTGCAAACGTGCGAGCAAAGCGAGTGCGATGCGGCAGACCGCAGCAATCTCAAAAAATCAGTGGAGCTGATTTTTTGAAGCGCAAGCTCCTTCGTAAAATAAAAACAAATTATTTTACGAAGGAGTCTTTATTTTGGCAAGAAAACGACAGCTTATTTTGGCGCTTGCGGTAATTTTTGCGCTCAATATATTTATAATCGCCCTTGTACAGTCCTCGCCCGGCGCTGACGCCGCCTCGTATAAGAAGGGATCGTCCGGCTCCGTTGTGACGCAGATACAAAAAAAGCTCTCCGCGTGGGGCTATTACAGCGGCAAGGCAGAC
>JAFWVB010000101.1 GCA_017518445.1 Oscillospiraceae bacterium | reverse complement strand
GAAGCGGGGATTTTTATTTTGTTTAACGCATATATCAGCTCAGCCAGTTGTCTATGAGCGCCTTTATCTGCCCCGCGAGGCGGCGAAGCTCCTTGTTTGGTCTGCCGGTGCTCTCGCGTATGACCTCGAGCATGCGTTTGCCCATCTCCTCGAGATACATATAAGCCTCGGAGACGTGCTTCTGCCCCGTCTTTTTCGGCGCGCGCTCGATACCAGCGGCGAGCCGTCTGTTCTCCAAGAGATCGTAGACCTCCTCATACGCGGGCGCGTGTGACGGAATGGACATCGAATTGAGCGTTCCGGCGAAAAGCTCCGTCACATCCGCCTCGCCGTGGACGACGAACACCTGCTGCAGCGCGGGACTGAATGCCTTCGCCCATTCGATAAGGTGGTCGCGGTCCGCGTGGGAGGACAGACCGTGGAAATTGACTATGCGCGCTTTAACGGCGATCTCCTCGCCGAAGAGCTTCACCTTCTGTACGCCGTCAAGCAGGCGCCTGCCGAGCGTGCCCTCGCTCTGATAACCTACGAATACGACGGCGCATTCCCAGCGCCAAAGGTTGTGCTTTAAGTGGTGGCGTATGCGCCCCGCGTCGCACATGCCGGACGCGGAGATTATGACCTTCGGTGTCAAATCGGCGTTCAGCGCCTTAGATTCGTCGCTCGTCTCGCAGAGCGTGAGCCCCGGGAACGTGAAAAGCTCGCCTCCGCGCAGAGCCTCGATAGCGTCGTCGTCGAGATAGCCGCGCAGATCGCCGGAGAATATCTTTGTAGCCTCGCTCGCAAGGGGGCTGTCCACGCAGACCTTAAAATTCGGAAAGTCGGGGACGAGATTTTGCTCTTTTATCTCGCGGATAAAATACAGAAGCTCCTGCGTCCTGCCGACGGCGAATGAGGGAATGATGACGTTGCCGCCCTTGCGGAATGTCTCCGAAATAAGCGCGGCGAGATCGCGGGTGTAGTCCGAACCGACATTTTCGTGGTTGCGGTCGCCGTAGGTGCTCTCCATAACGACATAGTCGGCTTCGGTGATATACTGCGGATCGCGGATGATCGGCTGATCGGAGTTTCCGATATCGCCGGAAAAGACGATTTTTTTAGTAATGCCATCTTCGGTCAGCCACATTTCTATGCTCGCGGAGCCCAAGAGATGTCCGGCGTCGGTAAAGCGGATATCGAGCCCGTCGGAAAGGCGTATGCGCCGGTCGTAATCGTATTCTGTTATGAGCGGCATAGTCGCCTCGACATCAGATAGCGTGTAGAGTGGGATCGCCGCGTCGCGTCCGGCGCGCTTGTTTTTCTGGTTTTTGTACTGTGCCTCGGACTCCTGTATATGCGCGGAGTCGCGCAGCATGATGCTCAAAAGCTCTTTTGTAAGGCGCGTCGTTATTATCTCGCCGCGAAAGCCCTGCTTTACGAGAAGCGGAAGTCTGCCTGAGTGGTCGATATGCGCGTGCGTCACGAGCACGTAATCTATATAGTTCGGCGGGAAATCGAGAACGGAGTTGTCTATCTCGTCGCGCCCCTGCTGTAAGCCGCAGTCTATGAGTATCTTTTTTCCGCAGACCTCAACACAGTGGCAGCTTCCCGTTACCGCCTTCGCCGCGCCGAAAAATGTGAGCTTCAAAGCAAAAACCTCCTTGCATAAAAGGTAAAGCCGTACCGGTATGCCGGTACGGCTTTATTTTACTCCATATCGCGCCCGAGTGCAAATGCTTTCTTGTTTAGCTCGAGAAATTTCTGCGGGACGCACTTTTCGATGGAGCGCATCCAGTCGTTCTCGGAGAACGGGAAATATTTTGACAGTCTTCCCATAAGTACGAGATTTACCGCCTTTACAGATCCCGCGCTCTCCGCGAGACGGAGCGCGTCGAATATATCTGCGTCCACGCCCGCGGCGACTATTTTTTCGTCGAGCTTTTCGGGATATTCCGCGGCGCCCGTTATGACGGGCATCGGGTCTATCTGTTGATTGTTGGCGATGAGCTTGCCGCCGGATTTGAGATAGGACAGCCATCTCGCCGCCTCAAGCAGCTCAAACGAGACAATGAAATCAGCCTCGCCCTTATCGACTACGGGGGAGCATACCTCGTCGCCGTAGCGGACGTAGGTGACGACGCTTCCGCCGCGCTGACTCATGCCGTGTACCTCGGAGACCTTGACGTCGTATCCGGCGGTCATAAGAAGATGCCCTAAGAGCTTGCTCGCGAGAAGCGAGCCCTGCCCGCCGACGCCGACTATCATAATATTCTGAGTTTTCATAGCGTTACCTCCTCCGTCAATTCTCAAAAGCGTCTACCGCGCACATCTGCACGCATACGCCGCAGCCGACGCATAGCGTCTCGTCTATGCGCGCCTTGCCGTTTTTCATGCTTATCGCGGGGCAGCCGATGCGCATACAGCTCTTGCAGCCCACACATTTATCCTCGTTCACATGCAGAGGCGGCGCGTGCTTTACATATTTGAGAAGCACGCACGGTCTGCGCGAGATTATGACGCTAGGCTCTTTTGCATCGAGCTCGCGCTTTATGACCTCGTTGCACTGTTTAAGGTCGTAAGGATCGACGACGGTCACGCGATTTATGCCGATGGCGCGGCAGAGCGCCTCGAGATCAATTTTTCCCGCGGGGTCGCCCTTTATATTGCAGCCTGTCGTCGGGTTATGCTGGTGACCTGTCATGCCTGTTATTGAGTTGTCGAGGATTATAACGGTCGAATTCGAGCCGTTGTAAGCGATATCGGTGAGGCTGTTTATGCCGGTGTGCATGAAGGTGGAGTCGCCGATTACCGCGACGGTTTTAGTCTCGCCCTCCTCGCCGAGCGCCTTGTTGAAGCCGTGAAGCCCGGAAATCGATGCGCCCATGCAGATTGTGCTGTCCATTGAATTGAGCGGCGCGACGGCGCCGAGAGTATAACAGCCGATGTCTCCGATGACGCGTATCTTGTTTTTCGCCAGCGTGTAGAAAATGCCGCGGTGCGGACAACCCGCGCACATGACCGGGGGGCGCACCGGGATTGGGTCTGAAACCGACACGCCGGAATTTACGGATACGCCGAGCTTTTCCGCGATCAGATTTTGCGAAAACTCTCCGCACATGGGGAACAGCTCTTTTCCGATGACCTCTACGCCGATGGAGCGGCAGTGGTTTTCGATTATCGGATCGAGTTCTTCGATCACATAGAGCTTTTTGACCTTTGAGGCGAAGTCACGGATAAGCTCCACAGGCAGCGGATTTACGATGCCGAGCTTCAGATAGCTCGCGCTGTCGCCCATGACCTCCTTCGCATACTGATACGATGTGCCGGAGGTGATTATGCCGATGTCCGTGCCGCCCATTTCAACGCAGTTGAGCGGCGAGGTCTCTGCAAATTTGCGCAGGTTCTCCGTACGCTCCTCGACTATCGGGTGGCGGCGTATGGCGTTTCCGGGCATCATTACGTATTTCGGGGCGTTTTTCACATAGGGGACGGGTGGAACAGCTTGTCGATCGCTGAGTTCCACAACGCTCTGTGAATGGGAAATGCGCGTACACAGGCGCAGTATGACGACTGTATCGAATTTCTCCGACAGCTCATACGCTGCTTTGGCGAATTCCAAACATTCGGCGGAATTCGACGGCTCAAGCATCGGAACTTTGGACGCGATCGCATGGTGACGCGAGTCCTGCTCGTTCTGCGAGGAGTGCATCCCGGGGTCGTCCGCTACGGCGATGACCATTCCCGCGTTGACACCGGTGTAGGAAATCGTGAAAAGCGGGTCTGCCGCGACGTTCAGGCCG
>JAFWVB010000100.1 GCA_017518445.1 Oscillospiraceae bacterium | reverse complement strand
TCATATTCACATTTTGCGATCTGAACGTCCTTAGGCACGTCGATGAGCACGGGTCCGGGTCTGCCGGATTTTGCGAGCTTGAACGCCTCGCGGATCGTGTCCGCCAGATCCTCTACGTTGCTCACAAAATAATTGTGCTTTGTTATAGGCAATGTTATGCCGGTGATGTCTATCTCCTGGAAGCTGTCCGTGCCGATCTGCGTCGTCGGCACGTTTCCGCAAATCGCCACCATAGGAACAGAGTCCAAATAGGCGGTGGCGATCCCTGTCACAAGGTTTGTGGCGCCGGGACCCGATGTGGATATCACAACTCCGACCTTGCCCGTAGTGCGGGCATAACCGTCGGCGGCGTGCGCCGCGCCCTGCTCGTGCGCCGTCAAAACATGGTTTATCTCGTCCCTGTATTTATAAAGACTGTCATATACGTTCAATATCTGACCGCCCGGATAACCGAAAACGGTATCCGCGCCTTGTTCTATCAGTGTTTTTACCACTATATCCGCACCTGAAATAAGCATATTGTCACTCCTTCCTTAAATTATCGCAAATCAGGTCGCCGCATTTTGAGCAGCCGACAAGCGTCATGCCCTCGCTCATTATGTCGGCAGTGCGCAGACCGGAGTCAAGGTATTTTGAGACGGCGTTTTCAATAGCGGTTGCCTCATTTTCCATATCGAAGCTGAAGCGGAGCATCATTGCCGCCGATAAAATCGCGCCGACAGGATTTGCAATGTCTTTTCCAGCGATGTCGGGCGCGGAGCCGTGAATTGGCTCGTACAGCCCGCAGGACGTCGCGCCGAGGCTCGATGACGGGATCATACCGATAGAGCCGGTTATCATGGACGCCTCGTCGGACAAAATATCGCCGAACATATTTTCGGTTACGATAACGTCAAACTGGGCGGGGTTTTTGACTATCTGCATGGCGCAGTTGTCGACGAGCATATCGGAAAGCTCCACATCGGGGTATTCCGCCGACAGCCTGTGCATGACTTTTTTCCAAAGGCGGCTCGAATCAAGCACGTTGCTCTTTTCGACGGAGCAGAGCTTTTTGCCGCGTTTTCTCGCGGTTTCAAAGCCGATCCTGCCGATACGCTCTATCTCCGATTCGCTGTACCGGAGCACGTCGACGGCGGTATCGCCCTCTGTTTTATGCTCCCCGAAATAGATGCCGCCTATAAGCTCGCGGACGATTATGAAATCGATGCCCTCATCTACTATGCTTTTTTTCAGCGGGGAGGCGTCGGACAGCTGACGCCAGATCTTTGCGGGGCGGTTATTTGAATAGACGCCCATTCCGGCTCGAAGCCGCAAAAGACCCTTTTCGGGGCGCATATTTCCCGGAACGTCGTTCCACTTGTCGCCGCCGACCGCGCCGAGAAGCACACTGTCGGAGGAGAGGCATTTATTAAGCTCATGCTCGGGCAGGGGATCGCCGTATTTGTCGATGGCGCAGCCGCCCATGTCCACGTCGGTGTAATTAAAAGTATGTCCGTAGAGCGCGGCGACCTTGTCCAGCACCTTAAGCGCCTCGCTTATTATCTCTGGACCTATGCCGTCGCCGCGAATGACAGCAATATTTTTAACCATTTTTTTCGCCTTCCTTCAGAGATTTAAGCAGTCCGCCGCTTTTGATGATATTTTGGATAAACGGCGGGAAGGGCTGCGCCTTGTAAGTCTTTCCGGTTGTGACGTCGGTGATAACGCCGGTATCAAAATCGACAGATACCTCGTCGCCCGCGCTTATCTCAGCAGCCGCCGCCTCGCATTCGAGGATCGGAAGCCCGATGTTTATGGCGTTGCGGTAGAAGATCCTCGCAAAGCTCTTGGCGATAACGCAGCCTGTGCCGCAGGTTTTGATAACAAGCGGCGCGTGTTCGCGTGAGGAGCCGCAGCCGAAATTCCAACCGGAGACGATAACGTCTCCCGCGTTTACGTTTTTGACAAACTCCGCGTCGATGTCCTCCATACAGTGAAGGCTCAATTCCTTGGCGTCGGGGGTGTTCAGATAACGGGCGGGGATAATAACGTCCGTGTCCACATTGTCGGGATATTTGAAAACCTTTCCTTGTGTGTTCATTTTAAGCCCCCCTGTACTCTGTAATAAAGCCCGTTACCGCGCTTGCGGCGGCGGTGTGGGGAGAGGCGAGATATACCTCGCTGTCAACATGCCCCATACGTCCGACGAAATTGCGGTTGGTGGTTGCGATACATCTTTCGCCCGAGGCAAGGATGCCCATATATCCGCCGAGGCAGGGTCCGCAGGTGGGCGTCGAAACGACGGCGCCGGCGTCGATAAATGCGGTTATAAAGCCGCGCTCGAGGCACTCGCGGTAGATCCGCATGGTGGCGGGAATGATGATACAGCGAACGCCGTCCGCGACCTTTTTGTCCTTCAAAATCTTATATGCCGCCTCCACATCCTCCATCCTGCCGTTTGTGCAGGAGCCGATAACGACCTGATCGACCTTTATACCGCCGAGTTCGCCCGCCGGACGGGTGTTTTCGGGGAGGTGAGGACAAGCGACTGTCGGAACGACGGCGGAGAGGTCAATGTCGATGACCTTTTCATACTCCGCGTCGGCGTCGGCTTCAAATATAACGGGCGCTCTTTCGCTTCTGCCGTTCAGATAGGAGAGCGTCACGTCGTCAACGGGGAAGACGCCGTTTTTCGCGCCGGCTTCGATTGCCATATTGCAGATGCATAGGCGGTCGTCCATCGAGAGAGAGCGGACGCCGTCGCCCGTAAACTCCATGCTCTTATACAGAGCGCCGTCCACGCCGATCATGCCGATGATCATGAGAATTACGTCCTTGCCGCTGCAATTTGAAGGCAATTTTCCGGTCAAATTAAATTTTATCGCGGTTGGCACCTTAAACCATGCCATGCCGGTCGCCATGCCCGCCGCCATGTCGGTTGATCCGACGCCGGTTGAAAATGCGCCGAGCGCGCCGTAGGTGCAGGTGTGACTGTCAGCGCCGATGATGCAGTCTCCGGCGGTAACGACGCCCTGCTCTGGAAGAAGCGCGTGCTCGATGCCCATTTTGCCGACGTCGTAAAAATGGCTGACGCAGTGGGCGCAGGCAAATTCGCGGCAGGTTTTGGACTGCTCTGCTGCCTTTATGTCTTTATTCGGGACGAAGTGATCAAGGACGATCGCCACCCTGTCCTTATCAAAAACCGACTCAAAGCCCGCTTTATTGAACTCGTTCACCGCGACGGGCGTCGTGATGTCATTGCCGAGGACGATGTCGAGCTTTGCGTTTATGAGCTGTCCCGCGACCACGCTTTCAAGCCCCGCGTGGGCGGCGAGGATCTTTTGTGTCATTGTCATTCCCATCGCTTTAATTCGCGCCTCCTTTAGTCATGTTATGGAATGCGCTTAAAAGCGCGTTTGTGTTGGCTGTAATAACGTCGGTATTCGTTCCGGCGCCCCAGTAGATCTCGCCGTCGTCAGACTCAAGCCCGATATAGGACGCCGCCACGCTTTGAGAGCCGTCTCCCTGCATACTGTGCTGGGTGAATACCTCTATCGTGTATTCCTTGCCGGTGTACTCGCAAAGTGCGTTGCTTATAGCGCTGAGCGTGCCGTTGCCCTCGGCTTCGAGATCCGTTTCCTTACCGTTTTGACTAAAGGTAATATTGATTTTTACCGCACTGTGTTCGCGCATGAAATCAAAATCCGTTACCTCGATGCCGCTGTCGAGATTAAGATAATTCTCCGTGAAAATATCGTAAATCTCATCCGGCTTGAGTTCCTTATGCTCACGGTCGGAAACGCTTTTGCAGATATAGCTGAAATGCTCGCGCATTTGGGCGGGCAGGTTGTATCCGTAACACTGTTCAAAGATATGCCCGATGCCGCCCTTGCCGGACTGGGAATTTACGCGGATAACGTCGGCGTCGTATGTCCTGCCGATGTCCTTTGGGTCTATCGGTATGTACGGCACGGACCATGCATGGAGCTTATTTTTCGCTCTGAACTTCATGCCCTTTGCAATAGCGTCCTGATGCGAGCCGGAGAACGCCGCGAACACGAGCGCTCCGGCGTAGGGCGCTCTCTCATAGACGTGCATACGGGTGCATTTTTCGTACTTTTCAACAAGCGCGTTCATGTCGGAAAAATCGAGCTTGGGGTCGACCCCGTGGGAGTACATATTCATAGCGAGCGTGATAATATCCACGTTGCCGGTTCGCTCACCGTTGCCGAATAAGGTGCCCTCCACGCGGTCGGCGCCGGCTAAAAGCGCAAGTTCCGTATCCGCGACGCCGGTTCCGCGGTC
>JAFWVB010000099.1 GCA_017518445.1 Oscillospiraceae bacterium | reverse complement strand
GGCATACATATAGGGCATCAAGCGCTGTTCAGCAGGACAAAAGAGCGCGCGGCGCAGCTCGGCGCGACGCCGTCCGTAATATCATTTGACGAGCACCCCGAAAATGTCGTTTTCGGCTGTCGGCGTGTATCGCTCATAAACACTCCGGAGGACAGGGTCAGGCTCATAAAGAGCGTCTGCGGCATAGACGACACTATATTCCTCCATTTTGACGAGGAAATGATGCGAATGCCGTGGGAGAGCTTCGCCGAGTGGGTCGTGGAGCACTTCGGCGCTGTCCATCTCGTCGCGGGTTATGATTTCACCTGCGGCTACAAGGGCGAGGGGACAGCCGAAAAGCTCCGCGAAAAATGCGCCCGAATGGGCGTCGGCTGCGACATCGTAGATGCGGTAAAGCTCGACGGCGTTGTTATAAGCTCGTCCATGATACGCGAAAAGCTCGAAAACGGTGAAATAACGACGGCAAACCGTTATCTCGGACATATGCACATTTTCACCGACTCCGTTCAGTACGGCTATAAATTGGGTCGAAAGCTCGGCGTGCCGACGATAAATATGCGATTTCCGGACGGCATGATAGAAATGGTGCGCGGCGTGTACGCGACGCGCGCGTATCTTGAGGACGGACGGTATTTTGACGCCGTCACGAATATAGGCGTCCGCCCGACGGTCAGCGGAGGGAATACGACCTCGGTGGAATCGCATCTGCTCGATTACTCCGGCTATCTCTACGGGCAGAAGGTCACGCTCGAGTTTTACCGGTTTTTGAGGCGAGAGGAAAAGTTCGACGATATAGACGCGCTTCAGCACCGCATAATGGCGGATATCGCCGATGTGAGAGAATATTTCGCGGAAAACGGGCAAAAAGCCGACAAATAAGTTGACAAAATCAAAAAATAATGTATAATTTATAAGCCTGTCTTTAACGGCGGGAAAATCCTTGCTCGCGGCGAGACCGCGGGCCAAATGTCCAGAAGGAGGTGCAAAAGCATGGCAAAATCATCAGCCAACTACGAGGTAATGTATATCATCGATCTCGACAAGGGTGAGGAAGGTATCGCTGCTCTCGTGGCAAAGTTCAAGGCTCTCATCGAGGAGAACGGCACGATAACCGAGATGGAGGAGATGGGCAAGCGCAAGCTCGCTTACCTCATCAACGACAAGCCTGAGGGCTACTATGTTCTCGTGAAGTTCACGTCCGCTCCCGATTTTCCGGCAGAGCTTGACCGTATCATGAAGATCACTGACGGCATCATGCGTTCACTGATCACAGTCAACGAATAAGGGGGACAAAAAATGCTGAACCATATAGTTATTATGGGCAGACTGACCCGCGACCCCGACGTCAGACGCACGCCAAGCGGCGTTTCGGTCACTTCGTTCAACATCGCCGTGGACCGTGATTTCGGTTCGCGCGACGGTGAAAAGACGACTGATTTTATCGACTGCGTTGCGTGGAGAAATACGGCCGACTTCGTCGGAAAGTATTTCACAAAGGGCAGAATGGCGGTAGTAAGCGGAAGGCTCCAGCTCCGCGACTGGACGGATAAGGACGGCAACAAGCGCAGAAGCGCCGAGGTCGTCGCGGACAACGTCTATTTCGGAGACAGCAAAAAAGACCGCGAGGGCGGCGATGAATACCGCGCGCCCGCCTACGACAGCCAAATAGAGTCCGAGGGGTACGACACCCCTGTCACCGGCTCCAATTTCGCGGAGCTCGACGGTGACGACGGCGACCTCCCGTTTTAATTCGGGAAGCCCGTGCTGAAATAAAATATTTGAAATAGGAGGAATTACAGTGACGCCTAACGATAGAGACGGCAAGGCGCGCGTCGGCGGAAACCGCAAGCGGAAGAAGGTTTGCCAGTTCTGCGTTGACAAGTGCCAGCACATTGATTACAAGGACACGGCGAAGCTCCGCCGCTTCCTGTCGGAGCGCAGCAAGATCCTGCCGCGCAGAACGACCGGTACCTGCGCGCTGCATCAGCGCCAGCTTACCGAGGCGATAAAGAGAGCGCGCCAGATCGCGCTTCTGCCTTATATCACCGACTGATAAAAACCAACAGAAAAGCTGTGAGAAAATTTTCTCGCAGCTTTTTTGTCGTAAAACAATTACCAAAAGACCCGCGCCGCCGTATCTCCGATACGGCGGCGCGGGTCTTTTGCATATAAGAACAAGGAACTTGGGGAAAAGCGTTATCAGACAAGCCCCTGCGCGATCATCGCGCGGGAGACCTTTATAAATCCGGCGACGTTTGCGCCGACGACGAGGTTGCCCTCCATGCCGCACTCGGCCGATGCGTCGTATGCGTTGTGGAAGATGTTTACCATGATGCCGCGGAGCTTCGCGTCCACCTCTTCAAACGTCCAGCTCAGCCGCTGTGAATTCTGGCTCATCTCAAGACCGGAGGTTGCGACGCCGCCCGCGTTCGCCGCCTTCGCGGGGGCGAACAGCACACCGTTTTTGAGGAACAGCTCGACCGCCTCAAGCGTGGACGGCATATTAGCGCCCTCCGCAACGACCGATACGCCGTTTGCAATAAGCGCTTTGGCGCTGTCCGCGTCTAGCTCGTTCTGCGTCGCGCACGGCAGGGCGATGTCGCACTTGATCTTCCAGATGTCTGTGCGGTTCTCACCGTATTCGCTGCCCGGAACGCGCTTTGCGTACTCACTTATGCGCGCGCGCTCGACCTCTTTGATCTGCTTCATTACGTCGAGCTTTATTCCGTTAGGATCGTAGACATAGCCCTGCGAGTCGCACATCGCGACGACCTTGCCGCCGAGCTGCGACGCCTTTTCAGCCGCATAGATCGCGACGTTGCCCGCGCCGGATATGACGACCGTTTTGCCGGCGACGGAGTCGTTTTTCATGCATTTGAGCATCTCCTCGACGAAATACAGAAGACCGTAGCCGGTCGCCTGAGTGCGCGCAAGGCTTCCGCCGAAATCGAGACCCTTGCCGGTCAAAACGCCGGTAAAGCAGTTCTGAAGCCTCTTATACTGACCGAACATATATCCGATCTCACGCGCGCCCGTGCCGATGTCTCCGGCGGGCACGTCGGTGTCGGCGCCGATGTGGCGGTAAAGCTCAGTCATAAACGACTGGCAGAAGCGCATGACCTCGGCGTCTGACTTGCCCTTAGGGTCGAAGTCTGAGCCGCCCTTGCCGCCGCCCATCGGAAGCCCCGTAAGGCTGTTTTTGAAGGTCTGCTCAAATCCGAGGAACTTGATTATCGACTGATTTACGCTCGGATGCAGGCGGAGACCGCCCTTGTAAGGACCGATGGCGGAGTTGAACTGGCAGCGCCAGCCGCGGTTTACGCGAGTTGCACCGTTGTCGTCCATCCAGGTTACGCGGAAGCTGACTATGCGATCCGGCTCTACTATACGCTCGATTATGCCGTTTTTCTCAAGCTCCGGATGCTTTTCCACATACGGCTGCAGCGAATCTAAAACCTCGTAAACGGCCTGTAAAAATTCCTTTTCATTCGGATCGCGGCGGGTCACATCGTCGTAGACCCTCTTCAGATAAGCATTTGTCAACATATTTTCTATTTCCTTTCACCTTTAAGATGGACGCCGCCAGCATATAGCCGTTTCAAGACGGCGATTAAAAAATGATAATTGCATTATAAACATATGAAACTTGCGTGTCAACAGTATTTTGACTCCAATTTGCCGTTTGAAAAATTTTCGGTTACTTCAACAAACTGCGCGGCAAAACAATATGTATTTTAATCGTTTTTAACAGACATCGCCTGGTTATGCCGCGAAAAAGTCGGATATATCGGAGAATACGGCGTGATATGAAATCGAAAACGGGCGTTTTTTTTGATATGCGCGAAAATCGAAAAATGCAGTTTTACATGTCAATTATTTCAAAAAATGAAAAAACAAGGGGCAATTACCCCTTGTTTTGCAGGCTGTTCAAAGTGATTTTTGTGTGTCTTAACGCGAGACGTCGATCCGCTCTATACCGGCGAACGCCTCTTCGACGAGCGCGTCTGTATCGAGCGCGCGTTCAGCCTCCAGAACCTCGTCGAGGCGCGGACGCGTGCGCGGATGGCGCGGAGTGAAGACCGTGCAGCAGTCCTCGTATGGAAGTATAGACGTCTCGAACGTGCCTATTTTCCGCGCTACGGCGATTATCTCCGACTTGTCCATGCACACGACGGGGCGGATAACGGGAAGCGAAATGCACTCCTCCGTGACGCCCATCGCCTCCATCGTCTGGCTCGCGACCTGACCGAGATTTTCGCCGGTGACTATCGCCTTGCAGCCGTTGCTGAGCGCGATTTTTTCCGATATGCGCATCATGAAGCGGCGCATTATTACAGTCGAATACTCCTCCGGGCACTTGTCGCGTATCTCCTCCTGAATATGGGTGAACGGCACGATCTCGAGCTTCATCCTGCCGCAGTAATCGCCCAAAAGCCGCGACAGCTCTACGACCTTCTGCTTTGCCATCTCCGATGTGTATGGGAACGAGAAAAAATGCACCGGGATTATCCCGACGCCGCGTTTTGCCGCCATATACGTCGACACGGGGCTGTCTATGCCGCCCGACAGCAGAGATACTACCTTGCCGTTAGAGCCGACGGGCATGCCGCCCGCACCCGTCTCCGCCGTGCCGTGGACATATGCGGCGTTGTCGCGTATTTCGAGATTTACGATCAGCTCCGGTGTGTGCACGTCCACCGCCGTTTCGGGAAACGCCTCGCTCAACAGCCCGCCGACATACTGTGAAAGCTCTATGCTCGTCATCGGGAAGGATTTGTCCGACCGCTTCGCCTCGACCTTGAAGGATCTTGCCGCTCGCATAGCGCCGCCGAGATATTCGCGCGCGGTCTCGAAAAGCGCGTCCTTATCCTTCTCACAGGCGACGGCACGCGAAACGGACACTATGCCGAAAATGCGGTGCACCGCGTCAAATGCACCGTCCATATCGCAGTTTTCGTCTTTCGGCTCGACGTAGACCGCCGATTGCAGGCAGTAAACGTCAAATTCGCCGTATCGGGCGAGGCGGCGCTTTATGTTGGATATGAGCCTCATCTCAAAGCTCTTTCGGTTGAGACCTTTAAGTACCATTTCTCCCTGCTTCAGCAGGATCATATCGTTCATTCGTATATTCTCCGTTTTGAGTTGTTTTATGTATCATACAGGATCTACGCTGAGACGCAGGTCGTACGTCCTGTACTGTATCGCCTCCGCGATGTGCTCCGGCTTTATCGCGTCGCTTCCGTCGAGATCGGCTATGGTGCGCGCCACGCGGAGTATTTTATCGTATGACCTCGCGGTAAGCCCGAGGCGGTCGAACGCGCCGCGCATGAGCTTTGTGCAGGCGTCGTCGAGCGCGCAGAACTCCGCGAGCTCCTTCTGGTCCATATAGGCGTTGCACGACGAGGCGCTTTTTTCATACCGCTTCTGCTGTATGCTTCGCGCCTTGTTTACCCTTTCCCGCACCTTTGAGGACGGCTCCGCGTCCGGACGTCTGCCGAGCTCTTCGAATTCGAGAGCGGGGACTTCAATATATATGTCTATCCTGTCCAAAAGCGGACCGGACACGCGGCTCTGATAACGACGGACGGCGGTTTCCGTGCAGGTGCATCTGCCCGAAGGGTGACCGTACCAGCCGCATTTACACGGGTTCATCGCGCAGATGAGCATGAAATTGCTCGGATAGCTGGCAGAGCCAGTCGCGCGCGAGATGGTAACAAAGCCGTCCTCAAGCGGCTGGCGCAACACCTCAAGCACGTCGCCCGGAAATTCCGGCAGCTCGTCCAAAAACAATACGCCGTTGTGCGCGAGAGAAATTTCACCCGGTCGCGGATTTGCGCCTCCGCCAGCCATAGCGACGGACGAGACGGTGTGGTGCGGCGAGCGGAACGGGCGCGCGGAGATTATCGGATCACGTTTATCCGTCAGCCCGCAGACGGAGTGTATCGCCGTGCTGTCGAGCATCTCCCTGCGCGTCATGTCGGGCAGAATAGAGGATATGCGCTTTGCGAGCATGCTCTTGCCCGCGCCCGGAGGACCTATCATAAGCATGTTGTGACCGCCGGCAGCGGCGACCTCAAGAGCTCTTTTTGCGTTTTCCTGTCCCTTAACATCCGCGAAATCGTGTGTAAATGAGGCGGACGGAGTGATTTTCGGCGGCTTTACCGGGACTATCGCCGCGGAGCCGTCGAGATGCGCGAACAGGTCGTTTATGTGCCTGACGGGATAGACCTCAACGCCGTCGGCAAAGCTCGCCTCCGCCGCGCAGTCCGCGGGGACAAACAGCTTTTTTATTCCGTGCTTCGACGCGCACAGAGCCATAGCCAGCATACCGGGTACGCGGCGAAGTTCACCCGCGAGAGACAGCTCTCCGATAAATGCGGCGTCCTCCGGTATATTGTCCACGGCTTCGGAGGCGGCGAGTATGCTCAAAAGTACGGGAAGATCGTAAAGCGTGCCGATCTTTCTCTTGTCGGCGGGCGCGAGATTTACCGTAACGCGGCTTATCGGGAACTTCTGCGAGCAGTTTTTACACGCGGCGCGCACACGCTCCCGCGCCTCTTTTACGGCGGCGTCCGGCAGACCGACGATGTCGAACGCGGGCAGCCCGCCGGAGAGCGAGCACTCGACGGAAACCTCATAGCCGTTTATGCCGGAAATACCGAGAGATCGTATCGTATAAACCATGTCCAGCCTCCTTTGGCTGTCGAAGCCGATTTTTAACAATTCATGATACCATTTTTCGACGCAGTTGGCAAGAAAAAACGCGGCGGGAGCAAATACAATATTTTGTTATTTACACCGCGGGGAAAAAGTGATAGAATTTCTTTGATAATGGGGAGTATCGCCGGTAAATATTATTGTTGAAAAAATCACAAAGAGTCGGGCGACTCAAATCCGGTAAGCAAAATTGGTTATATATAAAAAGGAGTGGAAAAAATGGAGAGAAAACTTAAATCCATGGACGGCAACAACGCCGCCGCTTATGTGTCCTATGCGTACACCGAAGTGGCGGGCATTTACCCGATAACGCCGTCCAGCCCAATGGCGGACCTCGTCGACCAGTGGTCGGCGGCAGGTCAGGAGAACATTTTCGGCACACGGGTAAAGGTCGTCGAAATGCAGTCCGAGGCGGGCGCCGCCGGCACGGTACACGGCTCTCTCGGCGCGGGCGCGCTCACCACGACCTATACCGCTTCGCAGGGTCTCCTTCTTATGATCCCGAATATGTATAAGATCGCGGCGGAGCAGCTGCCGTCCGTGTTCCATGTCTCGGCGAGAACTGTCTCCACACAGGCATTGAGCATCTTCGGCGACCACAGCGACGTTATGGCGTGCCGTCAGACAGGCTTTGCCATGCTCGCGGAGGGCAACGTGCAGGAGGTCATGGATCTCGCTCCGGTCGCCCATCTTTCCGCCATAAAGGGCAGAGTCCCGTTTGTAAACTTCTTCGACGGCTTCCGCACCTCGCACGAGGTACAGAAGATTGCCGTCTGGGATTACGCGGATCTCAAGGACATGTGCGACATGGAGGCGGTAGACGAGTTCCGCCGTCACGCGCTTAATCCGAATAAGCCCGCCGCTCGCGGAAGCCATGAAAACGGCGACATTTTCTTCCAGCACCGCGAGTCCTGCAACAAGTTTTACGATGCGCTCCCCGACGTCGTCGAGGAGTATATGGGTAAGGTAAACAAAAAGCTCGGCACGGACTACAAACTATTCAACTACTTCGGCGCGACCGACGCTGACCGCGTTATCATCGCGATGGGCTCGATCTGCGACGTTGCGGAGGAGGTCGTGGACTACCTCAACGCGCACGGCGAGAAGGTCGGACTTGTGAAGGTGCGCCTCTACAGACCGTGGCGGGCTGACAAGCTCCTTACAGTCATACCGGCGACCGCGAAAAAGATAGCCGTGCTCGACCGCACGAAGGAGCCCGGCTCTCTCGGCGAGCCGCTTTATATGGACGTCGTATCCTCCTTCGCCAACGCCGGCAGAGACGCCGTGATCACGGGCGGGCGCTACGGGCTCGGCTCAAAGGACACGCCTCCGTCGAGCGTTTTCGCCGTATTCACCGAGCTGAAAAAGGACGCGCCCAAGCGCGAGTTTACCATAGGCATCGTGGACGACGTTACGCATCTCTCGCTCGACGAGGATAAAAACTGCCCGAACACCGCCGCGGAGGGCACGATAGAGTGCAAATTCTGGGGTCTCGGCGGAGATGGTACCGTCGGCGCGAACAAGAACTCCATAAAGATAATCGGCGACCACACGGACAAATACGTACAGGCGTATTTCCAGTACGACTCCAAAAAGACCGGCGGCGTGACGATCTCGCACCTGCGCTTCGGAGATAAGCCGATAAAGAGCTCGTACTATATCAACAAGGCGGACTTCGTCGCCTGCCACGTTCCGGCGTATATCTCCAAAAAATTCCCGATCGTGCGCGACGTAAAGCCGGGCGGCGTGTTCCTCATAAACTGCCAGTGGGATTTCGATGAGCTGAACCGCCACCTCGACGCCGCCTCAAAGCGGTATATCGCGAAAAACGACATAAAGCTCTACACGATAAACGCCATCGACCTCGCAATAGAGATCGGCATGGGCAAGAGGACCAACACGATCCTCCAGTCCGCGTTCTTCGCGCTCGCGAAGATACTGCCGGAAGAAGAGGCGATAGGCTACATGAAGGAAAAGGCGACCGCGTCATATCTCAAAAAGGGACAGGACGTCGTCGATATGAACCACAAGGCGATCGACCTCGGCGCGACCGCGTTCAAGAGGATCGAGATCCCGTCCGACTGGGTGAACGCCGCGGATACAGCCGACGATGAAAGACTCGAGGGCAAGCCGGAGCTTGTGAAGCTCGTCAAAAACGTCCTCCGTCCGATCAGCAAGATGGACGGCGACAGCCTGCCTGTCTCCGCCTTCATGGATCACGTCGACGGTCAGTTTGCGATCGGCTCTTCCGCGTATGAAAAGCGCGGCGTCGCCGTAACGGTGCCGACATGGTCGTCTGAGAAGTGCATACAGTGCAACCAGTGCTCTTACGTCTGCCCGCACGCGACTATCCGTCCGTTCGCCATGACGGAGGATGAGGTAAAGGCGGCACCCTCCGCGATAAAGACCGCCGCCGTCAAGGCGGGCAAGGGAAAGGGCGTTTATACCTATTCGATGGCGATCTCCCCGCTCGACTGCATGGGCTGCGGCGTTTGCGTCGAGACGTGTCCGGCGGACGCTCTCGCGATGGTCCCGCAGGAGCAGGAGGCGCCTCAGCAGACGGTATTCGACTACTGCGTTTCCAAGGTCTCCGACAAGCCGGATATGCAGGACAACACCGTCAAGGGCAGCCAGTTCAAGCAGCCGCTGCTTGAGTTCTCCGGCGCGTGCGCGGGATGTGCCGAGACGAGCTATGCCCGCCTCGTGACACAGCTTTTCGGCGACAGGATGTTTATATCGAACGCCACGGGCTGCAGCTCGATCTGGGGCAACCCTGCGGCGACGAATCCCTACTGCGAGAATAAGGAGGGTAAGGGACCCGCGTGGAACAACTCCCTGTTTGAGGACAACGCCGAGCACGGCTACGGCTTGTATCTCGGACAGCAGGCGGAGCGCAACCGCCTCGCCGGCGAAATCCGCAGGATAATGGAAAAGACCTCAAGCGAGGAGCGCCGCGCGGTATGCAAAGCGTATCTCGACACGATGAACGACGGCGCGGCGAACGCCGAGGCGACGAAGGTGCTCATATCAAACTTCGAGGCTGACGTCTGCTGCGACAGCGTAAAGACCGTTCTCGAGGGCAAGGATTTCCTCAACAAGAAGTCCGTCTGGATCTTCGGCGGCGACGGCTGGGCTTACGACATCGGCTTCGGCGGCGTCGACCACGTGCTCGCCTCCGGCGACGACGTCAACATCTTCGTGTTCGACACCGAGGTGTACTCCAATACGGGCGGCCAGGCTTCGAAGGCGTCCAATCTCGGACAGGTCGCGCAGTTTGCCGCGGCTGGCAAGGCAATCAAGAAAAAGAGCCTTGCGGAGATCGCGATGACCTACGGCTATGTCTACGTCGCGCAGGTCGCGATGGGCGCGAATCCGGCGCAGACGATGAAGGCCATCCAGGAAGCAGAGGCCTATCACGGCCCGTCGATCATCATCGGCTATTCGCCTTGCGAGATGCACTCGATAAAGGGCGGCATGATGAACTGCCAGAATGAGATGAAAAAGGCGGTCGAGTGCGGCTATTGGAACATCTTCCGCTTCAATCCCGAGGCTGAGCAGAAATTCACGCTCGACTCGAAGGCGCCCGTCGGCGGTTATCAGGAATTTCTGATGAACGAGGCGCGCTACAGCAGGCTCACGCGTGAATTCCCCGACAGAGCCGCAGAGCTGTTCGCGCAGAATGAGGCGGCGGCGAAGGAGCGTTACGACCACCTCGTAAAGCTCGTCGAGATGTACAAGTAATCAAATATAACGCGAAACGGACGGCGAAAGCCGTCCGTTTTTGCGTTAATGCATCGGAGATCTGTGTGCTACATTAACTCTTTTTTGCTTGTCATTGGATTTTATGGTTTTACTTTTTTCGCTCCGCGGGGTAACTTTTCTGATATGCGTCAGAAAAGTCACCAAAAGAACGCACCAAAGGGGGAAGATTCCGAATCTCTTCCCCCTTTGGAAACCCCTAATTCAAACGGCAAAAGGGAACTCTTCGTTCCCTTTTGAAACTCTCCGCGACGGCGGAGGAATAACGCACTCTCCGCAGCGGAGCGATGTGTGTTCCACTTAAATATAAACGCAAGTGCGGTTCGGCGGTAAAAATTATGCTTGACAAATCGGGTCTATTGTTATAGACTAAAGTCAAGAGGTCGATGATAATAGACCAAAGGAGGGCTTGAGATGGAAAACAAATTCCTCTGCGAGAGCGATTACCGTTTTATGAGCGTGATATGGGACTATGAGCCCGTAAATTCCACACGGCTTGTCGAGTTGTGCTCCGAAAAGCTCGGCTGGAAGAAATCCACGACGTACACGATGATAAAAAAGATGTGCGAAAAGGGGCTCGCGACGAGCGAGAACGCCGTCGTGACCTCGCTCATCCCGCGCGAGAGGGTGCAGGCGACGGCGAGCGAAAAATTCGTCGAGCAGACGTTCGGCGGCTCGCTTCCCATGTTTCTGACGGCGTTTCTCGGCGGAAAGACGATAAGCGAGGCTGAAGCGCGCGAGCTTAAAAAGCTCATCGACGGGCATAAGGAGGCGTGACATGAGGCAGATTTTCGACACCGTTCTGAACATGAGCGTGACGGGCGCGTTCGTAATTCTCATCGTGCTTGCAATACGGCTGCTGCTTAAAAAAGCGCCGAAAAAGTTTTCCTATCTTCTGTGGGCGGTCGTCGCTATCCGGCTGTGCTGTCCGATATCGCTTAGCCTTCCGGTGTCCGTAATACCGGAAAAGCTGACCTCCGGCGCGGTCGTAAACGGCATAACAGAAGCCGCGCCGACTTATGAATTCACATTGCCTGACAGCGCGGCGGAAACCGCGCCTGTAACAACACATAATGAAGAACAAAGCCCCATTGCAAAGCAGCCCGCGACGGGAGAGGCGGTGAACGCGCGGCGCGAAAATGTCGGCACGGAGAGTGCGACCCGGCGCCGCGCGACCACAGCATGGCTTCCCGCCGTATGGCTCTCCGGCACGTCTTTAATGGCGATTTACGCCGCGGCGAGCTATATCCTGCTTCACCGCAAAATGCGCACCGCAGTACGGTATGAGGGAAACGTCTGGCAGTCGGAGCACGTTCGTTCGCCGTTCATACTCGGCTATATCCGTCCGCGCATATACATCCCGTATGCGCTCGATACCGAAACGGAGCGTTATGTCCTCGAGCATGAGCGGTATCACTTAAAGCGCGGGGATCACATCATAAACGCGCTCGCGTATATTCTCCTCTGCGTCCATTGGTTCAACCCGCTGTGCTGGCTCGCTTTTATCCTCATGGGCAGGGACATGGAGATGAGCTGCGACGAAAATGTGCTCGACCGCTGCGGCGCGGGAAAACGCGCATATTCAATGTCGCTTCTCTCATTCGCCGCGAACAGGCGTTTCCCCGCGCCGAGCCCGCTCGCCTTCGGCGAGACCGGCGTAAAAAGTCGCGTGAAAAACACGCTTAATTATAAAAAACCCGCGTTCTGGGTAATTTTGGCGGCGGTAGTCGTCTGTCTCGCCGCCGCGGTCTGCCTGCTCACAAATCCCGTAGGCCT
>JAFWVB010000098.1 GCA_017518445.1 Oscillospiraceae bacterium | reverse complement strand
TGGCGAAATATCACAACAAGAGCTATATCGACATACTCACATTCTACTATACGGGCGTTGAGATAGGCTGACGGGAGACGTGGCGTTAAAATGAAGAAAAGCGATTTCAAATACGATCTTCCGGAGGAGCTTATAGCGCAGACGCCGATAGACAGGCGCGACCATTCTCGCCTGATGCGGCTCGACATAGCAACGGGCGGCATAGAGCACCGTATGTTTTATGAGCTTCCGGCGCTTCTGCGGCAGGGCGACTGCCTTGTTCTGAATGATTCCCGCGTGCTTCCGGCGCGTCTTTTCGGGGCAAAGCCGACGGGCGGCGCGATAGAGGTCGTGCTGCTGCGCGACAAGGGAGGCGGCGTCTGGGAATGTCTTACACGACCCGGCAAAAAAACTCGCGTCGGCGCGGAGATAATCTTCGGCGGCGGCGAGATGACTGGTACGGTCGTCGGAGAGGTCGAGGGCGGAAACAGACTTATAAAATTTCATTACAGCGGCATTTTTTTAGAGGCGCTCGAACGGCTCGGGAAAATGCCGCTCCCGCCGTATATACACGAGGAGCTGGAAGACGCGGAGCGGTATCAGACCGTTTATTCAAGGGAGACGGGCTCCGCGGCGGCGCCGACCGCCGGACTGCACTTCACGCCGGAGCTGCTCGATAAAATAAGGGCGATGGGCGTTCAAACGGCTTTCATAACGCTCCACGTCGGGCTCGGCACGTTCAGACCGGTCAAGGCGGAGAACATCGAGGACCATGAGATGCACGCCGAATACTGCTCGATAGACGGAAAAACCGCCGAAACAATAAACGGCACAAAAGCGGCGGGCGGGCGCGTTATCGCCGTCGGCACTACGTCATGCCGAACGCTCGAATCGCGCGCGAAGCCAGACGGCACGGTTGAGGCGTACTCCGGCTGGACGAACTGCTTCATATATCCGGGCTATAAATTCAAATGTATCGACGGGCTGATAACGAATTTCCATCTTCCGGAGAGTACGCTTATCATGCTTGTCTCCGCTCTCGCGGGCAGGGAAAACGTGCTGAATGCGTATAAGACGGCGGTGGAGGAGCGGTACAGGTTTTTCTCATTCGGT
Organism: Oscillospiraceae bacterium; assembly: GCA_017518445.1. Classification (GTDB taxonomy): domain Bacteria; phylum Bacillota; class Clostridia; order Oscillospirales; family Oscillospiraceae; genus RGIG6097. The sequence goes on along the minus strand of JAFWVB010000098.1, from coordinate 3,876 downwards.
GACGCGATGATAATACTGTAAAGCGCCGTTAAACGACAAAAATCCGTTTGCGGATTGACTTTTTTCAAAACAGAACATATAATTGACCGGCGGCGCGAAGCTACTGCGCCGCCGATCTTTTGAACTTTACGGAAAAGATGAAACCGATATGATGAAGATATTGAAAACAGAATGCCGCGCCCGTCGCGGCGAATTTGTCACCCCGCACGGGACGGTGCAGACGCCGGTTTTTATGAATGTCGGCACGCAGGCGGCGATAAAGGGCGGCATTTCTGCGGAGGATCTCCGCGCCGTCCGCTGTCAGGTGGAGCTTTCAAACACATACCACCTCCATGTGCGCCCCGGCGACGCGCTTATAAAAAGGCAGGGGGGACTTCATCGCTTTATGCGGTGGGACGGTCCGATCCTAACCGACTCCGGCGGCTTTCAGATTTTTTCGCTCGCGAGCCTGCGCAAAATAAAAGAGGAGGGCGTGAGCTTCAACTCCCATGTCGACGGCAGGGCGATATTCATGGGACCGGAGGAGAGCATGCGGATACAGTCAAATCTCGGCTCCGACATCGCCATGGCGTTCGACGAGTGCGTGAAGATACCGTCGCCGTATGAATACGTAAAAAATTCATGCGACAGGACATACCGCTGGCTCCAGCGGTGCAAGGAGGAGCTTTCGCGCCTCAATTCGCTTGAGGACACGGTAAACCGCGGGCAGGTTCTTTTCGGCATAAACCAGGGCGCGGTATTTGCGGATCTTCGCGTTGAACACATGAAAAAAATCGCGGAGCTCGACCTCTCGGGGTACGCGATCGGCGGACTTGCCGTCGGCGAGACGCATCGGGAGATGTACGACACGATAGAGGTCGTCGAGGAGTATATGCCTAAGGACAAGCCGCGATATCTGATGGGCGTCGGCACGCCGTCTAATATAATAGAGAGCGTCGCTCGCGGCGTCGATTTCTTCGACTGCGTAATGCCGTCGCGAAACGGGCGTCACGGACATCTGTTCACATGGGACGGCGTTATAAATCTGAATAATCTCAAATACGCGGAGGACGGCGAGCCGATAGACCAAAACTGCGACTGCCCGGTGTGCCGCAAGTATTCCAAAGCGTATCTGCGCCATCTTCTCAAATCCGGCGAAATGCTCGGTATGCGTTTTTGCGTTCTGCATAACCTGTATTTTTACAACAGACTTATGGAACGCATACGCGACAGCCTTGACGAAGGGTGCTTTGCCGAATTCAGAAATGAGTACAGCGAGAAGCTGGCAAGAAGGATATAATATGCACCAAAAGGTGTGTTTGCGGAAATTTACAAAAATATTAAAAATTATGTTTGACATTATATGCCTTTTGCCCTATAATGTTATAGCGACTGTTTGAGGTGTATTTATGCGGCTCCGTTTGAACAAAATTATAGATATGCCCGGCAGCGAAGCCAAATTTGATTACGCGCTGAATATTTCAGACCTTGAGTTTGACGGCGCGGCGTCAATGCCGGAGACGCTTGACGTGACCGGAAAGGTGCGCAATATCGCGGGCATGCTCGTTATGACTGCGCACGCCGTCGGAAAGATGACCTGCGTCTGTGCGAGATGTCTCGAAGAGTTCCCACGGGACATAGACCTTAATATCGAAGCCGTCCTCGCGGAGGAGCTGCAGGATGAGGACGACCCCGATGTGTTTCTCCTTGACGGAGATTATGTGGATTTGGACGAGGTAATAATAACCCACCTCGTTCTCAATATGGAGCAGAAGCTGCTTTGCAGTGAAAACTGCAAGGGACTTTGCGAAAAATGCGGCAAAAATCTCAATGACGGACCGTGCGACTGCCGACCCGACATTGATCCGAGGCTTTCCGTTTTGCAGCAGCTTCTGGATAATGATTAGCGGGAGGTGTCACCATGGCGGTACCAAAAAGAAAAGTATCAAAAGCGAGACGAGATAAAAGACGCAGCTCTCATTGGAAGATCGAGGCGCCGGTTCTTGTCGCATGCCCGAAATGCGGCGAGCTGAAGCTGCCCCACAGGGTATGCAAGGCTTGCGGCACTTATGACGGTCGTGTCGTTTTGGCGGTTGACGAGAAATAATAACAGCTTATCTTGCTTAGGATAGAGGGGGAATTTTCTCCCTCTATTACTATATCCGAGAGGAGGAGTACCGATGCCGTCTGTAATAAAGTCGATAACGCCGCGCTCGCCCGCGGATGTGTCCGTTATAAAAGCGGGACAGAGGCTTATCGCCCTTAACGGGCATGTCATAAAGGACATAATGGACTATAAATTCTATTCATACGACTCCCGTGTGCTTATCGAGACGCAAAGCGGCGACGGAAGGCTCCATCTCGCGCTCGTCCGCAAGGAGGAAGGCGAGGACCTCGGACTTGAATTTGAGACATATCTCATGGACAAGGCTCGCGCGTGTAAAAACAAGTGCATATTCTGTTTTATCGACCAGATGCCGAGAGGTATGCGAAAAACGCTCTATTTCAAGGACGACGACGCGCGACTCAGCTTTCTTCTGGGAAATTACATAACGCTCACAAACCTGTCCGACGAGGATGTGGACAGAATAATAAAAATGCACATAAGCCCCGTGAATATCTCCGTCCACACGACAAACCCCGCGCTTCGCCGCTTCATGCTCGGAAATGAGAACGCGGGCTCCTGTATGGATACGATGAAAAGGCTCGCCGACGCGGGGATAACGATGAACTGCCAGATCGTCTGCTGTCCCGGAATAAACGACGGGGAGGAGCTGCTGCGCTCCATGCGCGATCTGAAATCGCTCGCTCCGGCTGTACACAGCGTTTCTATAGTACCCGTCGGCATAACAAAATGCCGCGAGGGACTGCATGAGCTCAAGCCTTTTGACAGGAGGCTTGCCGAGGAGACGATAGACCTCGTGGAGAGCGTCGCCGAAGCGTGCTTCAAGGAGCTCGGCACGCGGGTGTTTTTCTGTTCGGACGAGCTGTATATAACGGCGCGGCGCCCGATCCCGCCGGAGGGCTATTACGAGGACTACGCACAGATAGAAAACGGCGTCGGAATGCTCCGCTCCACAATGACCGAATTCACGGACGAATTATCGAAGCTCGACCGCGCTTCCGGCGCGCCGTTTTCGATAGCGACGGGGCTAATGGCGGAGCCGTTTATAAAAGAGCTTGTGGACATGGCGAGAAATAAATGCGATAATATAAGCTGCAATGTCTTCGGCATAAGAAACGACTTTTTCGGAGAGCTGATAACGGTTTCCGGACTCGTAACGGGCGGCGATCTGATAGCGCAGCTCAAGGGCAGGGAGCTCGGCGAGTATCTTCTCATACCGGAGAGCATGCTGCGCCGCGAGGAGCGCGATTTTTTAGACGATATAACGCTCCGCGACGCCGAAAACGCGCTCGGCGTACCGATATACACGACCTCGGCGGACGGCGCGGAGCTTGCGCGGGCTGTGTTCGGGATATTGCCGGAGACAAATTACGGCGGCAAGACCGACGCCGGAGATGAATTTTACAGGTACAACCCGCCCATGGGAGAGGGCGTGCGGGCTTTGAAAGGACTGAAACGAGATGTCTAAACCACTTATTGCGATCGTCGGCAGACCGAACGTCGGCAAGAGCATGCTGTTCAACCGGCTCATCGGCAGGCGGCTGTCTATAGTCGAGGACACGCCCGGCGTGACGCGCGACAGGATATACGCGGAGGCTGACTGGAACGGCAGAAAATTCGATTTAGTCGATACGGGCGGCATAGAGCCACAGAGCGATACGGAGATACTCTCATTCATGCGCGAGCAGGCGCAGATCGCTATCGACACGGCGGACGTGATAATACTCGTCACCGATGTGACGACGGGCATGACGGCGGCGGATCAGGACGTC
>JAFWVB010000097.1 GCA_017518445.1 Oscillospiraceae bacterium | reverse complement strand
CGCATCGCCGGACTTTTCACCTGGTCAAAGCCCGCCTACGCCTGCCTTGCGACGCGGACGGCGACAGGTACGGAGCTGACCGCCGAGGGTCTGGAGATAACGGAGCGCGCCGAAGGCGAGCTCGCGGCGATGGGCTTTCGCGATTTCCGCATCCGCACGGTAGGTAAAAGCGCGAAAATACAGGTAAAGGAAGAACAGCTTGAAAAAATACTCGCGTGCAGAGAGCTTATATTGGAAAAGCTCGCGCCGTATTACGACGGCGTTACGCTGGATCTGGAGGTGCGCTGATGGGCTGTGATATGCGAGATGTTCTGAATATGGTAAAAAGCGGTGAAATGTCCGTCGACGACGCCTTGCGGCATATGAAAAAAGCCCCGTTCGAGGACATAGGATACGCAAAGGTCGATCTCCACCGCGGACTGCGGCAGGGGACAGCCGAGATAATTTACGGCGCGGGGAAAACGCCGGAGCAGTTCATCGGAATCGCGGACGTGATGCTGAAAAACGAGCAAAAAACCGTGCTTATCACGCGGCTTGCAAACGACGCGGCGGCGGAAATATCCGAAAAGCTCGAGCTTTCGTACTTTGAACAGGCAAAAATCGGGATAATAGGTCAAATGCCCGAAAAGGACGGAAACGGCAGAATACTCGTCGCCACGGGCGGGACGAGCGATATCCCCGTCGCGGAGGAGGCGGCTGTCACCGCCGAGGCTCTCGGAAACGAGGTTTTTAGGCTCTACGACGCGGGCGTCGCCGGTCTGCACCGGCTTTTGGCGCACATGGACGAAATTATGAGCGCGAGCGTCATAATCGCCGTCGCCGGAATGGAGGGCGCGCTTCCCAGCGTGATAGGCGGGATCAGCGACTGCCCCGTTATCGCCGTGCCGACAAGCGTGGGTTACGGCGCATCCTTCGGCGGGGTTTCCGCGCTTTTGTCGATGCTCAACTCCTGCGCGGCGGGGGTCGCGGCGGTAAATATAGACAACGGCTTCGGTGCCGGTTTTCTGGCGAGCAGGATAAATCACATGGAGGTAAAGCGTTGAAAACACTGTATTTGGAGCTCGGCATGGGAGCTGCCGGAGATATGCTCGCGGCGGCGTTGACGGAGCTTTTAGACGAGCCGGAGGCCTTTATCGGGTGGCTCAACCGCCTGAATATCCCCGGCGTCTCGTTCAAAAGGGAGATAGCCGAAAAATGCGGCATACGAGGCTCGCGTATGTCCGTGCTCATACACGGCGTTGAGGAGCATGACCACGACCACTCACATGAACACGGGCACGCGCACAGCGGTCTGCGAGATATAGAGCACATAGTCCGCGACCATATGGACGTGCCGGAGCGCGTCAAAGAGGACATTCTCGCCGTATACGGGCTTATCGCGGAGGCGGAGAGCCGCGCGCACGGCGTGTCGATTACGGATATACATTTCCACGAGGTCGGCACTATGGACGCCGTCGCGGATATAACGGCGGTCTGTATGCTAATGGCGGAGATAGCGCCGGACAGGGTGATCGCCTCGCCCGTCTGCGTCGGAAACGGATTTGTGCGATGCGCCCACGGCGTTTTGCCCGTGCCCGCGCCCGCGACTGCGGATATTTTGAGGGGCGTGCCGATATACGGCGGCGATACCGAGGGGGAGCTGTGTACCCCAACCGGCGCCGCGCTTTTGAAGCATTTTGTGACGGGCTTTGAAGCGATGCCCGTTATGAGTGTCTCGAAGATCGGATACGGCATGGGGAAAAGAGATTTCGGAAAAGCCAACTGTGTGCGAGCCTTTTTAGGCGATACGGAGGAAGCGGCTGAGGTTATATACGAGCTGTCCTGCAATCTTGACGATATGACGGGAGAGCAGATCGGATTTGCGATGGAGCGGCTGTTTGAGGCGGGGGCGCTGGACGTATATACGACGCCCATCGGCATGAAAAAATCGCGTCCGGGCGTGCTTTTGCGGGCGATCTGCCGCGAGGAAGCGCGCGACGGCGTGCTTCAAGCCATGCTGCGGCACACATCGACGCTCGGCGTAAGAGAGCAGAAAATGCGCCGATACGCGCTTGCGCGCGAAACGGCGGCGGTCGAGACGCCGTACGGCGTTATCCGCCGCAAAACCGCGCGCGGATACGGAGTGTCGCGCTCTAAATTTGAATACGATGATCTCGCGGAAGCGGCGCGAAAAAGCGGCGAGAGCATATCCGAAACAGAGCGCGAATTGGATATATACAGATGACGGGGCGCCGGTAAATCGCACAATAAAAACGGCTGTGCAAGGCTTTGCGCACATTGACAGCCCTCTGCAAACACTATATAATATGTTTATAGCTTTAGGCTTCAAAGTAAACCGCGCGGACAGAGCGTCCGCACCGATGAAAGGAGAAAAAATGGAGTACAAAATTCAGGGCGAACCGATGCCGGTCGTGATTTGCAACCTTGCACAGGGCGAGAGCATGATAACCGAAAAGGGCTCGATGGTGTGGATGAGCCCGAATATGCAGATGGAGACCTCCGCCGGCGGTATTGGAAAGGCTTTCGGCAGAATGTTCTCCGGCGAAAGCATGTTCCAGAATATCTACACCGCGCAGGGCGGTCCCGGAATGATCGCGTTTGCGTCGAGCTTCCCCGGCAATATCCGCGCAGTTGAGATAACTCCTGAAAGACCCATCGTCGCGCAGAAGAGCGCGTTTCTCGCGGCGACGAGCGGCGTTGAGCTGTCCGTATTTTTCCAGAAAAAGCTCGGTGCGGGCTTCTTTGGCGGCGAGGGCTTCATAATGCAGAAGATATCCGGCAGGGGCATAGCGTTTCTCGAGATCGACGGCTCCGCCGTTGAATATGAGCTTGCCCCCGGTCAGCAGCTTATAATCGACACGGGCTATCTCGCGCTTGCCGATACGAGCTGCTCCATAGATATCCAGGCGGTAAAGGGTCTTAAGAATAAGCTTTTAGGCGGCGAGGGATTCTTCAACACCGTCGTAACAGGTCCCGGAAAAGTGACGCTACAGACCATGCCGCTGTCCAATTTTGCAGGCGCGATCGCGGCGTTTCTTCCGACTAAAAACTGATGCCGCAAGAGGCGCGCATATAAAAATCGTCAGACGCCCGAGATCGGCCCGAAATTTTTCAGGGCTGATTTCGGGCTGATATTGTTAATACATAATGATAAATCGGAGACATAATATGCTTAAAATCGGAAGCCACATATCGTCCGCGAAAGGCTATCTCGCGATGGGGCGCACCGCCGAGAGCATCGGCGCGAACACGCTCCAGTTTTTCACCCGAAACCCGCGCGGCGGCGCTGTAAAGGAGCAGGACCCGGACGACGTCGCGGCGTTTCTCGCGTTTTCCGCGGAAAAGGGCATCGGCACGCTTCTCGCCCACGCGCCGTACACGCTAAACGCCTGCGCCGAAAAGGAGAATGTGCGCGAATTCGCGCGGCTCGCTTTTACCGACGACCTCGCACGGCTCGAGGCGCTTCCCGGCACAATGTATAACTTTCACCCCGGAAGCCATGTCGGACAGGGCGTTGAAAAGGGTATAGAGCTTATCGCGGAAACCCTTAACGACGTAATATTCCCCGAAATGCAGACTACGGTGCTGCTTGAGACTATGGCGGGCAAAGGCTCGGAGATAGGCGGGCGGTTTGAGGAGCTTCGCGCTATAATCGACCGCGTGGAGCTTTCCGACAGGCTCGGCGTATGCCTCGACACCTGCCATGTATATGACGCGGGCTATGACATCGTCGGGGATCTCGACGGCGTTTTGCAGGAATTTGACCGCGTGATAGGGCTCGATAGGCTGCGCGCGATACACCTAAACGACAGTAAAAACCCGTTTGCGAGCCACAAGGACAGGCACGAGAAGATCGGGCAGGGCAGCATCGGACTCGACGCCTTCGGGCGCATAATAAATCACCCCGCGCTGCGCGATCTGCCGTTTTACCTCGAAACACCGAATGAGCTGCCGGGCTATGCCGCGGAGATCGCGCTTCTCAAAAGTATTTACAGTGAATATTGAAACACTGATTTAAAAAAGGTATAATAAAGTATTAAACGTACGCGATATTTTTGTTTTAGAGGTATCACGAGGCTATGGGAATACACGACGGACACAGAGACAGAATGAAGGCGCGATTTTTGGAGCATTCGCTCGAAAATTTCGACGATATACAGGCGCTCGAAATAATGCTGTTTTTCTCGATACCGCGCGGCGACGTAAATCCGATCGCCCACGCGCTGCTCGACCGGTTCGGCTCGATCGCGGCGATATTCGACGCGCCCGTCGAGGAGCTTGAGAAGATAGACGGCATAGGCAGAAATTCCGCGGCGCTCATAAAGCTGATCCCACAGCTCACGCGCAGATACATGATATCGAAAAATTCGTTTGACAACATACTTCGCACGTCGGAGGACATCGGCAGATATATCGCGCCGAGATTTCACGGCGAGACGGACGAGGTCGTGTATCTTATCTGCCTCGACGCGAAGCTGCGCGTGCTCGCCTGCCGCCGAGTCGGGCGCGGCACGGTGAACAGCGCCGATTTCAGCATAAGAAAGATCGTAGAGGTCGCTCTCGCCTGCAACGCCTCGTGCGCCGTTATCGCGCACAATCACACCTCCGGCATCGCGCTGCCGTCGCGTGAGGACACCGCGGCGACAGAGGTGCTTCGCCGCGCGCTCGAGAGCGTGGACATACGGCTTATCGACCACATAATCGTCGCCGGAGACGACTTCGTATCTCTTGCGGACAGCGGCTTTTTTGAGGGCAGAGAGGTGGTAAGGGATGCCGGATTTTAAGGTCGCGGGAAAATTCACGCCGTCGGGAGATCAGCCGGAGGCGATAGCGGCGATAGCGGAAGGACTGCGCCTCGGACTTGAGGAGCAGACGCTTCTCGGCGTCACCGGCTCGGGCAAGACGTACACGATGGCGAAGGTCATAGAGCAGATAAACCGCCCGACGCTCGTTCTGGCGCACAACAAGACGCTCGCCGCGCAGCTGTGCAGCGAATTCAAGGAGTTTTTTCCGGACAACGCCGTAGAATACTTCGTCTCCTATTACGACTACTACCAGCCGGAGGCGTATATCCCGCACACAGACACGTTTATAGAAAAGGACGCCTCGATAAACGACGAGATAGAGCGGCTCCGCCACTCCGCGACCTCCGCTCTTTTCGAGCGGCGCGATGTGATAGTCGTCTCCTCCGTCTCCTGCATTTACGGGCTCGGAGATCCGATAGACTATGCAAATATGGTGGTCTCACTGCGCGTCGGACAGACGCGCGACCGCGACGAGCTTCTCAAAAAGCTCACGGAGATACGGTATGAGCGCAACGACATCGCGTTTGACCGAAATATGTTCCGCGTACGCGGAGACACGGTGGAGATATACCCGGCGTACGCGCGCGAAAACGCGATAAGGATAGAATTTTTCGGCGACGAGATAGAGCGCATAAGCGAGATAAACGTCGTCACGGGCGCGCCCGTCAGATATCTGAACCACGTTGCGGTATACCCCGCGTCACACTATGTCACGAGCCGCGAGAAGCTGGAGCGCGCGCTCTCCGAGATACGCGAAGAGATGGAGGAGCGCGTAAAATATTTTCAGGAAAACGAGCTTCTGCTCGAGGCGCAGAGGATCCGTCAGCGCACAGAGTATGATATGGAGATGATACGCGAGCTCGGTTACTGCACGGGCATAGAGAACTATTCGCGCATAATCTCCGGACGCGCGCCGGGAAGCGCGCCGATGACGCTGCTCGACTATTTCCCGAATGATTTCGTAATGTTCATCGACGAGAGCCACGTCACCGTTCCGCAGGTGCGGGCGATGAGCGCGGGCGACAGGGCGCGCAAGGAGAGTCTTGTACGATACGGCTTCCGCCTGCCATCCGCGTTGGACAACCCCCCGCTGAAATTCGACGAATTTCAGGAGCGCGTAAATCAGGTCATATACGTCTCCGCGACGCCGGGCGAATATGAAAAAACACGCTCCGCGCGAATTGCGGAGCAGATAATACGCCCGACGGGGCTTGTAGACCCGGAGATCGACGTACGCCCGGTAGATGGGCAGATAGACGACCTCATAGGCGAGATAAACTCCCGAGCCGCGAAAAAGGAGCGCACGCTCGTCACGACGCTCACGAAAAAAATGGCTGAGGATCTGACGGCATATTTAACGAAAGCCTCCGTCCGCGTGCGCTATATGCACCACGACATCGGCACGATAGAGCGAATGGAGATAATACGCGACCTGCGTCTCGGTGTATTCGACGTGCTCGTCGGCATAAATCTTCTGCGGGAGGGGCTCGATATACCGGAGGTATCGCTTGTCGCCATTCTCGACGCCGATAAGGAGGGCTTTCTCCGAAGCGAGACGAGCCTTATCCAGACGATCGGGCGCGCCGCGCGAAACGCCGAGGGCCGCGTCATCATGTACGCCGACACGGTAACGCCGTCCATGCGCGCCGCGATAGATGAAACGGAGCGACGCCGCAGAAAGCAGATCGCCTACAACGAGGCTAACGGCATAGTTCCGAAAACGATAGTCAAGGACGTGCGCGAGCTGCTTGAAATCTCAAGCTCGGTCGGGCGCGAGATAGAGCAAAGCCGCCGCGAAAAGCTCACCCGCCGCGAGCGGGAGGAGCGTATCCGTCAGCTCGAAAAGGAGATGAAAAAGGCGTCGGAAATGCTCGAATTCGAGTATGCCGCCGTGCTGCGCGACCGCATAATAAGGCTTCGCCAAGCAGACGGTTAAGGCAAACGGCGAGCCTCCTGCATAAAATACGGCAGGAGGCTTGATATGAAAGACATTTTACAGGCTTTATTTGCCATAGTTCTGTGCGTTTTGGCTTTTTGCGCCATACAGTACATAAAGCAAAAGCTCCTGCTGCCCGTAAAATGCGGGCGCGGCGTAAGCATCAGCATTCTTGTCGAGGCGTCGGGCAGCGCGCCCTGCCTTGAAAACACGCTCAAATGCGCGGAAATGCTTCAAGGAGGTTGCGGAAGGGCGACATACATAATCATAGAGGACGACGGGCTTGACCTTGAGGCGCGGAAAGTCGCGGAGCTTTTCGTCGCAAAAAACCCGCTCTCCGAGTTGCGGAGGGCGGAAAATACCGGAGATAAGAAATGCAGTCAGAGGGACAGTACATCAGAATAGAGGGCGACATCCGGAGCGTTGTATATCAAAATCCGGAAAACGGCTATGCCGTAATGCGCGTAGACGTCGGCGGAGACACGGTAACGGCGGTCGGCTGTCTGCCGGACGCCTCCGCCGGAGAGCATATCACGGCGGACGGCGTGTGGACGGCTCATCAGTCCTACGGACAGCAGTTCAAGGCAGACAGGATAGAGCGGAGCATGCCGACCGGCAAGGGCGCGATTTATCAGTATCTCGCTCTCGGCGCGGTCAAGGGGATAGGACCCGCGACCGCCGCGCTTATCGTGGACAAGTTCGGAGACGAGACGCTTGAGATAATCGAGACTGAGCCGGAGAGGCTCTCCGAGATAAAGGGTATAAGTCTGAAAAAGGCGATCGCCATAGGGAGCGAATTTCGCAGACGCGGCGGTATGCGCCTCATCATGGAATTTTTAGTAGAGTACGGGGTAAGACCGGAGCTCGCCGTAAAGCTATACCGCTGTTACGGGGACGCAGCTCTCGACGCCGTGCGGGATAACCCTTACATACTCTCGCTCGAGAGCTTCGGCGCGGATTTTTTTGAGGCGGACACGCTCGCGCTCAATCTCGGATTCGACAGCGAAAGCCCGCAGCGCACAGAGGCGGCGGTGCTGTTTGAAATGCGGTATAATCTCAATAACGGACACGTTTTCCTGCCGCGCGGCAAGCTCGTCGATGCGACGGCGCGGCTCATTGACGCGTCTCACGACAGCGTGGAGGACGCGCTCGACCGGCTCGAGGAGCACGGCTATGTGATCCGCGACGGCGTTGCGGGGCAGGACGCTTTTTATCTGTGCGACATGCATGAGGCGGAGACTTACGTCGCCGCCCGCTTAGGAGAGATGGCGCGCGGCGGCTCGCCTGTGAAAAAGGATCTCGACAGGCTTATTAAAAATATCGAACGCGAACAGGGCGTGACATACGCCGCGCTCCAGCGCGAGGCTGTGATGCTCGCCGCGGAGAGCGAGATAATGGTGCTGACCGGCGGTCCCGGAACCGGAAAAACCACCGCGATACGCGGTATCCTTGCGATGTTCGACTCCCTCGGACTCGTGACCGCTCTGTGCGCGCCGACCGGAAGGGCGGCAAAGCGGATAAGCGAATTGAACGGTCGCGAGGCGAGCACGATACACCGTCTGCTCGAGGCGGGTTACAGCATGGAGACCGACTCGATACAGTTTTCGCGCGATGAGGACAACCCGCTCGAAGCGGACGCTGTTATTCTCGACGAGGCGAGCATGGTTGACATAACTCTAATGGCGTCTCTTTTGCGCGCCATGCGCCGCGGGTGCAGGCTCGTACTCGTCGGAGACGCAGATCAGCTGCCCTCCGTCGGACCGGGGAACGTATTTTCCGACATCATACGCTCAAACGCGGTCGGCACAATACGCTTAACGGAGATCTTTCGACAGGCGGAGGAGAGCGCGATAATCCGAAACGCCCACCTTATAAACGGCGGGCAAAGCCCGGAGTGGACAGAGAACAAGGGCGACTTTTTCTTCATGCAGAGATCTACGCGCGAGCGCGCGGCTGACACGATAGTGGAGCTTTGCGCGGAGCGTTTGCCGAAAAACATGGGCATAGACCCGTCGCAGATACAGGTGCTCAGTCCGACGCGGCAGAGCGAAACGGGCACGGAAAACCTAAACCGCCGCATCCAGGCGGCTGTAAACCCGCCCCGCCCCGACAAAAACGAAAAGCAGTACGGCGAATATATTTACCGCGAGGACGACAGGGTGATGCAAATTCGCAACAACTATGATATAATCTGGAAAAACGCCGACGGACTGACCGGAGGCTCCGGCGTGTTCAACGGCGATACGGGCAGGATACTGCACATCGACCGGCAGACGGAGACGATGGAGATAGATTTCGACGGCAGACTTACGGTATATCCGTTCGAGCTTCTGCACGACCTCGAGCCGGCGTTCGCCATGACCGTGCACAAGGCGCAGGGCAGCGAATACCGCGCCGTTATCCTCTGCGCGATGCCCGGGGCGAACGCGCTTATGACGCGCGGCGTGCTCTACACCGCCGTGACGCGGGCAAAGGAGCTTCTCATAATCGTCGGAGATACGGAAACGGCGTCGAGAATGACGGCTGACGACAGGCGCCAGCGCCGTTACTCCGGACTTCGGGCGCGGCTCGATCCGAACGGATAAAAAATTTTTGAAGGGCGTGCGGATATGGTTTTGCTAAACAGGCTTCTCGATATTTTATATCCGCCGAAGTGCGTTTTCTGCGGCAAAATCCTTGAGCCGGCGGTCGGCTTCGTATGTAAGGTCTGCAAGGAAAAGCTCCCGTACACGCGCGGCGCGGAAATAAAAAGGCGCGGCGAATTTTTCGAGTTCTGTCTCGCCCCGCTGTATTACAGGGACGCTGTGCGAGACTCTATCCTCGATTTCAAATTCGGTAACAGACCCGGCAGGGCGGAGGGCTATGCCGCGCTGATCTCCGAATGCGCAGGCGAAAATCTCGACGTCGATATTGACCTCATTACATGGGCGCCGATAAGCAAAAAGCGATTCCGAAAGCGCGGCTATGACCAGTCGCGGCTAATCGCGTTCTCCGTCGCGAAAGCGCTCGGAAAGCCAGCCGTAAAGACGCTCGACAAGCACACGGATATACCGGCGCAGTCGAGTATAAGCGACCCCGCCCGCAGAAGGGCGAACGTCATGGACGTCTATGCGGCGGTAGAACCCGAAAATTTCACGGGAAAGCGCGTTCTTCTGATCGACGATATAATAACTACGGGCGCGACGATGTCCGAATGCTCGCGGACGCTCTTGATGGCGGGAGCGGAGCGCGTCATCGGCGCCTGCATCGCTCGGGCTGATTAAAACACGCGGTTTTTACTTATACTTTATTTGATATTTTACCTGACACGACACTTATACAGCGATTTTGGAGGGGTACTTATGATTTTTGCAAGAGATATAGGCATTGATCTCGGCACCGCGTCGGTGGTGCTGACACTGCGCGGCAAGGGCGTCGTCACACGAGAGCCCGCCGTTGTGGCGATAGATAAGAGCACGGGAAATCTTCTGAAGGTCGGCAAAGCGGCGCAGCGTATGCTCGGCAGGACGCCGGGCAACATTGTCGCCATTCGCCCGATACATGACGGCGTCATCTCCGATTACGACATGACGGAGCGAATGCTCAAGGAGATAGTAAGAAAATCCACGTCCTCCAGTATGTTCAAGCCGCGCCTTTTAATGAGCGTCCCCTCCGGCATAACCGAGGTGGAAGAGCGCGCCGTAATCGACATCGGGCTTCAGGCGGGCGCGCGCAAGGTGTATCTCATCGAAGCGCCCGTCGCCGCGGCGCTCGGCGCGGGACTTGACATCTCCGACGCTAAAGGGCACATGGTAATCGACATCGGAGGCGGCACGCTCGACGCGGCGGTCTTGAGCATGGGCGGCGTCGTAGAGTCGGAGTCGATAAAAATCGCGGGCGACGCGTTTGACGACGCGATAATAAAATACATCCGCCGCAAGCACAACGTCCTCATCGGACAGACGACGGCGGAGGAGCTCAAAAAAAGCCTCGGCTGTGTGTTCCCCCGCCCGGAGACTTCATATATGGACGCCAAGGGGCGCTGTCTTATGACCGGTCTGCCGCGCGTTGTATCGGTAAGCTCGTCGGATATACTTGAGGCGCTCGACGAGGTCTCGCAGCGCATACTCGACACGATACACCAGCTCTTGGAGCGCACCCCGCCGGAGCTTGTCGCGGACATCTCGGATACCGGCATACTGCTGACAGGCGGAGGGAGCCTTATTTGGGGGCTCGACAAGCTCATAGAGAGCAGTACAAACATAAAAACGCACATCGCGGACGATGCGGAGCTATGCGTCGCATACGGCATAACAAAGGCGCTCGATATGGTGGGCGATATGCAGGAGGGCACGCTTAACCTCTCCCGCAGAAATCAGCTCCGGCATTAAATCAAAGCGTGCAGGCAGGAGATGGAAATGAGCATAAAATCAGAAATAACCGCCGCCGTAACGGAGCTTTGCGAGACAGCCCGCCTTAAAGCGGGACAAATACTTGTCGTCGGCTGCTCGTCGAGCGAGGTGCGCGGGCAGAAAATAGGCTCCGGCTCCGATCCGTCGCTCGGCGCGGAGATAGTCGACGCCGTTCTGGAGGCTTTACGCCCGCGCGGGGTGTTCCTCGCCGCACAGTGCTGCGAGCACTTGAACCGCGCGATAGTGATAGAGCGCGCCGCGCTTCCGAAAGACGCGGAAACGGTTAACGCCGTTCCGCAGCCGAAGGCGGGCGGGTCTTTCGCCGCCGCCGCTTACGCGGCGTTTGAAGCTCCGGCGGTGGTCGAGGAGATACGCGCCGACGCGGGGCTCGACATCGGCGGCACGCTGATAGGGATGCATCTCAAAAAAGTCGCCGTGCCCGTGAGGCTTGGCGTAAAAAGGATTGGCGAGGCTCCGGTTATCGCCGCCCGCACGCGCCCGAAATTCATCGGCGGCGACAGGGCGGTTTACGACGGGGATATGAAATAGGAGGCTTTTACATGATACTTGAATTTGAGGGCAAAACGCCCGTTATACACGAAAACGCATACATAGCCGAAACCGCCGTTATCACAGGCGACGTCACGGTCGGCGACTCCGCCTCGGTCTGGTTCGGCGCGGTGATTCGCGGCGATCACTCGCCGATAGTGCTCGGCGATCGTGCAAACATACAGGATAACGCCGTCGTCCACAGCGACGCAGGGCGCGTTGTGCGGATAGGCAACGGCGTGACCATTGGACACGGCGCGATAGTCCACGGGTGCGCAATTGACGACAATGTGCTTGTCGGCATGGGCGCGATAATAATGAACGGCGCGCATATCGGCGCAAATTCGATAATCGGCGCGGGCGCGCTCGTGCGCGAAAACATGGAAATACCCGCAGGCTCCGTCGTCGTCGGCTCACCGGCGCGGGTCGTCAAGGAGCTGTCCGCGGAGCAGACAGCGTCGATAACCGCAAACGCCGAGGAATACGAGCGCCTCGCCGCGATTTACGCCGGAGGGAAATAAGCCTTTCTGTGCGTGTGAAAAAGTTGCGGGCAAAACGCTTGACTTTGCATGGAGTATCTATTATAATAACAAGGCTCGAATTGAATACGGTTTTAATAGAACGGTATGGAGAAGTCGCGTAGCCCGGTCGAGCGCGCACGATTGGAAATCGTGTAGGGGTCAAAAGCCTCTCGAGGGTTCGAATCCCT
>JAFWVB010000096.1 GCA_017518445.1 Oscillospiraceae bacterium | reverse complement strand
TTATATTGTTTAAGCGCCCGCTATGGCGGGCGCTTGTTTTTCATCTATTTGATTTATGCGTTTATACCGTCTGTTTGCCGTCCGTGTCCGCATACAGACCACTTATTGAAAAACGCTGGACGCCGCCGGTGTTTGCGTTATAATACAGTCATAGACAGAGAGGAGGGCATGCCGATGCAGCTTGAGGTAAAAATCGACGAGAGTGTAAAAGAGCCGAAGATCATCGTATTGACCGACAAGATAACTCCGGAGATAAGCGACCTCGTTCAGAGGCTCACCGAGGCGCAGCGAAATATAATAGCCGGGTTTCGGGAGAATAACGTCACGCTTCTTGATGAAAAGGAGCTGCTCAGAATTTTTGCGGCAAACGGCAAAGTGTACGCGGTCACGCCCTCGGGCGAATATCTTCTGCGTCTGCGGCTGTATGAGCTTGAAGACAGACTTCGACCGCTTTCCTTCGTCAGAATATCAAATTCCGAAATCATAAATTTAAGGCGTGTGAAAAACTTTGATATGAGCTTTGCCGGAACGATCTGCGTCACACTCTGCGACGGAAGCAAAACCTATGTATCGCGGCGGTACGTTCCTAAAATAAAAGAAGTACTCGGATTATAAGGAGGAAAGCATGAAAAAAAATCTATTTTTGCGTTGCCTGCTCGGCGCGCCGATAGGGCTTACAATCAGCATATTTATCACCTTGATAGTTTCGATAGCTATCAGTGACGGCATCTACCACGCCGTCCATCCGGAGCTTGTCTCCGATTTCGGTACGGAGCTCAACGCCGTTCTGATACAGGCGTCTGTCTCCATGTTTTTCGGAGCCGTTTTTGCCGGAGTATCCGTAATTTGGGATATGCCGTGGAGTCTTCTGCGCATGACGATCACTCATTTTGCGGTTTGCTCTATTGTTACATTGCCAATCGCATATTATATGCGCTGGACAGAGCGCAGCCTTGTCGGCATACTTATGTATTTCGGCACGTTTGTCGCCATATATACGGTTATTTGGATCATCAGCTTTTGCGCCATGAAACGAAAGCTGAAGGCTATAAATGAAAAAGTCGGTGAAATCTGACAGTGTCGCGCGTCACAAGCGTTTTGCAGCGCAAAACCTTGGCGCAGGCGGGATTCACTCCCGCAGATCAGGTTAAATCACCCGTCGGGGTGGAGCGAGTGAAACGAGCGAAACCCAAAAAGAGAGCCACGTCCAAAGGACGTGGCTCTCTTTTTGGTACGCCTGAAGGGACTCGAACCCCCGGTCTCGCGGTTCGTAGCCGCGCACTCTATCCAGCTGAGCTACAGGCGCATAGCTGTTTTTCTCGGACAGCTTAAATATAATAGCACAGGGAAAATCAAAAAGCAAGTATTTTATTTCTTTTTGCGCGTTTTCATCACACGGCGACGACCTGTATCGCGCCCTCCGCGGCGGTAACGCCGACCTTTTTCACCGGGCTCGCGTAATTAGAGATTATCTCGGAGGCTATCTTATCCTCGACGTCGCGTTGGAGCGTACGGCGCAGATTGCGCGCGCCGTAGGTCATCGAATACGATTTTTCGACAAGGTAGTTTACGACGCTCTCGTCATACTGAAGCTCTATGCCCTTCTCTTTGAGCGACACCGATAGTTCTTCAAGCATAATGCCCGCGATATGGCGGAAATTATCCTCTGTCAGCCTGTTGAAGTAAACTATCTCATCGACGCGATTGATAAACTCCGGACGCAGAAAGTCGTTGAGCGCCTTGAGCGCCTTTTCGCGCCCCTGCTCGTTCACGCTGCGGTTGAAGCCTACCGCGCCGTCTTTTTTATCGCTTCCGGCGTTTGTCGTCATAACTATCACTGTGTTTTCAAAATTGACCGTCCTGCCGTGGGCATCCGTTATCCTGCCGTCGTCGAGAATCTGAAGCAGTATATTCAGCACGTCCGGGTGCGCCTTTTCTATCTCGTCGAAAAGAATCACGCTGTACGGCTTGCGCCGCACCTTTTCGGTGAGCTGTCCCGCCTCGTCATATCCGACATAGCCGGGAGGCGAGCCGATTATGCGCGAGACTGCGAATTTCTCCATAAATTCGGACATATCGAGCCTTATGAGGCTCTCCGGCTCGTGGAACATATCCTCCGCGAGACGCTTTACAAGCTCCGTCTTGCCGACTCCCGTGGAGCCGACGAATATGAACGACACGGGCTTGTGCTTCGGGGAGATGCCGACGCGGTTTCGCCTTATCGCGGAGCAGACCGCGTCCACCGCCTCGTCCTGCCCGATCAAGTGTGCCTTTAGGCGCTTATCGAGCTCACTTAGCCTCTTGTGTTCGTCCTCTTTTATACTGCTCGCCGGAATTTTCGTCCAAAGCTCGATAATGCGGGCGAGATTTTCAAGCCCGAGCTCCGGCATGCCGACGCCGTCAAGCTCGCGCAGCTCGTCGGTTATCTGCATTTCGCGGCTTCTGATATCGGCGAGGCGCTTATAGCCGCTCTCGCTCTCCTCCGGATTGCCGAGGAGCATTTCGCGCTCTTTTCCGAGGTCGTCCATCTCCTTGCGCAAAAGCGCGCTTTTTTCGTAATTTCTGTTTTTGAGGTTAACATCGGAGCACGCCTCGTCGATGAGGTCTATCGCCTTATCCGGCAGGAAGCGGTCGGTTATATAACGCTCCGCTAAAATTACCGCCTGCCTCGCGATCTCGTCGCTTATGCGCACGCCGTGGAAGCTCTCGTAATAATGGGCTATGCCGCGGATTATCTCGACAGACTCCTCTATCGACGGCTCATTCACCGTAACGGGCTGAAAGCGCCGCTCAAGCGCGGTGTCCTTTTCGATG
>JAFWVB010000095.1 GCA_017518445.1 Oscillospiraceae bacterium | reverse complement strand
GTTAAAGGTACGCGACGGTTCATCGAAAATAAAAGCCATTTTTTGTTCTCCAATCTTCAACTTTATTATATATTTAACCGCAATTTTATAATAATTTCAGTATGTATGTCAATACAAAACCGCCCTTATTCCCTGTTTTTCTCTTCTCGCTGAAAATAGAACATATACTGCTGGGCAAGTCCGGCATATTTGCCGAATATTTTCGGGTCAAAGCCGCTGCCGTAATGCTCCGCTATCGCCTTTTTCATCCACACGTCTATCGGGAACGCCTCCGTCATGCGGAGCGAGAACAAAATCGCGCAGTTTGCGACCTTGTCTCCAATTCCGTTTATGGATTTCAGCACCCGCCTCGCCTCCTCCGGAGTCGTCTCGGAAAGGCGGTCGAGATCTATCTCGCCGGACGCGACGGCTTTAGCCGCTTCGACTATATAAGGCGCTCTGTAGCCGGAGCGTATCGGCGCGAGGTCGTCCGCCGTGAGCGCGGCAAGGCGCTCCGCCGTCGGGAACGTGAAATATTCGCGCCCATAGAGCTCGGTCCTGTCGCCGAACAGCGCACACAGCGCCTCGACTATCTTTTTTATGCGCGGGATATTGTTGCACTGGGATATTATGAACGAGCACAGCGCCTCCCACCTGTCCTGATTGAGTATCCTTATGCCCGCGCCGTAGTCCGACGCCTCGCGCATATAGTCGTCTATGCACAGCGATCTGCGCACATCGCCGTAATTCGTGCCGAGGTCGAAATAATCGTGCCAAATCTCCGTAAAATCCTCTTTTTCGCCGCTTATAAGCACGGTGTCTCCGCGCATTTTTACATTCGCGGCGCGCCCCATCGCGACGCCCGTATAGCTTCCGTCGGGCTCTGCGTTCCAACGGAAGCACTGTCCGCATTCGAATATCTTAACCGGGTCGAAATCGTCGTTAGGGCAAAATTCAATAACCCCGTTTTTGTACAAATACTCCATATTTACCTTTCCTTATCTGTCATAAAACGACATTTTTCAATCATTATACCAATAAACTGCGCCAAACTCAACCCCTCAAGCCTCCGTATTTTTTACATATTTGCACTCAAAGCGCAGATAATAACCGAAAAACCTTTAACGGAAGTGGTAATTTGAGCACAAAACACACAGGCTCGCAGACCTTGACGCTCACCTCACCGCCATCGATTTTGAGCTGCGCGTGCGTCGGCGGCAAAATGGAGCGCGAGGGTCCTCTCAGTTCAGACTTCGACTATATAGATCCCGACCCGTACTGCGGGCAGACAACGTGGGAAAAGGCGGAGAGCGCGATGCTCGAAAAGGCTTTCACGCTCGCGCTCGGCAAGGCGGCGATGGTTCCCTCCGACGTGCAGTACGTTTTCGCCGGCGACCTTCTTAATCAGTGCATAAGCTCATCATTCGGACTTCGCGGCACAGGCATACCGTTTTTCGGTATCTACGGCGCGTGCTCGACGATGGCGGAGGGGCTGGCTCTCGCCGCCATGACGATAGACGGCGGCTTTGCCGATACCGCCGCCGCCGTCACGTCCTCCCATTTCTGCTCGGCGGAGCGCCAATTCCGGACGCCTCTCGAATACGGCTGTCAGCGCACGCCGACAGCCCAGTGGACGGTGACTGGCGCGGGCGCCGCTATACTCTCCGCAGACGGTCCCGGTCCCTACGTCACGCACATTACCCCGGGGCGCATAGTCGACGCCGGAATAACCGATACGAGCAACATGGGCGCGGCTATGGCTCCCGCCGCACACGACACGATAAGCGCCCATTTTTCCGACCTCGGGCGGTCTCCCGACGACTACGATCTCATACTGACGGGCGATCTCGGCGCGCTCGGCTCGTCGGTGCTGATAGACCTGTTCCGTGCCGACGGGATCGAGCTTTGCGGCAGACACGGTGACTGCGGCGCGATGATATACTCCCCCGATACGCAGGACGTCCACTCCGGCGGCTCCGGCTGCGGCTGCTGCGCGTCGGTGCTGTGCGGACACATAATAAGCGGTATGCGAAGCGGCAAATGGAGCCGCGTGCTGTTCGCCGCCACCGGCGCTCTGATGTCCTCGACCTCATCACAACAGGGCGAGAGCATTCCCGGCATAAGCTGCGCCGTCAGTCTGTCAAGTACTAAATAACGGAGGATTATTATGGAATATGTTAAAGCGTTCGTTGTCGGCGGCGCGCTGTGCGTCATAGGACAGCTTCTCATCGACCTCACGAAACTCACCCCCGCGCGTATTCTGACGGGCTATGTCGTCACCGGCGTAATTCTCGGCGGCGTCGGACTTTACGAGCCTCTGCGCGAGTGGGCGGGCGCGGGCGCGTCAGTTCCGCTTACGGGCTTTGGAAATCTCCTCGCGCAGGGCGTTAAGGAGGCTGTGGACAAACACGGGCTTTTAGGCGTCTTTACGGGCGGCTTCACCGCCGCAGCCGCCGGCGTATGCGCCGCCGTGTTCTTCGGTTTGCTCGCCGCGCTCATATTCCGCCCCGGAACAAAAAACTGAAAAAACATGACCGCACTTAAAAATGCGGTCTTTGCTTTTTTCGATTGCGGAAAAGCGGGGTAATGGTATATAATTGTTGTATCGCGTCACTTTCAGTAAACGGAGGTCTGCCATGGCCTGTAAAAAATCAGACAAACGAAAAAGCCTTGTCACGCTTGCCGCGTTTTTAATGCTCATCGCGGTGCTGATCGCGCTTATATTGATAGACCGCCGCATCTCCGCCGTCCCATCCGCGTCGCTGGACAGCATACCGGACTTTTCCGGCGACCCGTACATAGTCATCGAGGACAATATACCCGATTTCGACGAAAAACACTTTACCTCCGGCGCGTTTGAAAGCTACGGCGAGCTTGATTCCCTCGGCAGATGCACAACAGCGTTCGCCAATGTCGGACCGGAGCTGATGCCGACAGAAAAGCGCGGCTCGATAGGACAGGTGAAGCCCTCCGGCTGGCACACCGTAAAATACGATATCGTCGACGGGCGCTATCTCTACAACCGCTGCCATCTGATCGCATATCAGCTCACAGGAGAAAACGCGAACGTCAGAAACCTCATAACAGGCACGCGATATATGAATAAGGAGGGTATGCTTCCGTTTGAAAACGCGGTCGCCGACTATGTGAAAACCACACGCCGCCATGTCCTTTACCGCGTAACGCCTATCTTTGAGGACTCCGAGCTTTTGCCGCGCGGCGTGCATATAGAGGCGATGTCGGTCGAGGATCGCGGCGGCGGCATCTGCTTTGACGTCTTTGTTTACAACGCACAGCCGGGCATAGATATAGACTACGCCAGCGGCGAGAGCCGCCTTTCTGAATAAAAACGCGAAAAAACAAAAATAATATATTGAAATCACCGCCGCTTATCCTATATACTGACACGGTAGGCGCCGGTATTTCTGCGAAAGGATAAGGGACATGGACATACATCTTAAATATACGGAAAAGGGCTCCGGCGAGGCGCTCGTGCTTCTGCACGGCAATAACGACAGCGGCGCGTATTTTTCAAAGCAGCTCGACGCGTTTTCATCGCTATACAGAGTCATTGCGGTCGATACGCGCGGTCACGGCTCCTCCCCTCGCGGGACTGCGCCGTTTACGCTCTCCCAATTTGTTGAGGACTTGAATTTCTTCCTCGATGAGCTCGGCATAGAAAACGCAAATCTTCTCGGCTTCAGCGACGGCGGCAACATAGCCCTCATGTTTGCGATAAAATATCCGCAAAGGGTAAAAAAGCTCATATTGAACGGCGCAAATTTAACGCCTTCCGGCGTGAAGGCGGCGTACCAGACCGCGATCGAGGCTGAATATTTTATTCTCGACCGTGTTTTCAGCCGCAGCGAAAGGCTGAAAAGGCGGCGCGAAATGCTCTCCCTCATGGTGAACGAGCCGAATATAACCGCGGAACAACTTGCCGGCGTTTCCGTCCCGACGCTTATCATCGTAGGTACCGACGACATGATAAAGGTCAGCGAGACGGCGGCGATACACAGCGGCATAAAGGGAAGCGAGCTGAAGGTAATCAAGGGAAGTCACTTCGTCTCGCGGGAACACCCGGAGGAGTTCAACGCGGCGGTACTCGATTTTCTCGTCAGATAGGCGCTTTTGTCGTCATCTCATACCAAAAAGCCGCCGCCTTCGCTTTTCAAATTCGGCAAAAATACTTCTTGCAATATCACGATTAAATGTTATACTGTAAAGCAATAAAGGCAGTGACCGGAAAAAAGTAGACCGTCCGCGTCCTTCAGAGAGCTGTCGGCAGGTGCGAGACAGCAGGACAAGACACGTCGAATACATTCCGAGAGCCGCGCACCGAAAGTCACCTGCGACGAGTAGACTGCGACGGGTTCGCCCGTTAAAGCGATAGGGTATTTTCGTACCCAACGAGGCCGAAGCCGTGAGGCTCCGGTAAAATGAGGTGGTACCGCGGTATTTTATCCGCCCTCTGATCTTACTCGGAGGGCGTATTTATTTTATTGTCCTCTAAAAGAAAGGATTTGTGTAAATTGGCAGTAGAAATCATCATGATCGTCATATTTTTCGCAGTCATGCTATTCGTGGGCATAAGCTGCAGAAAAAACGCGACGAATGTAGAGGGCTTTGTCCTCGCGGGAAGATCCGTCGGACCGTGGCTGACGGCGTTCGCTTTCGGCACATCC
>JAFWVB010000094.1 GCA_017518445.1 Oscillospiraceae bacterium | reverse complement strand
CAAAAGGAGAGGCTGACAAATGAAGGGACTTGAGCTTTCAGAGCTTTTTTGGGGAAACATCGCCCGCCCCCGGCTTGAGCGCGCCATGCCGCAAATACTTGACGTCGCCACCGTCGGGCTTGTCGGAGAGGGCTCCGAGTGCTGGGGCTTTGACGACAGCGTTTCCCGCGACCACGACTGGGGTCCCGGCTTTTGCATCTGGCTCAACGATGACGATATGGCGCTTTACGGCGACGCGCTTCGCGAATATTATGAGGGGCTGCCTCAGGAATACATGGGCGCGCGGCGGCTCCATGTCCTGCCGCAGACCGAGCACCGCGTGGGACCGTGCGCGACAGGGGATTTTTATTCGCGTTATCTCGGAATAAGCAGCGCGCCGAACAGCATTGACGAGTGGCGGCATATTCCGGAATTCGGTCTGTCCGCCGCCACGAACGGCAAGGTGTTTCAAGATCCAGCGGGACGCTTTACAGCCATACGAGAAGCTCTGCTCGCCTACTATCCGGAGCCGCTTCGCATGAAAAAGCTCGCGATGAGCTGCGCCCTCGCGGGGCAGTCCGGACAGTACAACTACCGTCGGTGTCTCGCCCACGGAGAGCCCGTCGCGGCTATGGCGGCGATGACGGAATTCATACGGCATATACAGGCGGTCGTTTTTCTGCTCAACCGGCGTTACCGTCCGTATTACAAGTGGACAGACCGCGCCATGCGCTCTCTGCCCCTGCTCGGCGCGAAGCTGTCGCCGCTTATGCGCCGTCTGATCGAGGAGCCGGATTCGCGCACAGAGCTCATAGAAGAGATAAGCGAGATCGTGATAAGCGAGCTTCGCGCGGAGGGGTTAAGCCGCACAAGAAGCGATTTTCTCCTCGACCACGGCGAGGAGATACAAAGCGGCATAAAAGACGAATTTCTGCAAAGTTTGCCGCTCATGGCGGAGTAAGGTCTCGCTTTCGCTGTAAAAACCCGATATCCGCGTGCGGATATCGGGTTTTTCTTTATTTACTTTTCTCCCGTGACACGCTTTACCGCCGATATGAGCGGACGGAGTAAAAACGGAAAAACAGCGGATTTGACCACACACACTATAAAGCGTAAAAACGTGTTGCCAAAAACGTACAGTAACAATTCATAGCCTTTCCTTTCGGTGTAAATATACGCATCGATATATATGTTTCCGGTGTTGAGCACGAATATCAGCAGTTCCCCCAGCGCGACGATAAGGATCAGCTGTCCGATCGTCAGCTTGAAATCGCGCTTTTTCGCGTAAAGCCCGACGAGCAGTCCGCACAGCATATACGGCAGCATCCATAAAAGCGTCGTCACCGATACGCCGTATCTCAAAAGCTGATATACGCCCGTGCCGACAAAGCCGATCAAAAGCCCGTCCAAAGGACCGAACATCAGCGCGCCGAGAAGTATCGGCAAGCTCTCGAAAGTTATCTTAATGTTGCCCAAGTCGAGCGCGACATAGCCGAGCACCGCGCACATCGCGGCGAGCATAGCGTCCGTAACAAGCTGTGTTGTCTTGATTTTCATGTGTAAAAGCTCCTTTCACGGCAGCCGCCGCAAAAGGAGCTTTAAACCCCGAATGGCAGCGGATGCGAAGCCGCGTCGCGGGCGTTTCCCTTCGTCCGTCGGCAACTTCCCATCCGACGGCACTTAACGCGCGGCTTCTACTCTACCTGTTTATTATGTTTTTTCGTCTATTGTGCCGCTTTTTCCGCAGCCTCAACCACGTGCTTTGCGAGCACGGCGGTCGTGACGCTCCCAACTCCGCCGGGGACGGGCGTTATCGCCCTCACTTTGCGCTCCGCCTCGTCAAATCGCACGTCGCCGACTAAATTTCCGTCCTCAGTCACGTTTATGCCGACGTCGACGACCGTCTGTTTCTCGGTCAAAAATTCATCGGTCACTATGCCGGCTCTTCCGGCGGCGGCGACGATAATATCGGCGCGGCGGCATATTTCAGCCATATTTTCGGTTTTCGTGTGGCACATGGTCACCGTCGCATTCGCCGCCTGCAAAAGCATGCTTACGGGCTTTCCTATGACAAGACTTCTGCCGACGACGACCGCGTTTTTGCCGCAAAGCTCCACTCCGTAATGCGCGAGAAGCTCTATGCACGCCTGCGCGGTGCACGGCGGATAGCCCGCGCCGCTTCCCGTGAAAACTCCGGCGAGAGATCCCGCCGTCATGCCGTCAACATCCTTTTCGGTCGCCAAAAGCGCGCACGCCTCCGCCTCCGCCGCTCTGTCCGGCAGAGGGCGGAACATGAGGCAGCCGTGTATAGACTCATCGCCGTTTATCTCCGTGACCGTGTCGAGGAGCGTTTGCTTCGCGCAGTCTTCGAGCAGCGTGAAACGTCTCACGGCTATGCCGATATTTTCACACCGCTTTACGGCGGCGTTTTCATATGCTATGTCATCGGCTCGCTCTCCGACTCTCAAAAGGGCGAGAGTCGGCGTGATACCCGCGCTTTTCAGCTCTTGCACACGCCCGCGTAAATTATCGCTTATCGCCGCCGCAACGGACGCGCCGCGGAGTATTTCAGCCATCAGCAAAACCTCCCGTATACCGATTTATAAACATCTTCCGCCACGCGCCAATATTTTTCCATGCTCTCGTCGATATGGATGTTTATCTTTTCCGCGTATTCGCGGTCGCGCATGAGCTTTGTGTTCACCTTGACGTTCACAGCCGCGCCATACATCGCCGCCCAGCATAACACCACGCCAGTCGCGGCGTCGGATATGACGAGCGCGCTCCCCTTTTCGGCAAACTCCCTCTGAAGCTCTATCGCCTCGCAGCATAGGTCGAATATCTCAAGAGGCGGCACCGCCGCGTCCCGCAGGCATTTTTCCATAACCTCGCCGCGCTCCGGCGCGTCTTGCGGCATGGCATATGCGCGGCTTAATGGCTCAAACGCCGCCGCGTCCCGCTCAACGCATTCAAGAAGCCTCTTCCGAAGCTCCTGCGCCCGCGCCATGAGCGATTTTATATCCTCTTCAACGCTCTCGTATTTCTTTTTCCCGACGGTGAATTCGCCCACCATGTCGCCGAGAGCGACGCCTATCGCGCCGACGAGCGCGCTCGCCCCGCCGCCGCCGGGAACGGGCGACTTCGACGCCAAAAGCTCCGTAAATTCTCTGCAAGATCTCTCTGTAAAGTCCATTTTCGCCCTCTCTCCGAAATAAGCCGACCGTTTATCAGCCGTTTTTGTAGTTTGAACTTGATTTTATCACGTTTGATTTTTCAAATCAATCGGCATTTTGGCGGTCTTTTCTGTAATATCCGCCCTTTTCGGTGAAAACCGCGTCCATCGGCACGTCCCACGGCTCGAGAGGTATCGCGTCCGCTCTCTGCGCCTCAAACGCCGCCGCGCAGACGCGGGCGTTTTTGCATTTCGGCAGATAGCGGTCGTAAAATCCCGCGCCCAGGCCGAGTCTGCCGCCGTTTCCGTCGAACGCGGCGCACGGGCAGATAACGAGGTCTATGTCCTCCGGCGATATCTCCCTCGACAGCTCGCGTATCGGCTCGCGTATGCCGAAGCGCCCGTTTTCCAAAGCACCTTCGTTTTCCGGCGCGAGAGCCGTCATCTCCGTGTCCGTGACGCAGTATGGATAGCAAAAGATTTTTCCTCCCGCCTCCGGCATGTCCGTTATCGTGTCGAGCGACGCCTCTCCGCGCGTATGGGCATACAGCAGTACGGTTTTCGCGTTTCTGAACATATCGGACGAGGCGATGTTTTTAACTATGAGCGCCGACATCGCCTCCCTGTCCTCCGGCGATATCGCGTCCCGCGCCGCGATATGTGTTTTTCTTAACCATCTGCGGTACGCCGGACCAAAGCGCGACAAAACCTCGCCCGCCATGTAAAGCGAGCCGAACGCGACGGCGCACCCATCCGTGCCCGCGCGCTCTATCGCGGTGAAAATACCGTCCTCTATGCTTCCGCAAGCGGTCGCTGACGCACCGATGCTCTCTATATGACGTTTAAGCTCCTCCGCCGGAATACGGCGGTCGCTGTTCGGCTCGACGCAGATAAATTCCGACGCAAGCGGCGCTATGAGCCGCACGATCTCGGCGTAATCCTTGTCCGCGAGCACGCCGACGAGCATGACAGCCCGCCTTCCGCCGAGAAGCGTACCGAGGCTCTTAGCCAGAGCCTGCGCGCACTGTGGGTTGTGCCCGCCGTCGAGTATGAAAAGCGGAGCTTTGTTCAGCACCTCGAGCCTCGCTCGCCACTTTGCCGACGCGAGCCCGAGCCTTACCGTCTCCGCCGGAATATTCCAGCCGCGCTCCCGAAGCGCCTCAACTCCGGTCAATACGAGCGCGGCGTTGTGGAGCTGGTGTTCTCCGATAAGTCCCAGACTGTATTTTTCGCCGCGCCACTCTATCTCCTGCCTGTAAAGCCCGGACGATATGAGGCGCATATTTGAGAAATCTACGCAATAGAGCGGCACGCCGCGCAAAGAACACACCTCGCGGATAACGGCGGTCGCCTCCTCCGCGCCGTCATAGCACACGCAGAAGGAACCCTCCTTGATTATGCCCGCCTTTGTGCGGGCTATTTTTTCTATCGTGTCCCCGAGATATTCCGTGTGCTCGAGTCCTATATTCGTGATGACCGCAAGCTCCGGCGCGTCGATGACGTTCGTCGCGTCGAACTCTCCGCCCATGCCGACTTCGAGCACGACGATGTCGCAGGCACTTTCGTAAAAATACAGCATTGCCGCCGCCGTCACAAGCTCAAACTGGCTCGGGTGGTCGTACATGCCCTCCGCGGCGCATTTCACCCTCTCGGTGATATTCGCGAGCGCATTTCCGTCTATGTTCTCGCCGTTTACCCGTATCCTCTCACAAAAATCCTGTATATAGGGCGAGGTGAAAAGCCCCGTTTTATATCCCGCCGCGCGCAGTATGCTGTCAAGCATGGCGCATACGCTTCCCTTTCCGTTTGAGCCGGCGACGTGGACAAAGCGCAAAGATTTATGAGGCTCGCCGAGCATTTCAAGCAGCTCTCTCGTCCTGCCAAGCCCGAGGCGCGTCTTGCTCCAGCCTTGATTCTCTATGTATTCTATAGCTTCCATCGGCGTCATCCCGTCACCTCCAAACGCGCATAATAAATGTATCACAGTGATTATACCATACGGGTCAAGCGCCGATAAGTTTTTGAAGAAAGCGCGAATAAGGACAAAATGTGCCGACATAGACTGTAAGGACTCTGTAATCGGTGGTGAAAAATCATGCTTTCCGCTCTGTTTGCCGCGCTTTTAGGCTATCCTTATCTAATGCTCCGTCTCTCGCCCACGGCGGGCTCTT
>JAFWVB010000093.1 GCA_017518445.1 Oscillospiraceae bacterium | reverse complement strand
CTTCTTGGGCACCTTGTTCAGGTCGATCTCAAGTCCCTCCGTAAGCTCGCCGATGGCGACGGAGACGCCGCCTGCGCCGAAGTCGTTACAGCGCTTTATCATCTGGGAGACTTCCTTATTGCGGAACAGCCTCTGGAGCTTTCTCTCCTCGGGGGCGTTGCCCTTCTGCACCTCCGCGCCGCAGCTCTCAAGGCTCTCTGCCGTGTGTGATTTTGACGAGCCTGTCGCACCGCCCATGCCGTCGCGCCCGGTCCTGCCGCCGAGAAGGATCACCTTGTCGCCGTCAGCCGGTATTTCGCGGCGCACGTTTTCCGCGGGAGCGGCGGCGATGACCGCGCCGATCTCCATGCGCTTTGCCGCATAGCCCGGGTGGTAAAGCTCGTCCACTATGCCCGTGGCAAGCCCGATCTGGTTGCCGTAGGACGAATATCCGGCGGCGGCTTTTGTTACTATCGTGCGCTGCGGCAGCTTGCCGGGGATGGTTTCACTGATCGGCACAGTCGGATCGGACGCGCCGGTGACGCGCATCGCGGCGTATACGGAGCGTCTGCCGGAGAGCGGGTCGCGGATCGCGCCGCCGATACACGTCGCCGCGCCGCCGAAAGGCTCTATCTCCGTCGGGTGATTGTGCGTTTCGTTTTTGAACAGGAGCAGCCAATCCTGCTCCTCGCCGTCGACCTCGACCTTTATCTTAACCGTGCAGGCGTTTATCTCCTCGGACTCGTCGAGCTTTTGGAGCTTGCCGGCATTTTTAAGGGCTTTCGCCGCTATCGTGCCCACGTCCATGAGGCAAACGGGCTTTGTGCGCCCGAGGGCGGCGCGCTCGTCGAGATACGCTTTCCATGCGTCCTCTATATAGCCGTCCTCAAACTCCGCGGAGTCGATGATCGTGTTGAACGTCGTGTGGCGGCAGTGATCCGACCAATATGTGTCGAGCACGCGGATCTCCGTGATGGTGGGGTCGCGCCGCTCCTTTATGAAATAGTCGCGGCAGAAGCGTATATCTCCGAGATCCATGGCGAGCCCGCGCTCCGCAATGAGCGATTTTAGCCCCTCGTCGTCAAGACCGCGAAAGCCGTCGAGCGTTTCCACACTGTCCGGCAGGTCGTACTCCGCGGCGAGCGTTTCGGGAACCTCAAGCGCCGCCTCCCGCGCCTCAACGGGGTTTATAACGTGCTTTTTTATCGCCGCGATATCGCCCTCCGACAGGTCGCCCGTCAGAATATAGACCTTAGCGGAGCGGACAACGGGGCGCTCAAGTCGGCTTATGAGCTGTATGCACTGGGCGGCGGAGTCCGCGCGCTGATCAAACTGACCGGGCAGATACTCGACGGCAAAGACCGTTTCGCCCCCCGAAAGCTCCGGCATATCGAAGCGCGCCGTGTCAGTCTGCGGCTCGGAAAACACAGCGCCGACGCAGTATTTGAAAAGACCCTCGTCGATGTTCTCGACGTCGTATCGGTTCAGGAGCCGCAGCTCGCGGAGCGCGGAAACGCCGAGGATATTTTTGATCTCGGAAAAAAGCTCCCGCGCCTCGTTTGCGAGGTCGGGCTTTTTTTCAACGTAAACTCTGTAAACCATAAAAAGACCCTCCGATTATCGCGCGTTTAGCGCCCGTTGCCCGATGTCGCGTCGGAAGAAAGCGCCCTCAAAGCTGATTTTTTCAATGTCCGCGTATGCCTTTTCTATCGCCCCATAAAGCGTCGGCGCGGTGTCGGTGACGCCGAGCACGCGCCCGCCGGAGGTGACGAG
>JAFWVB010000092.1 GCA_017518445.1 Oscillospiraceae bacterium | reverse complement strand
TTTATATTCATGGATTGCTTGAGCTCGTTTGCCATCTGTATCTCTTTGTTTTCGTCGATAGACAGACAGCTCTGGAGCTGCTCCAGATCCGCCAGTGTGGTGTTGTATTTGATGCTCTGTATCAGCACAAGGCCGTTGCCTTTTCTGTCTTCTGATACGTAGGCGACGCCTTTTTTTATCGCGTCGCGCGGCCTGCTGAACGAGACCTTTTCGCCGTTTAAGAATATCTCCCCGCTCTTTATCGCGTAATGCGCCGGATTTCCGAAAACACTCATCGCGAACTCGGTGCGCCCCGCGCCCATAAGCCCCTGAAGCCCGACGATCTCACCCTTTCGGACGTTCAGATTTATGTCGCGGAGGATCTCCTTTCCGGCGGACGGGTCCTCTACCGTCCAGTTTCGGACCTCGAAGGATATATCGCCTATGTTTTTCTTTTCGCGCTTTGGATATATATTGTCTATCTCTCTGCCGACCATGTGCTTTATTATATCAGCCTCGGTCACCGTCTTGCCCGTGGCGTCCATAGAGCATATCGTCGCGCCGTCGCGCAGAACCGTTATCGTGTCCGCGATCTCGATTATCTCCTTGAGTCTGTGTGAGATCATTATACAGGTCACGCCCTGCTGCTTGAGCTCGCGAATGAGCTGGAGCAGGTTTTTGCTGTCATCCTCGTTAAGCGATGCCGTAGGCTCATCCAGTATAAGGAGCTTTACGTTTTTTGAAAGCGCCTTGGCTATCTCAACAAGCTGCTGCGTGCCGACGCCGAGATTTTTGACCTTCGTTGAAGGGTCTATATCGAGACGCACCTTTTGGAGCATCTCTTTCGCTCTCACGATCGTTTCGTTCCAGTTTATGCGTCTGCCGGACAAGATCTCATGCCCGAAAAAGATGTTTTCGTAAATTGACAGCTCCGGCACAAGCGCGAGCTCCTGATAGATTATCGCTATACCCTTGTCTTCGCTGTCCGCGATCGAGCGAAAGCTCTGCACATCTCCCTCATAGACTATGTCGCCCTCGTATGTGCCGTGGGGATAAACGCCGGAGAGAACCTTCATAAGCGTGGATTTTCCCGCACCGTTTTCTCCGACAAGACAGTGTATCTCCCCCTGCTTTACCTTAAAATTTACATTGTCCAGGGCCTTGACGCCCGGAAAAGTTTTTGTAATGCCCCGCATTTCCAGAATACAGTCGCTCATGCCCCGCCTCCTTTCAATTACCCGCGTCACGCGGAAAACAGTTCGTTATAAATCGGCGGAAAGGCAGGCTTTTATTCAAAAGCCTGCCTTTCGCGTATGTTGCCTTTCTTTCCTCAGCAATTACAGGCCGGTGAATTCGGAGGCGTTATAGTATTCAGAGTCGATAAGCGCTTCTTTCACGTTGGCCTGCTTTACGACTACGATGTTGGTCTGCTTCGCGGCAACTTCCTTCACGCCGTTGTCGTAGGTGGTGTCCGTCTGGGGAGTCTCGCCCTTGAGGATGGCGGTCGCCATGGCGACGGAGTCGGAAGCCAGTGTGCGGGTGTCTTTGAACACGGTCATGGACTGCTTGCCGTCGATGACGTACTGGACGGATGCCTTCTCGGCGTCCTGACCGGTGACGACATAGCTGGAGACATCCTTGTCAGACGCGAACACGTCTGCGATCGAACGAGCGGTACCGTCGTTCGGCGCGAGCACGAGAACATCGCCCTTCATATCGGCGCCGACAGCGGTGAGGTTAGCCTCAGCCTTGGACTTGGCGACGTTGAAGTCCCATTCCGTGGTGATCTGACCTATGATTTTGGACATCTCGTCGCGGGTGAGAGCAGCCTTTGTCTTCAGAGCCTCAGCCTCGCTGGAGTTGGCGATAACGAACGTGCCGTCAGCGATCTTGGGCTGGAGAACGCTCCATGCGCCCTCGAAGAAGATGAACGCGTTGTTGTCGGAAAGGGCGCCCGCGTACAGATAAAGCGGAATGCCCGAGCCGGACGGTGCGTTTTCAACGAGGTACTGACCCTGAGCCGCGCCGACTGCGAAGCTGTCGAACGTTACATAGTAGTCAACAGCGTCCGTGCCGGTGATGAGACGGTCGTAAGCGATAACGGTCACGCCCTTGCTCTTTGCATCCTCAACTGCAGCGGCAGCGGCAGCGCCGTCCTGCGCGCAGATGATGAGGACCTTGATGCCCTTGGAGATAAGAGTCTCAACGTTTGTCTTCTCGGTAGCGGAAGAGCCCTGGCTGAACAGAACCTGGCTGGTGAAGCCTTCGCCCTTGAGAATGGTCTCAAACTGAGCCTGATCCTGGAGCCATCTCGGCTCGTCCTTCGTGGGGAGCACGATGCCGACCTGTACGCTTCCGTCGCCGGTCTTGTCGCCGTCGTTGTTGACATTCTCCTCGTTCTGCTTTTTGTTGTCGCCTCCGGACGGGGTTTCACCCTTGGGAGCGCAGCCTGCGAGCATGCATACGAGCAATGCAACTACGCAGAGTAAAGCGAGTAACTTTTTCATAAATAATCCTCCTTCATTTTGACTGCGGCATCTCCGCAGTCTTCTATGCTTTGACTTTACCATACATAATGACGAATATGTTTCAAACATTCTTCAAATTTCTGTGCATTTTGTGAAATCCTCACCTGTCATAGCACTGTTTTGCGCAAAATGGGCTGACTACAACATAAAATTGCTATGTTTCTATCATAATGTCGATAAAAGAGAGGACAATTTTGTGCTAAATGCACAAAATTGGGCGGGTCGGCAATTTTCGCGACCCGCCAAAAAATTTTCCATAAAGTTGCTTTTTTGCGCGCATTGAGCGATTTTACGGCTCCATTACGTCCGGACGGTTAAGATAAACATCCGCCCTGAGGTGAAAACCGCTGTCGATTATGACGCTCTGCATATTTTCCGCGGTGACGGCGACCGGGTCGAGTTTTACATAAGGTATGCTGTCGCCGTTTTGCGCGACGTAGACGCCCGCGTCGGCGGCTTCGCCCCGTATCAGCTTAACCGTCTCCTGCGCCGCCCGCGAGGCGAGCTTTTCCACGGGCTTGTAGACCGTCATCGCCTGCGTGCCCTCGACTATCCGCTGGCACGCGGCGAGATCGCCGTCCTGCCCGACGACGCGGACGTTTCCGGCGAGCCGCTGCTCCGCGAGAGCCTCGACCACGGCTCCGGCGAGGTTGTCGTTTCCGCACATTATCCCCGCGGCGGACACCGCCGCCTCGCGGTGCTCGCGTATGTACGCGCCCGCGTTTTCCGGCTTCCAGCCGTCAGCGTAATATTTGTCTATTATCGTGACGTCAGCGCCGTCGATCTCCGACATAAAGCCGCTTTCTATCTCAAGCACGTTGTTGTCGGTCAGCGGGCCGCATATCATGAGGATACCGGACTGCGGCGCGGCATTTTCAAGAAGCGTTTTCGCCATGAGCCTTCCGACCTCGCCGTTGTCGAACGTTATATACAGATCGGGTCTTGCGCCGACTATGAGCCTGTCATAGGATATGACCTTTATATTCGCGCTCTGCGCCTTCTGAACAGGCTCCAGAAGCGGCTCCGACTCTATCGGCACGATAACGATCGCGTCCACATTTTTTTTGATGAAGTACTCCATCAGCTTGACCTGCTCGTCTGCGCTGCCGTTGGCGTTTTGGACGTTGACCTCCGCGCCGAGCTCGCGCGCCGTGGAGACGAACACGTCGCGGTCGCGCTCCCACCGCTCCATCACGAAGTTGTCGAAGATCATGCCGATCTGCATAACGTCGCCGGGCTTGTCCGCGTCGTCCGGCGTGTCCGCGGCGCAGGCGGAGAGCGTCAATATGAGAAGGAGAGCCGCCGCGACGGCGCGGCGGAGCCTTGCGAATGTCCTCATGTCCATTGCTTCCCCCTGTACTCCGTGGGTGTTTCGCCGGTGTTTTTCTTAAAGGAACGGCTGAAATAATTCGGGTCCGAATAGCCGACGGCGGAGCATATCTCCTTCATGCTCTTGTCCGTCGTGCTGAGAAGCGTTTTCGCCTTTTCCATGCGCACTCCCGTAAGCCATTCCACAAAGGTCTGCCCCGTCTCCTCCTTGAACAGCTTGCTGAAATAGTACGGGCTGACGTTTATCTGTCGGGATACGCTGTCAAGCGACAGGTCCTGCGCGAAATGCGACCTTATGTACTCCTGCGCCTGCTTTATCAGTCCCGCCGAACGTTTTTCTCGGCTCTCCGCGAGATTTACAGCCGCCGACTGCATTTTAGAGAGAAACCACGAGCGCAGCTCCTCCGGATTTTGCGCGCCGAACACCGTCGGGAGATAGTCGCGGCGGGAGGTGAAGCGATACGTCTGACCGCCGTTGCCGTAGGCTATGCGCTCCGCCCAGAGGACGAATTCGAGCGATTTGAGCCGCACGTCCTGCGGGTCCTCCGGCCATTTTTCAGCCATCCACTCAAAATATCTGTTCGACTCCGTGACGGTCCCCGCCACGTCGCCGCGCTGTACACATTCGAATATCGCCTTTTCCGTCTCGACCGGATAATCCTCCTCATAGCCGCAAAACAGCGGCAGATCGCCGGCGTGCGCGACCTCTCCAGAGGAAAACTGCGAGGAATTGACCGCCTCCGTGTAAGAGAGGTGCGCGTCCTCAAGGCTTTTCACGGAGCCTATGCCGACTCGGAATTTTGCGGGAACTATGCCCTGCAGTTTTTTTGCCATCATGCGCGCCTTCTGTATTATCTGCACGCGCTGTTCGTATTCGCGTTCCGCCGGGCAGCGGGCGCATGGCACGAACAGGATAACGGTGTTCGCCATCTGCGGACCGATGACGGCGGGGAAGAACTCCTTTATCGTCTCGCGCAGGCGCACATCGTTTTCATACATCTGAACGCTGACGTCGACCGTTTTTGCGATGCTCTCGCTCTCCGCGAGCGCATCGTATTCTATAACCATCATAAAGCCGCTGTCCTCCGTGACGCCGAGCAGCGCCTTGAACTGCTCGACCTCGCGGGCGTAATTCTGCTGGAACAGGACGGAATAGATAAAGCCGCTCTCGACGATTGGTGCTGCGGTCTCAAGCTGCTCTCTGACGCGCAGGTCGTTTCGACGACGCTCACGCTCGGAGTCTATCCGCTCCATCGCCTGCTTCAGCGTCTGCGTCAGCTTCGCGCGGTCGATGGGCTTGTTTAAGTATTCCATAACGCCGAGCCCGACCGCCTCTCGCGCGTAATCGAACTTGTCGTAGGCGGTTATGACGATGAAGATCACACTCTTGTTCGTCTTGCGTATCTCCTTCATCGCCTCGATGCCGTTTATGCCCGGCATCTGTATGTCCATAAGCGCGATGTCGGGGCGAAAGCTCTCCGCGAGTTCGATAACGCTTCTGCCGGTTTTGGCATACTGCACCTGACACGAGTCCCCGAAGCTCTTTTCGATTATGTACTTCAGCGCGTCGATCACAATTCCCTCATCGTCAGCGATCATGATTTTATACATGGACAGCCACCCCCCATCATACAGGTATGAAAACGGCTACCTCGGTACCCATGCCGAAGCCCGTGCTTGTGATCTCTATAACGTCGTCGCGGTCGTAAAACAGCCGCAGACGTCCGATGACGTTGCGAAGTCCGACGCCAGTGCCGTTTTCCGGCGAACCGTCGCCGCTTCCGCCGTTTTCCATAAGGCTTTTCGTCTGTTCAGGACTCATGCCGACGCCGTTATCGCGCACGCAGACGCATATTCTGTCGTTTTCGCGATAGACGGACAGCCATATTTTTTTCTCCCAGTCCACGTCGCGCAGACCGTGATTTATGCTGTTTTCGACGAGCGGCTGAAGTATCATTGCGGGGACGGACACGTCGGCGGCGCCCTCCTCGATCTCTTTTATGAAATGTATCTCTCCGGCGAAGCGGACATTTATAATGTATATGTAGTTGTCGACGAGGGCGATCTCCTCTCCGAGCGTCGCGACGCCGTCCTTTTTTCGCACGTTGTAGCGGTAGAAATCCGCGACGTTCTGGACATACGAATACGTCTTGTCCGCGCCCTCGAGCATGGCGAGCTGTGCGCCGGCGTTGAGCGTGTTGAACAGAAAATGCGGGTTTATCTGCGACTGCAGATATTTAAGCTGCGTATCCTTCAGGTGCGATTCCATCATGAGCTGTTTTTCCTTCATGGCGCTCTCGAACTCCATGCGCTGCTTTATCTGCTCTATATTCTCCTTGACTCTCGCCACCATCTGGTTAAACGCCGCCGTGACTATGCCGACCTCGTCGTTTGACACGGGACCGGAGACCTCCGCGTCGAGGCTGCCGTCCGCAACGCGTCCCGCCGCCTCGCTCAAGCGCTGCAGGGGATTTGTTATGCCGCGCGTCAAAAGGAAAACGAGCACGCTCACGAGCGCGACGGTTATGCATAAAACGGCGAGATTGGCGGTTTCGGAGTATTTGAGCGATGAGAAAAGCGCCTCATAGTTTTTGGAATTGCTCTGAAGCTGGCGGTTGTTCAGACTGTATATGTATGAATTTATATATGAAAACAGCCTGTTCGCGTCGTCATAGTATTCCTTGTATTTGACGACGTTTCGCCCGC
Organism: Oscillospiraceae bacterium; assembly: GCA_017518445.1. Taxonomy (GTDB): domain Bacteria; phylum Bacillota; class Clostridia; order Oscillospirales; family Oscillospiraceae; genus RGIG6097. The sequence goes on along the minus strand of JAFWVB010000092.1, from coordinate 10,551 downwards.
GCTTTGCCTCAATAGCCAAGTCCGACCGTTCGAGGTATTTTTCCGATATGCTCCGTATATTTTTCTGTGCGACCATATTGCCGTCGTCAAAAAGGCGGTTGTTTAGACCCTGCAAAATGTTCGAATACTCCTGCTGACTTCGCAGATACCCCTCTAGCGCCTCCGTATCGCGCGTATCGAGAAAGCCCTCAAGATAGCGGTGTACCTGCGACAGGCTTATCTGAAGCTCGCTCAGTGTGGAATTGCTCTCGTACACGCCGCGTATATCGTCGATCATGGTGTTTATGCTCGCGTACATATAGATATTCATACTGAGCAGCAGGACAGTCGGTATCAGAAATATCATCAGCAGCTTGTTCCGTATGCTGATAAACGGCTCGCGGCGGTCGCTTTTAGTCCGTGTTCGCATGGCGCAGATACCCCTCCAAATTGTCCTTTGTAACGGTGTTCAGATCCATCGCGACAAAATCGCTCACATAGCCCGTATCAATGTATTCGTTCAGCGCCTCGACGCTTCCGACGGCGAGCTGCTGCGTGTCCACGGCGACGGACGCCGAGAGAATGTTGCGGTTTATGGCGTTCAAAATGGATTCAGTGGCGAAATAGCCGAGCACATCCGACTGTCCGACGAGGTTGTAATCCAAAAGCATCTGGCACACGCTTATCGTGTTCTGCTCGTTCAGGCAGATGATTATCTCCGGCATCGTCTCCGGGTGCAGGTAAAATTCCTGAAAAATACTGCGTATCTCCTCCGTGCCGCCGAACTGCGAGTCCGACATGACCGCCTGCGTGACGAGCGACAGATGCAGGTGGTTGCCCTCGTTTTTAAGCGTCTCCCGTATGCCGTTGTAAATCGTGTTCTGCCATGTGTCCTCGGCGGCGGCGTTCATCAAAATAAGCGCCTCGCGAGTGTTGCTGTTGGCGACGCGGATCATCTGCCGGCCGTATTCGCGCCCCAAGTCATAGCTGTCAACGCCGACGAAGCTCTTTCGTGCGCTGCCGCTGCAATCTGACAGCACGGTCACGACCGGGATACCCACGCGCTCCGCCGATTCGATGAGGTCGAGAGTCTCATCACTTCCGTCGCCCTCCAAAATTATGCCGTCCACGCCGGAGGCGACGGCGATCTCCAAAAGCTCCTGCTTCGAGTAGTCGACGGTGAGATCCTTTCCGATCCACTCTACGAATATATTCTGCGTGTCACCGTATTCCCTGGCGCGGCTGAAAATGTCCTCCCAAAAGATGTCATCTCGCGAGAACGTTACAAACGCATAGTGCCGGCTGTATTCGCGCAAAGATGCGTCCTTTTCGCGTATCGCGGCGGTTGAGGCGTGATGTATGTAGACGAGCAGAGCCGCGGTGACGGCAAAAAGGCACAGTATCGCGATTATCAGAGCCGGAAACGGTATCATTTTTTGCGAATGTTTCTTGCTCACAAGCCACCTCCGAAGCGCGGTATATACTTATAATATCACAGATTGACGAAGTTCGCAATTTATAAAAAGTCCGCGCGACAATGAAAATATGTTAATTATTTTTCACTCCGAGCGGCGCGTTATTTTAATAAAAGATCGAAACAGATGAACAGAAAGATTATAGGTCGGCGGTCCGAATGCATAACGATACGAAAAAAACTCCCTCGCCAAGAGGCGCGAGAGTTTTTTGGAGCTGCTGGGCGGATTCGAACCGCCGACCTCATCCTTACCAAGGATGCGCTCTACCTACTGAGCTACAGCAGCAAATGGCGACCAAGAAGGGGCTCGAACCCTCGACCTCCAGCGTGACAGGCTGGCGTTCTAACCAACTGAACTACTTGGCCGTAGTGAGCCAACGGATTTTTTGGCGCTCATGCATTATACAATTTACAAGGGCGGCTTGTCAACACTTTTTTCCCAAACCGTCGATTATTTTGCATACCGCCGACCTCCGCTGCGGCGCGGCAAGCGATATATGCCTGCCCGTGACGGGATCGGTGAAATCGAGACGGTGAGCGTGGAGCGCCTGCGCGCTTATGCCTATCCGCTCCGAGAACGCCCGCGACGCCTCCGTATAGTACATAATATCACCCAAAAGCGGGTGACCGACCGCGAGACAGTGGACGCGGATCTGATGCGTGCGCCCCGTTTCAAGGCGCAGCCGCAGAAGCGACACCGGCTCGCCCTCATATAAGCCGGAGAGGACGACCTCATAGCGCGTGACGGCGGGCTGTCCGTCTTCTGCCGGTATACGCAGGAGCTTATGCGCCTCCGCGCGGCGTATCGGCAGGTCTATCGTACCGCTGCATTGATCAAAATGCCCGTATACCAGCGCGAGATATTCCTTGACGGCGTCGGGCGCGGACAGAGCTTTGGACGCGAGCGTCTTGAAGTGGCTGTTTTTTGCGAAAAGCACCGCGCCGCTCGTGTCGCGGTCGAGGCGGTTTACGGCGTGGCAGACGCCGATGCCGCAGGTGTCCTGCAAATATCCCGCGACGAAGTTTGCGAGCGTACCGGTATATTTTGAATGCGACGGGTGGACGATCAAGCCGCACGGCTTGTTCACCGCGATTAGCCCGCTGTTTTCGTAAAGAATTTCAATGTGTCCGGACTGCGGCACGACGTCGCACGGAGGCTCCGCGGCGGAGATGTCGACTGTGACGATTTCTCCCGCTTGCAGTTTATAGCTTGTGTAAACCGGAGAGCCGTTTACGGATATGCCCTGCACGGTTTTGAGCCGCCGTATGAGCGACGCGGACAGGCGCAGCTCATGCCGCAGAAAGGTCTTCAGCTCTCTGCCGCCGTATTCGTCCGGCACTGTACCGTTCAATATCATGCCCCGCCCCTCAAAGCTCACAAAGAGCCTTGACTATCTCCTCAAAATGCCCGCTGTGAGAAGCCTTTACAAGCACCGTATCTCCGTCGGAAACAAGACGCGGGAGCGCGGCGATAAGCGCAGATTTATCCTCAAAATATTCGGCGCATTTACCGCCGGCGGAGAGAAAACCGTCGTATGTGTTTTTCGAGAGCGTACCGCACGCGCAGAGCAAATCGACGCCGAGCGCGGCGGCTTTTTCGCCCGTGGAGAAGTGGAGCTTTTCGGCGGCAAGCCCAAGCTCTCCCATGTCGCCGAGTATGGCGACGCGCCTGCCCCCGACGGCGCATAGCGAAGCGAGCGACGCCGCGACGGAGTTCGGATTTGCGTTGTAGCAGTCGTCGATCACCGTTATTCTGCCCGTATCGCGCACGTTTGCCCTGCCACCGACGGGCGCGTAATCGGAGAGCCCGAGGCGTATATCCTCCTCGGAAACGCCGAGCTCGCGCCCGACCGCCGCCGCAGCCAGCGCCGCGAGCGCCATATGCGAGCCGAATGCCGGAATGAACGCGTGAAGGCTCATATTTTTTGAAACGATGTCGCATTCAATGCCCTCAAACCCGCGGTTTTCAATGTTTTTAGCGATAAAATCGTTGTTTTCTCCGAGACCGAACGTTATCTTTCGCACGCCGGGCTCAAACGGCGCGAGAAGCGCATCGTCGCCGCAGAGCACGGCGGCGCCGTCCGATTTCATGAAATTGAAGACCTCGCTCTTTGCGCGAAGCACGCCGTTTAAGTCGCCGAGGTTTTCAAGGTGACAGCTGCCTATCGCCGTCATAATGCAGATATCCGGGCGCACGATGTCGGCGAGACGGCTCATCTCCCCGAAATCGCTTATGCCCATCTCGATGACCGCCGCCTCGTGCTCCTCGCGCAGGGAGAGTATCGTCAGAGGCACTCCGAGCTCGTTATTGAGATTTTCCGGCGTTTTCAGCACGCTGTATTTACGAGCGAGAACGGCGGAGACCATCTCCTTCGCCGTGGTTTTGCCGACGCTTCCGGTGACGCCGACAAACGGTATCGAAAACAGGCTCCTGTAATACTTCGCGATTTTTTTGATTGCCTCGAGCGTTGACTCCACAAGGATATACGGTCCCTCGGCGTCAGGTATTTCGCGCTCCGCAAGGCACGCGGAGGCTCCCGCACGGAAAGCCGTGTTTGCGAAGCTGTGACCGTCAGCGCGCGCTCCGCGTATGCAGACGAAAAGGCTTCCGTCGCGCACCTCGCGGCTGTCGCGGACGACGCCCGTTATAAGCTCTCCGCGCCGATCCTCCACGCCGATATATTTCCCGCCCGTAACAAGGGCGATCTTTTCAAGCGACAGGGGCTTCATTCCCATAATACCGCCACCCTCATTTATATTTTTTCATGGACTCGGAGATTATCATCTCGCACAGCTCGCCGTAGCTTATGCCGATAGCCGCCGCCTCCTTGGGCATGAGGCTCGCGGGGGTCATGCCGGGCAGCGTGTTCGCCTCAAGGCACCACGGCTCGCCGTTTTCATCGACGATGAAATCCATTCTCGAATATATGTCTATATTCAGCGCGTTATGGACGTTTACCGCCGCCTCCGTGAGCTTGTTTATTATCTTCTGCGGGAAATCCGTCGGGCATATCTCGTCGGTCATGCCGCTCTGATATTTGTTCTTATAATCGAACCAGCCGGATTTCGGGCGTATCTCTATCGGCGGAAGCGCCCGACCCGCGAGCACCGCCACGTCGACCTCGCGTCCCGATACATAGTTTTCGACGAGGGCATAGTCCTCACACCGAAACGCCGCTTCGAGAGCCGCGTCGTAATCCGCCATGTCCGTGACGACGCTCGTACCTACGGACGAGCCGCCGGAGCGCGGCTTGACGACGCACGGTATGCCGGGGCATTCGCGTACCTTGTCGAATTTAGAGACGACGATGCCGCGCGGCGTTTTTATGCCGCTTTGTATAAATATCTTTTTCGCAATCTCCTTGTTCATCGCCAACGCGCTGCCGAGATAGCCGCAGCCCGTGTATTTTATGCCGCAGAGGTCGAACATTGCCTGGAGCCGCCCGTCCTCGCCGTCTGCGCCGTGGAGCACCAGAAAAACGATGTCGGCGGCGCGGCAGATCTCGACCACATTGTCGCCGATGCGGCTGTCATTCGGCTGGTTTCGGCTCATTTTTATCGCATCTAAATCCGGCTCGCTCTCCTTTATCTCCGCAAAGCTGTCGTCGTAGGGGAGAGTGAAAATATCTTCGGGTTTGTCATATTCGCCCCGATATCCGAAAAACAGATCGACGAGCACCGCCCGATGTCCGCGCTCGCGCAGGGCGTTTGCAATGCTCGCTCCGCTGACGAGCGACACGTCGCGCTCAAGCGAAAGCCCGCCGCAAAGTACAATAATATTCAAAACCGACACCTCCGAAATGCGTGCCGACAAACGCGGCAATTATTTTGCATTACATTATACACCGAATTGTTCCGAACGGCAACACTCGCCAAAAACAAAATAGAGATTATTCATTACAATTTACGTCAAATTACAGCATATAATTCGCATATTTAGTATAAAAAAATAAAAAATGCTTGATAAATGCATATATGTATGATAAAGTTATTATGTATACTTATGCGAATGCTGTTAAAATCGCGCCTTGGGCATGCCCTTTTTTTCCGGCATATCCGACAAAGCGGCGCAGAAAAATAGCGAAAATTAGTGGAACGAGGTTTGTTATCATGAAGAAAAGAATTTTGACAATGCTGATGGTCGTCGTCATGGTATTCTCGATGTTTTCGGGAATAGGCTATGGCGCGGATCCCGTCGGCGAGGGCGAGTTTTTCGGGACTGACACCGACGTGTACGGTCCGGAAGGCGGCGGCGAAGCAGATCCGCAGCCGCTCGAAAAGTCCTCCCCGATCATTGTCGCCCCGAACGAGGGCGACGGGGACGAAGCCGACCCGAACGAGGGTGATCCGACGGCTGCTGACCCGAGCCCGACGGAGTTCCGTCTCGAGGGCGTGACGCTCCTTAGCGGCGCTGCTCTTGAAGCGGGGCAGTTCGAGTTCGCGGTCGCGCTGAAAAGCGGCGACGAAGGCGGCGTTATCGGGCTTCCGACCGACAATGTCAAAAATGACGCCTACGGCAAGATATATTTCGGTACGCTCACCTTCACGAAGGCGGGCGAATACGTGTTTGAGATCTATGAAGTGCCGACCGGCGCGGCGGGCGTTGCGTATGACGCTTCGGTGTACATTGTTACGATAGTCGTAACGGATAACGGCGGCGCGCTCAATGCGGCGGAGACCGTGATGAAGCTCGGCTCTGAGGACGCGCAAGACGTGATCGTGTTTGAAAACATATATAACGCAAGCGCGGTCGATCCTAACCCGGTCGACCCGAATCCTGTCGACCCGAATCCGGTCGACCCGAACGAGGGAGATCCGAACGAGGAAATCACAAATGTCATCGACCCGAACGGCGACCCCGACGATGTTCTGTCCAACGGCACCGGCCTGATAATTTCGATAAACGTGCCCGACACGATGACCGCCCCGAACGCGGCAGTTTTCGACGCGACCGCCCCGAGCGCGGCAGGTCCCCATATGCGCGACCCGTTTGACGATATGTACGCTTTATCCGCCGGAACGGGGCTTGCTCCGGCAATGCTCCAGGCGGCTCCAGCATTGAGGGCAAGCCCGACAGATCCGCGGTCCTCATTTAGTTTCGGCATATTCGCCAACGAAGGAAATCCGCAGACACTTTACGATTCTCAGAACGTTCGTGACGGCGAGATCGTATACAACGTGCAATTTGAGGCGGTAGTATACCCCGAATATACGGATGATAATATAGTCAATCTGACCGCGAAGGCGGAAAATCTCGACTCACGCCTTAAATTTACGGGCCTTGTTTGGCGTCAGACCTTTATGAGCGACAAGCTCGGCGCGACCGTGACGCTCACATATAACGACGGTACGACGGCTCAGGTCGTCACGAAGGCGAACGAGACAGCCTGCGCAATCGGAAAAGAGATTACATTCGCCAATGCGGAAAATATCAAATCCGTCCGTGTTGATTTCCGCGCGCTCGATGATACCGCGCCCGCGCAGCAGGACGGCGCCATACCGGCGAGCGCGTTTGTAAGACCCAGCTACGGCGACGCCGCCGCCCGCCTGTTCGACATAAAGACTGAGCTTCGCGACAAAAATAAGTCCTATGCCGGCGAAACCATGTCCATGGACCTGTCTTTCGGCGGAGAATTCTATAACGGCGACACTCAAATATGCAGCGACATCGCCGACCCGCAGTATGCTCTTTACCAGAACGGCAGCGCAAGCGTCACCTTCGGCGGCGCTGATTTCGGTGTGCAGAAATCAGGCTATTTCTACTATGAGACGGAGAAGGCGAAAAACGGCAGGCTTTGCTACGACGTATATCTGCAGGCACGTCATTCGGGCTATACATTTCAAAGCTCTGGCGGCTCGAGTGCACGATGGAAAAACCTCTCCATCGTGGATTCCGGTCTTGACTCGAGGCTGAGATATGTCGGCATACAGGGCATATCAGATCCGCTTGTTTCCACCTTCGATACTAATATCAAGCTCATTGCCCATTACACCGACGGGAGATGGGATGAGATAGACGTCTCCCGACTCGGAGATGACGAGATAACCTTCAAACCACCGCTTGGCGCAGAGATCGTCTCCCTTGAATACAAGTTCCAGAATGCCGATAACTATGCAGAGTACACCGGCACACAAGACTATTTCCCCGTGTTCCGCGTCTTAACGGAGCTAAAATATCCCGGCGTCGATTACATAAATGAGGCGACATTCTCAAACAGCATAACGGCGAGCGCGGACTGCTATGTGCCGGAGGATGCGACGCTGAGCAACTATAAATTCTATGCAAGCTGCAGCGACGCCGCCGTCGGCGATGTTGTCCTCGGCACCGCACCGAGCTTTGCGGTCACAGTGTCTCCGACCTATTTGGGCAGCGGCTCCGGCGACCAAAGACTGCGCGTCAAGCGCGGAGAAGATGTGAAGCTCGACGTCAGCGTATTGGCGACGGATATTCAGGCCGCCCCGCGCAATTTCTGTCCCGACGGCGTTTTATATCTCATGCTGCTCCTGCCCGAGGGGGTGAAGTATCAAAGCGCGATGCCGAATACAACAAACTCCTCTGGTCAGATCGAGGGCTTCCACAATCTTACGGATAATTTGAAAGTAGTAGACAACTATAATAACACCGGCAGACAGGCGGTATTGCTCAAATCCGGGGACAAACCCGAGCAAATAGAGAATTCAGATTATCCCAACCCAAACTGGAGCAGGTCAAGAGATGTATATGACGCCGCAAATCACGCAAACGACACGACAGCCCAGCGCCTCGAAATGCTCGAATATACGCTGAAGGTCACGGACGCCGCGGCTGTCGGAGACAGCACCGTGGACGCGTATTTCTTCATGCCGGATTTCGACCAATATCAGCCGATATACAGCAAATGGACCCAAGAAGTCAATTACGATTATGTCGGCGAGGGCGACGTGGTCACCGGAAACTTCGATTTGAGCGCAGTGAACGGTACGACCGGTACGATGTCGGCATATCACTACGCCCTGCCTCTCCAGATCGCCGAAGATGACAATATGCATGCCCTGCTTCGGGTAAAGGGTAATCTGCAAACCGACTACACACAATACGGATTTGCGGAGGCAATGGCGCCCATATCCTATGAGTTTACGATAACAAACAAATCGACCATGCCCAAAACCGCGCTCACCGCGCTGGACATCCTCCCCGGAAAAGATACGCATTCCGTTTCGCCGAAACCTAACACCCTTGAAAGAGCAAAGCGGTACGGCGATGTGGCCGTGACCTTGACCAAGCCGATATACGGTCTGTCGACGGGCTACACGGCTTATTACTCGACGGAGACCGTCGGAAACAGCGTCTCCGACGTCGAGACCTTTGCCGACGACCCCAATGTCTGGAAGACGTGGGATCAAATCGCAGACAAGTCTGAGATCAAGGCGTTCAAGGTCGTTATGGAAAGCGCGACGCTGCCGGCCGGCGAGAGCATAACCTTCTATATGGACGCCGTGACCCCGCTCGTCAATTACGATGGCAATCTCATAAATACTACAGGCGCCAACGCCTCAACGGGCGAGGTAATTCAAAACGACTTCGCCGTCAAGACCACCGGCGGCTTCACCTACGGAAATTCCGAAGCCGGTTACAGTTATGGGCAAGAGGGCACCACAACATGTGCAATAGTAACGTACAAAATCACGGGTCAGATCTTCTATGATCTGGATGAAGACGGCGTTCGGGACCAAAAATACTCTGATGGTTATGACGACGTCGCGACGGAGCAGACCGTCGTTTGGCCCGTGGATGCAAGCGGCAACGTCGTAAAAATGCCGGACGGCAGACCGTACCCCGCTGTGCTTACGCGCTGGAGCGGATACCCCGCGAGCGACGGAAATTACAATTTAACCGTTTACAGACCCGGGACATACGGCATCAAGGTCGAAAATCCGCCGCTGTCAGACGGCTTCACGACGGCGTCCGCCGGCGCGGACGAATATAACGCCTCGCATTTCGAAAATTCAGATTTAGATTATGCTTATTCGTCGACCGGCACCATTACGCGAAAAGGGACGAGCGGCAACACGCTCCGGCTCAACGGCGGATATAAAAAGGACCCGAACAAAGTCGTGCCTTATGAGTTTACCGACGGTCTCTCATTGTATAAGGATTTTTATGCCGCCGACCCGAATGACCCAAATTCCCCCGGCGTAGAGCTTCCGATAACGCAGGGACAGTTTAAGTTTAAGTTAACGCGCGTGGCAAGTACTAATTACAGCGGCAGCTATTCGCCGCTCCCGCCGAACGTGACCGACAACGGCGGCAAGTTAGAGATAGGCGGCACGGAAATTTCGGTCGGCGACGCTGTGTCGCTCGAAACCGATGCCAGCGTAGTAACTACTGACAGTTACGGCACATCGATATCAACAAAGATACCGACCGGCGCCGTTACGGTATATGCGCCCGGAACTTATGTTTTACAGGTCGAAGAAGTAGCCGGCACCGATCCGGACATTACTTATAATGTCGGCGGCAATAGCATGTATATTGTTATAACCGCGGAATATATAGGTTATGCGAATAGTGCTATAAACGCATATATGCAATATAAGTGGTCCAATGGCTTCTCGGCGCAACTCGGCGGCTCAGAATATAACGGCATTAGCCCGTTCGTGAACATGAAAAACCTGTCCGACAATGTGGAACTCACGGGCACGAAGACGCTGGACGGCGCCGCACCGTCGGCGACGGATAAGTTCAATTTCGAGATAGCGCTTTCAAAAGGCGACTCCACCGGCTTCACGGGACTTACGAACGGCACGGCAACGGTCCAAAACGACCAAGGAACGATAAAATTCCCCAAGCTGGCGTTCACGAAAGCAGGGACGTACGAGTTTACGGTCAGGGAGATTGCCGGCAGTGTTCCGGGGTTGACGTACGACGGCACAGTGTACACAGTAACGATCGAGGTAACGGACGGCGGCAGCGGCACGCTTAAGGCGACGAAGACGATCACGAAGAGCGGCGCAACGGGAACCGTAAAGGCAATAACCTTTGCGAACACGTACGCACCGAACTCAGTGCCCGTACCTCTCAAGGGCACGAAGACGCTGAGCGGAGCTACACTGGCAGC
>JAFWVB010000091.1 GCA_017518445.1 Oscillospiraceae bacterium | reverse complement strand
CTGAAAAGCGCGCCGGAGGCGACGAGGAGGCGGACATGATGGACGAGGATTTCGTGCTCGCGCTCGAATACGGAATGCCGCCCACGGGCGGGCTCGGCTTCGGCATAGACCGCTGTGCGATGATGCTCTGCGGCACGGACTCGATAAGAGACGTGATACTGTTCCCGACGATGAAGCCTTTGGACAACTGATAAGGGGTGTCTGCCTTGAAAACGAAAGACAAGCTGCTTTTGATCGGCTCGATACTGATCGCCTTCGGCGTGTTCATGTTCTTCAAATCCACCCGGGTATATTCATGGGGCTTTTACAGGATCGGGAACCATGTATCCACGGGAGGCATACTGATTGCGCTCACGCTGCTTGATATCGTACTTATTGTCGCGACGAAGCACAGGATCACAAAGATACTTCTGCCCGTTTTCATCGCGATGATCGTGCTGTCCGTCATACTCGGCACGCAGCTTCATTACCACGGCTCGGTGCTCGATCTGTTTCTTATGCTCGTTCCCGCCGCCGTCGGCGCGGGGCTGGTGCTGCGCGCGCTGCTGATGAAGACGGAGAAAAAATGAAACATCGCCCGCCGAAAGGCGGGCGATGCTATTTTTAAGATATATCATCCATATTACCGGTATTTGAATTGTTTGATGTCTCAACAACTGACTGATCAGTTTTGGCTGCAACTTCTGTCGGGTGTTCCGTTTTGTTGATTGTTTTTCCGAAAAAACCTATGGCAAGGAAAACAATCCAAGCTACCGCAATAATTCCGTATTTCAGAGCGGGCTTCATGTCTTTCTTCCGTAGCATCAAGATGGTTAGCGGAACAGGGAATATTAATATCCAACCCAATACCCAAAGCCATATTTTTGATTTAGGTTTTTTCTGTGATTTGGAGGTAGCCGTACATGTATATCCGCAGGCCTTGCAAACGCCTATAGTAGAACGAACAATTGCAGTTCCTTTTTTAGCTTTTAATTCGCCCTGTTTTTCTCGGATAAAAGAGATGTTAGGACTTCCGCAGTTTGGACAATTCACTATTACACACTCCTTTTAAGATAGTACATTTGAAAGCAATAAATTGAATAGGCATAAATTTACACTAATATGCCTATATAGTTTATGTAATAATAACACCTATGCCTATAAAATACAAGTGAAAATTAATTGTGTAGGTGCTAATATGGATTATATGGCAATTGGACGGCGGGTACGAAAGGTACGAAAGATGCGTGGAATGTCGCAAGAGGCGCTTGCCGAACTGGTGGACATATCTACAACTCACATGAGTCACATAGAAACCGCCACGACAAAATTGGGATTGCCGGTATTGGCGGCATTGGCGCGAGAACTGTCCGTCAGCACTGATTATCTGCTTTACGGCTGCAAAGAAAACGCGCATGAGGAAGTAGATGTGCTTCTTGAGAGCTGTTCGGAGCGACAATTAAAGATACTTGCGGAAATTGTTAAGGGCACAAAGGCGGCGTTTGACCGTTATGACGTTGACTGAATTGTAATTAAAACAATATAAAAGACCCCCGCGCGGGACTAAAGCCCGCGCGGGGGTATTTTTGCATATTATCGGGGAAAAAGGGGTATGTTTAGCGAAATGCGGTGCGAAAATATAAAAGTCACGCTCGCCCCACAGGGGCGAGCGTGTGCGGGTTAGTTTAACCGAGCGCGGCGCGTTGATCACTTGAACATACCGTTCTCGAGGATGGGCATTACGGTATCGTCGATGGCGCGGTCGATCTGCTCGTCCGTCATGTTCTCAAAAAGTGCCTGGAGTCCGACGAAGTTTGTGATGCCCATGAGCATATACGCGGTCGAAAGCGCGTCGTTTATCTTCAGTTCGTCTTCGGCGCGGGCGAGCATATTCGCGTAGCTCTTCGCAAATGATACGTAGTAGTCCTCAAACATCTGCTTTTCGACTGCGAGACTGCCCCAGATTATTTTGTAGACGTTTGGGTTTGCGACGGCGTATCGGATAAAACATTTTATACCCTCGCGCTCCGCCTCGCGGCGGGTGCGGCAGCCGGATATGCTGTCCGCGAGAACGCGGCGGATATTCTCCTTGTACCGCTCCACCAAATATCTGTAAATATCCGTCTTGCTCTCGAAGTATATGTAAAAAGTGCCGATCGCCGTGTGCGCCTTTTTGCATATATCCGAAACGGACACGTCGAAAAAGCCGGAGCGCGAGAACAGCGTTTCGGCGGCGTCTACGAGAGCGTTTATTTTAAGAAGCCCGACCTTTGTTTTCGGTAAATGGACGCCGGGCACTTCCGTTATCTGATCGTCTGACATGTGTTGCCCCTCCTGCGAGCATATTAAAAACTATTCTAAAGCATTGTAAATAAAAAAACAAGTAAAAAGTTATTGGTTAAATTGTACAAGAAAAACACAATATATTTTGCTATTTTGGGCTGTTGACAAACAGGCGGCGATATGCCATATTAAAGGTAGAAATATGAATGATGTTCACATAACAATTAAGGAGGCAATAAAAATGACTTTCAGCGAATTGAAAATAGGGCAGAAGGCGTCCGTACAAAAGACGCTCACGGCGGCTGATGTTACCGCTTTCGCGGGCATAAGCCTCGACGTAAACCCCATTCACATGAGCGACGGCGCCGCGAAGAACAATATTTTCGGCAAGCGCATCGTTCACGGCATTCTGACCTCTGGACTTATTTCCGCAGTTATAGGAAACAAGCTCCCCGGTCCCGGAAGCATCTATCTCGGACAGGAGCTGAAATTCTGCGCGCCGGTGTTCCTCGGCGACGACATCACCGCGGAGGCGGAGATCGTCGAGCTTCGCGAGGACAAGAAGATAGTCAAGCTCAGCACTACCTGCACGAATCAGGACGGCAAGGCTGTCATCACCGGTATGGCGACGGTTAAATTCGATCTGTAAATTAAAAGTTATTAAAAATACTTAAGGAGGCAATTCAAAATGGGCAAGGTATATCTTGTCAGCGCCAAGCGCAGCGCGATAGGCAGCATGCTTGAATCTCTCAAGGGCGTAACGTCTACATGGCTCGGCTCGCAGGTGCTGAAGGCTGTTATCGAGGACGCGGGCATCGACCCGGCGAAGCTAGATGAGGTCATCGTGGGCAACGTTCTGCCCGCGGGACTCAAGCAGGGGCCCGGCCGCCAGGTCGCGATAGGCGCCGGCGTGCCTGTTGAGGTTCCCGCATATTCGCTGAACATGGTCTGCGGCTCCGGCATGAAGGCTGTCATGAACGCGGCGGCTGAGATCTCCGCGGGACTTGCGGATCTCGTCGCGGCGGGCGGCACCGAGGTAATGAGCGCGGCTCCGTACCTCGTACCCGGCAAGGTGCGCGCGGGCAACAAGATGGGCGAAATGAAGCTCATCGACCACATGCTCGTAGACTCGCTGACCGACGCTTACGGCGATATGCACATGGGCATCACCGCCGAGAACGTCGCGGAGAGATACGGTCTTACGCGCGAGATGCAGGATGAGTTCGCGTTCAAATCCCAGCAGAAGGCTATCGCCGCGCAGGATGCCGGCAAATTCGTCGATGAGATCGTACCCGTTACCGTCAAGATCGGGCGCAATGAGGTCGAATTTGCGGCGGACGAGTATATAAACCGCAAGACAAATCCCGAAAAGCTCGCAGGACTCCGTCCCGCATTCAAGAAGGACGGCACGGTCACCGCGGGCAACGCCTCCGGCATAAACGACGGCGCGAGCTTTGTACTCCTCGCGAGCGAGAAGGCTGTCGCGGAATACGGTCTCAAGCCGATGGCGGAGCTTGTCGGCTGGGGACAGGGCGGCGTAGACCCCAACGTGATGGGTCTCGGACCCGTTCCGGCTATAGGAAACGCGCTGAAAAACGCGGGCATGAAGCTCTCGGAGATCGACGTTTTGGAGCTTAACGAGGCGTTTGCCGCGCAGTCTCTCGGCGTTGTGAAGCTCTTAGCTGAGCAGCACGATCTGAGCGAGGCGGAGATACTTGAGCGCACCAACGTAAACGGCGGCGCGATCGCCATCGGACACCCGGTCGGCGCGAGCGGAAACCGCATAATCGTTACGCTCGTACATGAGATGAAGCACAGCGGCAAGGCATACGGACTTGCGTCGCTCTGCATAGGCGGCGGTATGGGCACTGCCGTCATCCTGAAAAACGTAAACTGAAAAACAATAAACCGATAAATTGAAAGGAGATATTACCATGAGACTCGAGAACAAAGTTGCTATAGTTACAGGCGCCGCCAAGGGCTTGGGCGGAGAAATGGCTCAGCTTTTTGCAAAAGAGGGCGCGAAGGTCATCGCGGCGGACATGGCTCCGCTTACGTATGAGGCGGCGAACGTCGAATTCTATTCCCTCAACGTTACCGACGGGGCTGCCTGCAAGGCGCTTGTCGATTACGCCGTTGAGAAGTACGGCAAGATAGACGTCCTCGTGAACAACGCAGGTATCACAAGGGACGCTATGACCCGCAAGTTGACCGACGAGGCGTGGGATCTCGTTATCGACATCAACCTCAAGGGCGTTTTCAACCTCACCCGCTATGTCGGACCTCTGATGGAGGACAACGGCGGCGGCAGCATCATCAACATTTCGTCTGTCGTCGGCGAGTACGGCAACATCGGTCAGGCGAACTACTCCGCTTCCAAGGCGGGCGTTATCGGTCTCACCAAGACATGGGCGAAGGAATTCGCGCGCAAGGGCGTTCCGGTCCGCACGAACGCGATAGCTCCGGGCTACATCATGACCGACATGATGAAGACAGTTCCTGAGGATCTGCTCAAGAAGTTCGCGGGTCTTACGATGCTCGGTCGTCTCGGTCAGCCGGAGGAGATCGCGAAGGCGGCTCTGTTCCTCGCTTCCGACGATTCCTCCTATGTCACCGGACAGGTCCTCTCCGTCAACGGCGGCATGAGGCTGTAAACTCTTTGAAAGAATAAATACAAACCAATTGCAGAGCAGTTTCATGCCGCCTTATTTAGGGAAGCGGCGGCATGAAACTGTAAAGCATATATGAAAGTAAGGAGAGATAAAATGGCAGTAAACGTCGGAATAGTCGGCATAGGTACGTATTTGCCGAAGAAGGTAAT
>JAFWVB010000090.1 GCA_017518445.1 Oscillospiraceae bacterium | reverse complement strand
CGACGAGTGCGACGAGGTGACTGCGTCTATCATAAAGCGCGAGGTGTCCGACGGCGTTATCGCGCCCTCATACACACCGGCGGCGCTCGAAATGCTCAAGGAAAAGAAAAAGGGCGGTTATAACATAATCAAGATCGACCGTGATTATATTCCGGCGGCGCAGGAGCGCAAGCAGGTCTACGGCGTCACGTTCGAGCAGGGGCGCAACGACTTCAAGATCGACCGCGAGCTGCTGTCGAATGTCGTTACCGCGAACAAGGTCATACCGGAGAGCGCGGTTGTCGATCTCATTATCGCGCTCATAACACTCAAATACACGCAGTCGAACTCCGTCGCCTACGCCTATGGCGGGCAGGCGATCGGCGTCGGCGCCGGTCAGCAGAGCCGCATACACTGCACGCGCCTTGCCGGAGACAAGGCGGACAAGTGGTTTCTGCGCCAGTCTCCGAAAGTCCTCGGGCTCGAATTCCCCTCCGATATGGGCAGAGCGGAGAGAGACAACTTCATCGACGTATATCTCGAAAATATGCCGAAAGAGGAAAAGAAAGATTATCTTTCCACGATTTCCGGCGCGTCCCTCGGCAGCGACGCGTTTTTCCCGTTCGGGGACAACATCGAGCGGGCGCGCGAGTCCGGAGTGAGCTATGTCGCGCAGCCGGGCGGCTCGATAAGGGACGATCAGGTGATCGAGACCTGCGACAAATACGGCATTGCCATGGCGTTTACCGGAATGCGCCTTTTCCATCACTGAAACGAGCTTCTGTTCCGGCTAAACGCCGGAATTCTGCGAAGCTGCAAAGCACACGGAGGTCACTATGAATATTCTCGTAGTCGGCGGCGGCGGCCGCGAGCATGCGATAATCAAGGCGATAAAGAAAAATCCGACCGTCGGGCGCGTCTGGTGTCTGCCGGGAAACGGCGGCATTGCGCGCGACGCGGAATGCGTCGATATTAAGGCTACAGATATTGACGGTATCTGCGATTTTGCCGCCTCGCATGAGGTGGATTACGCGATAATCGCGCAGGACGACCCGCTCGCGCTTGGCGCGGTGGACGCGCTGAACGCGCTCGGCGTCCCCTGCTTCGGTCCCGACGCGAAGGCGGCGCAGATCGAGGCGAGCAAGGTTTTTTCAAAAGACCTGATGCGAAAATACGGCATACCGACCGCGGATTACGCCGCCTTTGACAGCGTCGACGATGCCTGCGATTACATCGACGCGCACGATGTACCCGTCGTCGTAAAGGCGGACGGGCTCGCGCTCGGCAAGGGCGTAATTATCGCCCAAACGACGGACGAGGCTAAAGCCGCCGTAAAGGAAATGATAACGGGCGAAAAATTCGGAAACAGCGGCAAAACCGTCGTTATAGAGGAGTTTTTGACCGGTCCAGAGGTGACGGTGCTGTCCTTTACGGACGGAAAAACCGTCGTCCCAATGATATCAAGCATGGACCACAAGCGCGCGCACGACGGCGACACGGGGCTGAACACCGGCGGTATGGGCGTTATCGCGCCTAACCCGTATTACACCCCGAAAATCGCGGACGAGTGCATGGAAAAAATATTTCTGCCGACGGTTCGTGCTATGGCGGCGGAGGGCAGACCCTTCAGGGGCTGTCTGTATTTCGGGCTGATGCTCACCCCAAACGGACCGAAGGTCAT
>JAFWVB010000089.1 GCA_017518445.1 Oscillospiraceae bacterium | reverse complement strand
CGACCTCACGCGCAGATAATCGGTAAAGCTCTCCATTATCGTAAAGCCCATGCCGCTGCGGTCGTCGCCGCCCGTCGTGAACATCGGCTCTCTCGCCTGCGGTATATCCGCTATGCCGCGACCGCGGTCGCGCACCGACACCTCGAGCACGTTTCCCTCAAGTATCCGAGCCCTTATGTATATCGCGCCTATCTCGTCGGGATAGGCGTGGACTATGCAGTTCGTCACCGCCTCGCTCACGGCGGTTTTTATATCCCCGAGCTCGTCCATCGTCGGATCGAGCTGCGCCGCAAAGCACGCCACGACCGATCTCGCAACGCCCTCGTTTGCCGACAGGCTCGGGAATTCGAGCTTCATACTGTTTATTTCCTTCATTTTCTTTCCCCCCTCAGTTTACGGCGGATATTTTCACGACGCGGTCTATGCCGGACGCGTCGAGCACCTTCATCGGCTGCTTCGGCACGTTTTCGACCCACATCCTGCCGCCTATCTCGTTTATGCGTCTGTACGTTTTAAGTATCACGGCTATGCCGGACGAGTCCATAAACGTAAGCCCCGAAAGGTCGAGTATGCAGTCGCGCGGCAGAAGCAGATTTATCTTGTCCTCGATACCGGACATAGCCTCCCGCGCCCCGT
Source organism: Oscillospiraceae bacterium (assembly GCA_017518445.1). GTDB lineage: Bacteria > Bacillota > Clostridia > Oscillospirales > Oscillospiraceae > RGIG6097. Next base: position 1,105 of record JAFWVB010000089.1, on the reverse strand, counting down.
GGTGATCGAGCTCCCCGTAAAGGTACAGCGTCAGCACGCAGTCGCTCATCGAAGATTTCACTGTCATTCGTATCAGCTCCTTTGTAAATGATCTTCTATGTAAAGGTATAAAAAATCAGCCCGCCGCAAAAACTTGCGGCAGACTGATTTTACAATATATGGAAGTTAATTTTTGTCGTATGCGGGCGAGACTTGTGAATTATTTCAGAGATTTCAAAGTTTCCTGAAGATTTTCAATGAGTGCCCTCGCGTTTTCCGCCTTTTCACGCTCCGCGTTCACGACCGTCTCCGGCGCTTTTGAGATAAATCTCTCGTTTTTCAGCATACCCTCGGCGCGCGAAAGCTCGTCCTCGGCGCGCTTTATCTCCTTTTCCACGCGCTCTATTTCTTTTTGTATATCGACAAGCTCGGCAAGGGGCATGAACATTCTCGCGTCGTTCGTCACGACGGAGACTAGCCCCTCCGTATCGGCGGGCGCGGATGCCGTAATTTCAACGCTCTCGGCGTATGCGAGCTTTGACAGATATACTCTTCCGCTCTCGAAAGCGTCCTTTTTGTCGGTCGCTATTATGAGCCTCGCCTTTTTCGACGGCGGCACGTTCATATCCGCTCTGCGCGATCTGACCGCCTTGATAGCGGACATGACCGTCTCGAATTTCGCCTCGTCCTCCGGGAAATCGAGCGACGCGTCAAACGCGGGATACCGCTCTATCATCAGCGCCTCGCCCTCGTGCGGGAGTGCCTGCCATATCTCCTCGGTGATAAACGGCATAAACGGGTGCAACAGCTTCAGTATCTCCGTCAGCACGTATAGCAGCACTCTCTGCGCGTTTCGGCTCATCTCCTCGTCGCCGCCGTTTAAGCGCGGCTTCGTCAGCTCGATATACCAGTCGCAGTAGGTATCCCAGATGAAATCATATATCTTCGCGGACGCGACGCCGAGCTCGAACTTGTCCATGTTCTCGCAGACTTCCTTCACGGTGTCGTTGAGCTTGGAGAGGATCCAGCGGTCCTCGAGCTCGAGCTTCTCGGGCAGCTCGTTTTTGTCGATCGTGAGGTTCATCATCACGAAGCGGCTGGCGTTCCAGATCTTGTTGCAGAAGTT
>JAFWVB010000088.1 GCA_017518445.1 Oscillospiraceae bacterium | reverse complement strand
TCTGCAAACCTGTCCGGTATGCCGAGCCCGAAGGACGCGCAGGGCGTGATGGACTATTTCGACGGTAAAATACCGTGCGTCGTCGACGGCGGCGCGTGCGCGGTAGGCGTAGAGTCGACCGTGCTGCTCATGACCGTCACGCCGCCGAAGGTTTTGAGAGCCGGTGGGCTTTCCGCCGAGAGAATAAAGGCTGAAACGGGAATAGAGGTCGAGCTATGAAGGTCATAGGAATAACCGGCGGCACGGGCGCGGGAAAAACGACTGCGCTTAATGTACTTGAAAAATTCGGCGCGTGTGTTATCGACTGCGACGAGGTATATCACGGGCTTTTGGAGTCGAGCGGGGAAATGAAAAGAGAGCTTGGAGAGCGTTTTTCGCTCGACGTTTCCGCCGGTATTGACCGAAAATCGCTCGGCAAAAAGGTTTTCGGAGATCAAAAGGCGCTCTCCGATCTCAACGCGATAACTCACAAATATGTGAAGCGCGAGGTGCGCCGGATAATAGAGCGCGCCGAAAAGGACGGCAGGACCGTCGCGGCGATAGACGCGATACTGCTGATCGAGAGCGGCATGGATAAGATGTGCGATATTACTGTCGCCGTGACAGCCCCTGTTGAGGTCAGGGCTGCGCGCATAATGAAGCGTGAAAATATATCGCGCGAATACGCCATGCTTCGCATAAACGCACAGCAGAGCGACGGTTTTTACAGAGAAAACTGCGACAAGGTGCTTGTAAACGATTGCGCCGCCGTCGAGGATTTCGAGGAGCGGTGCAGGCGATATTTTTCAACAATTTTAACGGAGGGTAAAGAAATGACAAGAGAGGAATTATTTTACAATCAGAAAAACGCGGCGGATATCATAGACGCTGCGGAGAAAAAGCGTTCCGACGACTACTGCGCGGAGTACATGAGATATCTCGATGCGTCAAAAACGGAGCGCGAGGCGGTGAAAAACGCCATAGAGATCGCGGAGGCGAACGGATTTCGCGCGTATGAAGGCGGCGATGTAAAGCCCGGAGATAAGCTTTACCGCAGCGTAAGAGGCAAGAGCCTTCTTCTCGCCGTGATAGGCAAAAAGGCTATGTCGGCGGGCGTGAATATCGCGGCGGCGCACGTCGACGCGCCGCGCCTCGACCTAAAGCAGGTCCCGCTTTACGAGGACACCGAGATGGCGTATCTCAAGACGCACTATTACGGCGGCATCAGAAAATATCAGTGGGTGACCATCCCGCTCGAGCTTCACGGCGTCGTCGCGATGACGGACGGCACTGTTAAGGATGTGGTTATCGGCAAGGACCCCGGCGATCCGGTGCTGTATATCTCCGACCTGCTCCCGCACCTCGCGGCGGATCAGTCGAAAAAGACCTTGAGCGAGGGCATAACGGGCGAACAGCTCAACATCATCATCGGTACGCTGCCCGCCGCCGGAGACGACGGCAAGGACAGGGTAAAGCTCGCTGTTTTGCGTCTGCTCAACGAAAAATTCGGCATAACCGAGACGGATTTCCTTTCGGCGGAATTCGAGGCTGTCCCCGCGGCGAGCGTCAGAGAGGTAGGACTTGACCGCTCGCTCATCGGCGGCTACGGTCACGACGACCGCGTCTGTGCTTTTGCGGAGCTCAAGGCGATAATCGACGCGGGCACGCCTGAGAGGACGGCCGTCTGCATACTCGCGGACAAGGAGGAGATAGGCTCCGAGGGCGTCAGCGGTATGCAGTCCGAGGCGTTTGAGTGCTTCGTCGGCGATATTTGCGACGCACAGGGCGTCAAGATAGAGCACTGCTTTGCAAAATCCTTCTGCATTTCCGCGGACGTGACGAACGCATTCGATCCGGTATTCCCGGAGGTTTCGGACAAGCAGAACAACGCAAAGCTCAATTACGGCGTCGGTATCGCCAAGTTCACCGGCGCGAGGGGTAAATCCGGCTCCAACGACGCCTCCGCGGAGGTCATAGGAAGGCTTCGCCGTATGTTCGAGAGAGACGGCGTGGTATGGCAGACCGGCGAGCTCGGAAAGGTCGATCAGGGCGGCGGCGGCACGGTAGCAATGTTCATGGCGAAGAGAAACATCGACACTGTGGACGCGGGCGTGCCCGTAATCGCGATGCACTCGCCCTATGAGGTAGTATCGAAGCTCGACTGCTATATGACCTACAAATGCATGGCGGCGCTTTATAAGGAGATTTAAGATATTATATTTACACTCCGCGCTGGGGGGAGTGGAGCACACAGTGCTCCGCTACGGAGAGTGTCGGTATTCCGCCACCGACGCGGAGGGTTTCAAAAGGGAACGAAGCCGTTCCCTTTTGCCGTTTCAATTAGGGGTTTCCAAAGGGGGAAGAAATTCGGAATCTTCCCCCTTTGGCACGTTCTTTTGGTGACTTTTCTGCCGCGCAGCAGAAAAGTCACCCCAGCGGAGCGCGTAAACTAAAAAAGAAGATTTCTGTGAGATTGTTCAAGAAAGCGCTTTGTAATACAAACTCAATAGACCTTTTTTGAATTATGCCTGCATTTCTGCCAAAAATAAGCCGTGAGGTGATATTTTTGGAGGATAAAAATGAGAATATTTCCGAGGAAATATACCAAAAAGAGCAGATAACGGACATGGGCTCGTCCACATCTGCGGGGAAGCGCGGCATAATACACTGCCTTACGATCGTGGGACAGATAGAGGGACACCAGATACTTCCCGACGACACGAAAACAACGAAATATGAGCACGTCTACCCGCAGCTCGCCGCCGTGGAGGAGTCGGAGGAGATAGAGGGACTGCTGATACTTCTCAACACGGCGGGCGGCGACATCGAGGCGGGACTAGGCATGGCGGAGCTGATCGCGGGCATGACGAAGCCGACGGCGTCTCTGATACTCGGCGGCGGGCATTCGATAGGCGTGCCGCTCGCAGTGGCGGCAAAAAGGTCGTTTATCGCGCGCTCGGCGGCAATGACGATACACCCCGTGCGCCTCAACGGGCTTGTGATAGGCGCGCCGCAGACATTTGAATACCTCGAAAAAATACAGGAGCGCATCGTGCGATTTGTGACGGAGCATTCGTCGGTCAGCCGCGAGCGTTTTCTCGAGCTCATGCTCAAAACGGGCGAGCTTGCGACGGACATGGGTACGGTGATAGACGGACGGCAGGCGGTCGAAATCGGACTGATCGACAGTATCGGCTCGCTCCGAGACGCGCTTGCCTATCTGCATGAGGAAATAGCAAAAAAACAGGACGCGAAAGCGCCGCCGGAATGACGTTTCGGCGGCGCTTTTTCACTAAATTCATTTAATTCCCCAAAACCTATGGCAATTCAAAGAAATATGTGGTATTATCAAACAGTAGAAAAATATTCTTCGAGGTGGATCATGAAAAAGCTGTCGCTGCTGTCAAATATAATAATCATTATCGCGGGCGTTGGCATTGTAGTAAGCGAATTCATGAGAGAAAGCGAGATATACATAAAGCTGCACGGTATTTCACAGATCGCTTTGGGCGTCGGATTGATTTTGCTCGGCATATCCGTGCTCATAAAAAATGTGGGGAAAAAGTAGACCGAGAAAGCATTTTGCAAAACATATCCGGCATATTTTTGTACTGTACCGCCGCTTTTCGGCGCGGAATTATAAAGAGAAAAACTTTTGGGGAGGAATGAGCTTGTCAATATTATTAGCTATCCTGCTGGGGATCGTCCAGGGAATTGCGGAATTTTTGCCGATATCCAGCTCCGGACATCTTTCGATACTTCAAAACCTGATCGGCGTAAAATACGACGAGGGGGGACACCTTTTCTTTGACGTGCTTCTCCACATCGGCACGCTTATAAGCATTTTTATCGCTTACCGCAAGGAGCTGCGCGGCATCGTCCGTGAGACGGCGGATTTCATGCTAAAGCGCGGCGACGAGGGGAGAGAGTCCGACGGGCGCATGAAGCCGGGACTTCGTATGCTGATACTCGTTATCGTCGGTACCCTGCCGCTTCTCATTATTCTGCCGTTTTACGACCTTATAGGACAGCTTTATTATAAGACGCTGTTCATCGCGTTTGCGCTGATAATAACCGGCGCTCTGCTTTTCGTCTCCGATAAGCTCGCGCAGGGGAAGAAGAACGAAAAAAACTGCCGTCTGCTCGATGTCATTTTTATCGGTCTCGGTCAGATGGTGGCTACGATACCGGGGCTTTCCCGCTCCGGCACGACGATCACGGTCGCGCTTGCACGCGGCACAAGCCGTGATTTCGCCGTTCGTTATTCGTTCCTGCTCTCGATTCCGGCTGTCGTCGGCTCGTTTCTGCTGAGCCTTGTCAAGGCGTTCAAGGCGGGCATCAACTGGTCAGCAGTTCCCGCGTATCTGATCGGCATGGTCATTGCCGCCGTCGTGGGATATTTTGCGATTTTTCTTGTGAAAAAGCTCGTAAATTCAAAGAATTTCGGCAAGTTCGCCTATTACTGCTGGGGCGCCGCGCTCGTGACAATAATACTTACGATCGTCCTTTGATATGAGGTGAAGATCCAAATGGCACAAAAGAAAACAACAAAAAATAAACGCTCTTCGAAAACCTCGCCGTCAAGCGCCGCCGCGAATAAGCGGCCCATACGCCGTGAGGTCGGCGCCGGGGTATGCCTTGTTTTGGGCGTGATCTCCGTTTTCGGATATTTTAAGAATGACGGCTGGTTTATAAACTTCTTCTGCGGCGCGCTGAAAGGGCTTTTGGGCTACGGCTTTTATCTGCTTCCGCCGACGCTGCTTCTGTGCTTTTTCATACTGATATTCCACCGCGGCAGACCCGTCTGCGCGCGTGTCATATCTGCGGCGCTTATACCGGTATTTTTCGGCGCAACGGCGCACGCTTTTTCAAAGAACACGGTCGAGCTCGGCTGGTCTATGTTCAAGCCGCTCTGGGAGACGGGAAGGGAAGTTGCCTCCGGCGGCGCGGTATCCGGCGCGCTGGGGACGGTCCTTACATATCTTTTGGGCAAGGTCTGCACGATAATACTGCTGATCTGCGGTATACTTGCGTTTATCCTTGTCGCGTTGAAGATCTCGATACCGGAGCTTATTAAAAAGGCAAGGGAGAGGGAGCGTCCCGAATACGAGTATATCCCCGCGGAAACCGCCGACAGGCAAAAGCCAGCGCCGACGACAAAAGTGAAGGAGGGTGCAAAGCAGCCGGAGACAGTCGAGAGCGTGACGGCGAATGTTCCGAGACCGGAGATCGACATACCCGTGGACGAGCCGCAGTGGACTAAAAAGCGCGGCGCGGCCGGCGCGAAAGGCAAGGGCTCGTTTTTCAATAAAAAATCCGATGTAAAAGCTCCCGACGAGTTCTATAAGGAGCGTCCGCAAAGCGCCGAGACTGCCTCCGATGCGGAGGAGACGCCGTATATCGACACAGCCGCTATAGAGTCGGACAGACTTCCGACGGAGGGCGGCGTGCATACTGCCGCCAAGGCGCATGACGCGCCGGAAAAGGACGACTCCGCGGCTGATGAATTTGAGGCGTCCGTGAAGGACGGGGCGCCCGTCAAAAAGTACGTTTTCCCGCCGATAACTCTGCTGGAGCCTCCCGCGCCGTCGGTATCCGGCAACAAGGAGGAGGCGTATATAAACAAAGACCGCCTCGAGACGACGCTCGCCAGCTTCGGCATAAACTCCACGATTTCCAATATCACGCGCGGACCGTCGGTCACGCGGTACGAGATGGAGCTTGAGCCAGGAGTCAAGCTCAATAAGATCACGAGCCTCGCGGACGATATCGCGCTTTCGCTCGGCGCGAGCGGCGTGAGAATAGCGGCGATACCGAACAAAATATCCACCGTCGGCATTGAGGTCCCGAACAGGATGATAAGCAAGGTCAATCTGCGAGAGATAATAGATTCTCCCGTATTCAAAAATTCACAGTCAAAGCTGACGTTCGCCATAGGGAAGGACATCGGCGGCAACGCCGTTATCGGCGATATTTCAAAGCTCCCGCACCTTCTCGTCGCGGGAACGACAGGCTCCGGCAAGTCCGTGTGCCTCAATTCTCTGATACTCAGTATCCTCTATAAGGCGACGCCGGAGGAGGTAAAGCTCATAATGGTCGACCCTAAGATGGTCGAATTCCGCATATACAACGGTATTCCGCACCTGCTCGTTCCCGTCGTGACTGAGGCGAAAAAGGCGTCCGGCGCGCTCCAGTGGGCGGTGCGCGAGATGATGAAGCGGTATATGCTATTTTCGGAGAGCGGCGCGCGCGATATCTCGTCCTACAACAAGCTCGCCGAAAAGGACGAGACTGTGGAAAAGCTGCCGAATATAGTCGTTGTGATCGACGAGCTCGCTGACCTCATGATGATAGCCGCGAAAGAGGTCGAGGAGTCGATATGCCGCGTCGCGCAGATGGGCAGAGCCGCAGGCGTGTACCTCGTCATCGCAACGCAGAGTCCGCGTGCGGACGTCATAACGGGGCTTATGAAGGCGAACATACCGTCGCGTATCGCGCTGAAGGTCTCGTCGGCGCTCGAATCGCGTATAATACTGGACGCAGGAGGCAACGCGGACAAGCTCGTCGGAAACGGCGATATGCTGTATGCGCCTATCGGCACGACAAAGCCCACCCGCATACAGGGCACATGGGTAAGCGATGAGGAGCGGGAGAAGATAATCGAATTTATCAAGAAATCCGGCGAGGCGCAGTACTCCGACGAGGTGATTTACGAGATAGAAAAGGCTGCCGCAGAAAAAGAGCCGCCTTCGGCGGAAAGCGGTAATGCCGCGCCGCAAAGCGATCACGACGAGCTTTTGCCGCAGGCTGTGGAGGTCGTTCTCGAGCTCGGACAGGCTTCGGTATCCATGCTTCAGCGCCGTCTGAAGCTCGGCTATTCGCGAGCCGCGCGAATTGTCGACCAGATGGAGGAGATCGGCGTCGTGGGTCCGTTCGAGGGGGCAAAGCCGCGACAGCTTCTCATAACAAAGCAGCAGTGGCAGGAGATGCAGTACATACAGGGGACGGCGCCTGCGGACGCGCCTGCTGAAACGGACAAGCATTTTATGATCTCGGCGGATGATCTGTTTGAGGACTGAAAACAGTAATGGTTCTATTTTGATACGCGGAGTAGTTTTTTGATATTTTTACGCGCTCCGCGGGGTAACTTTTCTGATATGCGTCAGAAAAGTCACCAAAAGAACGCAAAAAGGGAGAGGGGATTCCGAATTTCCCCTCTCCCTTTTAACCCTCACCCTTAAAACGGCAAAAGGGAACGCTTCGTTCCCTTTTGATACCCTCCGCGACGGCAAAAATATGAGGCAGTGATGTCATCATTTAAGTGGAATACTCACATTGCGAGCGTGCCGTTTTCGTTTTCTATAAGAATGAGAATGCTCTCCTCGTCGCCGGTTTCGGGATTTATATAGACGATATAGTGCCGTCCCGCCTCGTTTTCGCATTTGAACTCATGACAGAATTTTTCGTTTTTACCGCTCGTCGGTATCACCGCCATGCCCTGCGTCAGCACGTTGAGCTTGGCGGATATTTTTGCTCTCGCGTCCTCCGCGGAGACGGTGATATCCGGCAGCTCGCGCATAATATGGTTCATTATATACCCACGGCTGTCAAAGCCCGTTATCTCGCCGTTGTCCTTAGCTACGCGCACCTTTATCAGATCGGGGTAGCAGAGCACGCCGTCCTGCTCATAAACATAGCTGACCGTAACGGCGTCGTTCGCCGCGTATCTGTACGTCTCGGTCATCGACTCATAGCCGCGTTCCTTGAGAAATTTTGCGGCTATCTTTGCCGCCTCGCCGTCCGCCATTGCCGCCTCGCCGCCGTCTCGGCTGCCTGCAAGCGTCAAAATTTTGCCGCCCTGAACCGTTACCTCGACAATACGGCTTGAGCCCCTGCCGTTATCAGCACTGAAAATGTAGACAGGAAGCTCATCGCGGCGCGTGCCGGAAAATTCCAGCTCGTCCGGACTTATATTTAGAAATTCGGCGGCATTTTCAGCCGCCTGCGATTTCGACACAAGCTCCATGCCATCGAGCGATTTCGGTTTCAGCCCGGCTATATGCGCCGAGAAAGGTCCGTCGTAAACAAGGGTTGGCGTTTCGGGAAAATCCGACTCTATCTCGCGGAAGCTGTCGGCGAGACTTGTAGGTACGATTGAGTCCTCGCTGTCGGAGACTGCGTCGCCGGAGCGGTCGAGCCGCTGCATTGTGATTGTACCGTCGTTTAGCTGCGCGTAAAGATCGGTCAGATTTTTTGACAGAGCGGAGGTGCATTCCGACAGCGCCGCGAGATTTTCAAGCTCCTCGTCGGAGCAGTTTTTTCCGAGCGCCGCGCTGTGCGACAGCGAAAAGGCGTAATCGCCGATTTTTGACAAAAACGCGGCTGTGTGCTCAAGCTCATTACTGCCGAACGGAAGCTCTCCCATCGCGGTGACAGCTGCCTCCGCGCGTCCGTATATCTCAGTACAAACGGCACTTACCATCGAGGGTGAGGCGGCGTAAAGGCTCTTTTGAAGCGCCGAGTCAAGACTGTCTACAGAGAAAACAAGCTCCGCAAAGGCGTGCTGGTAATTATTTTCAACACTGCGGCGGTAAAAATCCGCCTGTGCACGGTTTTTATATACAAAACCGGAAAGAATTATTATCAAAGCCGCGGCATAGGATGCGGCGACAGTCAGTATTTTTTTTCTTCTCATAAAAACAACCCCTTTACGGCTTATTTTTGCCGCGAAGGGGTTGTTGATACAGTTAAAATGAGGAACTGCGCGATATTTTTGTCATCTTATGACAGCTTTTCAATGCCGGTTCTTATTCGGCAAAGCGTCTCGTCTCTGCCGAGTATGCGGCATATCTCCACGGCGCCGCCGGGCGTGACAGCCTTGCCGGATACGGCTATTCGCACAGGCCACATCAGCGTCGCGTTTTTAACTTCAAGCCTTTCGGCAAGCGAGACGAGGCAGTTATAAATGCCGTCGTGCTCCCAGGAGTGGAGCGCTTCAAGCTCCGGCAGGGCGGATTTCAGCATTTCAAGAGACACCGCCTCATCGGTTTTCGACTTTTTATGGACGTACAGCTCCGTGTCATAAGGCGGCAGCTCGTCAAAGAAATCGACCTTTTCCGGTATGTCGGTAAGCCTCTCGCACCGCTGCTGCAAAAGAGCGGCGATAAGAGATATATCAAACGACGTGTTTTTAACGGTTTTGCGTATATAAGGCTCCGCGACGGCGGTGAATTTTTCCGGCGGGAGCGCCTTAATATACTCGCTGTTGAAATATGTCAGCTTGTCGATATCGAATATCGCGGGCGACTTTGATATACCGTGAATGTCAAACGCCTCCACAAGCTCGCTCAATGAGAATATCTCCCGCTCGCCTCCGGGGCTCCAGCCGAGCAGTGCGACGTAATTCACTACCGCGTCGGAAAGATACCCCTGCGCGATGAGATCCTCATACGACGGGTCGCCGTGGCGCTTGCTCATCTTATTGTGAGCATCGCGCATGACGGGGGAGCAGTGGACGTATTTCGGTATCTGCCAGCCGAAACTCTCATAAAGCAGATTGTATTTCGGCGCGGAGGACAGGTACTCGTTTCCGCGCACGACGTGCGTGATACCCATCATGTGGTCGTCAACGACGTTGGCGAAGTTATATGTCGGAAGCCCGTCGCGCTTTATAAGCACCTGATCGTCGAGCGTGGAGTTTTCGACCGTTATATCCCCGAATATCTCGTCGTGGAAGGTGGTCGAACCCTCGCGCGGTATGCGCTGGCGTATCACATAGGGAAGCCCCTTGCCGAGCTTTTCGCGCACCTCGTCCTGCGATAACGCGCGGCATGGGTCGTCCGCGCGGCTGAAATCTCCGGACTCCTCCTCGGACTCCGCCTTTTCGCAGAAGCAGTAATAAGCGCCGCCCTTTTCCACGAGAAGCTCCGCATATTTTTTATAAAAGCCGCGCCGCTCCGTCTGCACATACGGACCTACGGGACCGCCGATATCCGGTCCCTCGTCATGCTCCAGTCCGCATTTTTTCATCGTGTCGTATATGACCTGCACTGCGCCCTCGACAAGGCGGGACTGATCGGTGTCCTCGATCCTCAAAATGAATTTGCCGCCCTTTGAGCGGGCTATAAGATATGTGTAAAGCGCGGTGCGAAGATTGCCGACGTGCATATACCCCGTCGGACTCGGCGCAAATCGCGTGCGAACCTCTCCCGTGGGGATGCGCGCTTCCATCTCGTCAAACCATGTCATATCTATCGGCATAAATAAACCTCCGAAAAGCAGTAAAATATTAAAACATATATATAATATTTCATTTCTTCGCGAATTTCAAGGCTCTGTAAGCATACTGCGCGGAAATCGTGCGCGGAGCCGCGTTTGCGCGACGGAGCGTAATGATTTTTTAACTATTTTTAACAACTTTAGGTTGACAGATGTGTTATCATATATTTCAGCGAACGGAACGGAAGGGGGCGTCGCGCTTGGAGATTTTAAACAGCATAAGCGAGTTTTTCGGCATGACAGGCGACGCCGGCGCCGCCTATTCCGAGGCGGCGAAATATGTCGTGCTCGCAATACGCATACTGCTGCCGATATTGGCGATATTCGTGCTGTACAGATGTGCCGCATCACTTTTTTACGAAAAGCCGGAAAAAGAGGTCTGGGCGTATCTCACACTGCCTAACGGCGGGCGTATAGAGCTAACCCGTTGGGAAAATGTCATAGGACGGGCGAGATCGAGCGACGTTGCTCTTGAATATCCTACGCTGTCGCGCAGTCACGCCGCGTTTATACGCGACGCATCCGCACATTGGATAGTGCACGACCTCGACTCAAAGGGCGGCATAACCGTAAACGGCGACAGGGTGGACGGCTGCGCCGATATCGAAAACGGCGATATGCTGTCGCTCGCCGGCGTGGACATGCTGTTTCTCACGATCTCCGAGGAGAGCGAGCGGAAGCAGGCGCGGTCGCGCCGCCGCCCCGGAGAGGAGATAAGCCCGTCGCTTACGCTTTTCGCGCTTACGCTTTTTCAGCTTTTTCTCATGGCGGAGCTTGTATTGAGCGAAAATACCGAAAACGAGATCCCGGTTATCGCATGCTTTGGCGGGCTTTCGCTCGTCATGTGGCTGTATTACGGCTTTATGCGCGTTCTCGGCAGGACGGGCATTGAGATAGAGACGCTCGGATTTTTCCTGTGCACGATAGGCATGTCCGTCGTCGCGTCGTCCGTACCGGGAAGCCTCTATAAGCAGATAATCATAGATGTCGCGGGCATATTCGTTTTTCTTATAATCGGATGGCTCCTGCGCGATCTGAACCGCGCGAAAAAACTGCGCTGGCCGATTGCCGCGGCGGGTATCGCGCTGCTCGCCGTCAACGTGCTTTTGGCAAAGACGACGTTCGGCGCGCGAAACTGGCTCAGCATTGCGGGTATATCCCTCCAGCCGTCGGAGCTTGTGAAAATATGCTTCGTATTCGCCGGCTCCGCGGCTCTTGACAGACTTTTCGCCAAAAGAAACATCTTTCTTTTCATAATCTATTCCGCGGTATGCGTGGGCGCGCTCGCGCTCATAAGCGATTTCGACACGGCGGCGATATTTTTCGTCTGCTATCTCGTCATCGCGTTCATGCGCTCCGGCGATTTCGCCGCTGTATTTTTAAGCGTCGGCGGCGCCGGACTCGCGGGCTTTTTGGCTATAACCGTAAAGCCTTATATCAAAAGCAGGTTTGCCACATGGGGCAAGGCGTGGCAGTATGTCAACGCGGGCGGCTATCAGCAGACTCGCACTATGGCGGCTCTCGCAAGCGGCGGGCTGCTCGGCGTCGGCGCGGGCAACGGCTGGCTCAAGGGCGTTTTCGCCGCCGATACCGACATGGTGTTCGGCATGGTCGCAGAGGAGCTCGGATATATAATCGCTCTGTGCATCATCGCGGCGCTGATACTTATCGCGTTTTTCGCGGTGCGCTCGTCCTATAACGCGAGAAGCTCGTTTTATATAATCGGCGCGTGCGCCGCCGTCTCAATAATGCTGGCGCAGACAATACTGAACGTTTTCGGCTCGCTCGATATACTGCCGTTTACCGGCGTTACACTGCCGTTTGTATCAAAGGGCGGGTCGAGCATGCTGTCATGTTGGGGGCTTTTAGCCTTTATCAAGGCGGTCGATACGCGCCAAAACGCGAGCTTTGCCATAAAGCTGCCTAAAAAATACAGGAGATATTCGCGCGAGGAAGAAGCATACACGGAGCTTGACGCATGGGAGGACTTTGATACGGAGGCGGAACTCGAATGAAAAAAATCGAACGCAGATCTGTATCGGTCATTATTTTGATCGCCGCGATTTTGGCGGGACTTGTGCTTTTTACCGTAAAATACGTTAAAAGAGGCAGCTCGTGGGCGGCGTTTTCGGCAAATTCCTCGGTATATAAGAGCGGCGTTCTGATAAAGGGTACGATTTACGACAGAAACGGCGTGCTTTTGTCCGGCGTCTCCGACTCCGGCAGATATTACTCGGACGACCTTGACGTGCGCCTCTCAACGCTCCACGCGGTCGGGGATATAGGTGGGAATATCGGGACGGGCGCGCTTTCCGTTTTCACGTCGGAGCTAACGGGCTACGACATGATAAGCGGCAACTATTCCGCCTCCGGCAAGGGCAACAGCCTGTATCTTACCATAGACGCGGAGCTGAACAAAACTGCGTATAACGCGCTTGAGGGCAGAAAAGGGACGGTCGCCGTATACAATTATGAAACGGGCGAGATACTCTGCATGGCGTCTTCGCCGTCGTTTGACCCCAATGAGCCGTCATCCGTCGGAGCGGACGACGACAGCGGCGCCTATATAAACCGATTTTTGTCGTCGGCTTTCACACCTGGCTCCACATTCAAGACCGTGACAAGCATCGCGGCGATAGAAAAATTGCCGGACATATACGACCGCCGCTTCACCTGCGGCGGCAGCGTTACGATAGACGGCAATAACGTGACGTGTACGCACGCGCACGGCGAGATCACATTTGAGCAGGCGCTCGCCGTTTCGTGCAACTGCGCGTTCGCGGAAATAGCGGTCGAGCTCGGCTCAGATACGCTGTCCGAGTATGTGAAAGACCTCGGACTTGACGAGGCGCATTCCGTTAGCGGGATAAAGACCGCCGCGGGGAGTTATGACATATCGGAAGGCGACGCCGAAACCGCGTGGTCGGGCGTCGGACAGCATACAGACCTTGTAAATCCCGAGGCGATGCTTCGTCTTATGGGTGCGATAGCGGGCGGCGGAAGCGCGGCGGAGCCGACGCTTATCCGCGACGTCAAAAACAGTCTCGGCATATCGACAGGAGCTTATCCGAGCACAAAGAAATTCACGCTTTTAAATCCGGAAACCGCGCGGCAGATAAGCGATATGATGAGCTATAATACTGCGTACACCTACGGCGAGGAAAACTATCCGGGGCTTCGGCTTCACGCGAAGTCGGGCACAGCCGAGGTGGGCGATGGAGCCGCGCCGCACGCGTGGTTCGTCGGCTTCATCACAAATCCGGACCATCCGCTCGCTTTTGTCGTTCTTGTGGAAAACGGCGGCTCGGGAAGCTCGGTCGCGGGACCGATAGCAAACAAAGTCTTGCAGGCGGCGACAGCAAAATAATGCCGTCTTTGGAGGGAAAACAATGAAAGCTGTACCCGAAAAATACAGGCTATTGTATCTGACGGTTTTCTTCGTTCTGTATTTTTACTTCATGGAGATATTAACGGTGCTCCGCAGATACAAGACCATTATCGGTATGGGCGCCGTTTACATACTGATGTTCACGGTGATTTTGGCGCTGTTTTGTTCGCTTGTGTCGTCTCTTTTCGGCAGAAAGGGAAACAGGATAGCATCAATATCCTTTGCGACGCTCGCGTTTTTGATATTCGGCACTCAGAACGTCTATTTCACGATTTTCAACACATTCACGACTCTCGATTCCGTATCGAGAGCCGGCGACGTGCTGACCGATTTCTGGAAAGAAGCGCTTGCCGGGATATGGCATACGATAATACCGCTTCTCATTATACTGCTGCCGCTCGTTTTGTTTATTGTTTTCGGCTCGCGCATAACGCCGGAAAAGCGGATTAAGGGAAAGCGATTTACATTGCTTGCCGCGGTGCTGCTCGCGCTTCAGATAGGCGCGGCGGCGAGCGTGTATCTCAATACAAGCGGCGTAATGCCGTATTCATACGTATACGGCACCTTTTCGCCGGAGCTTTCCGTACCGCGCTTCGGCATACTTACGACTACAAGGATAGAGATACGCGATATGCTGTTTAAGGGTACGGCGTTCGAAAAGGTGATAAGCCCCAAAGCCCCGAAACAGCCCGAGATAAACACCGAAGCAGAGCCGATCTTGCCGGATATGCCCGACGCTCCGGACATTCCGTTGCCGCCGGATACGAATGAGGCGGATCCGATAATCGAATACGGCGACAATGTGCTTGAGATAGATTTTGACAGTCTCATCGCCGCAGAGACCGACGATACGATAGCCGATATGCACAGATATTTCTCCTCCGTTCAGCCGACAGCGAAAAACGAGTACACGGGTATGTTTGAGGGGAAAAATCTGATATGGATCGTCGCGGAGGGCTTTTCATCGCTCGCCGTCGACGAGATACACACGCCGACGCTTTTCAAATTGAGCCACGAGGGCTTCGTTTTCAACAATTTCTACAACCCGATCTGGGGCGTTTCCACGAGCGACGGCGAGTACACGACCCTTTTGAGCCTTATACCGAAAAGCGGCACATGGAGCTGTAAAACGAGCTCAAAAAATTATCTGCCCTTTGCGTTCGGAAATCTGATGTCGGAGGCGGGCTACACCGCGCGCGCATACCACAATCATACATACACTTATTACGGCAGGGATTTGAGCCACCCGAACATGGGCTATGACTACAAGGGCGTCGGAAACGGACTTGAGATAGAGGAGCAGTGGCCGGAGTCCGACGTGGAGATGATGGAGGTGACGGTGCCGGAATATGTCGGTGACACGCCTTTCCACACATATTACATGACCGTTTCGGGTCACCTCGAATACAATTTCATGGGCAACATGATGGCGTATAAGCACAAATCCGAGGTGCAGGATATGCTCGACGCGGGCTATTCCGAGGCGGCAAGTGCTTACGTCGCGTGCCAGATAGAGCTTGACCGCGCGATGGAATATCTGATAAAAGCGCTCGAGGAAAACGGTACGCTTGAGGACACGGTCATCGTGCTGTCGGGAGACCACTATGCCTACGGACTCACACAGGAACAGCGCGCGGAGCTCGCGGGTCACGAGATAGAGAGCAATTTTGAGGAGTTCAGAACGACTCTTATGATCTGGAACAGTGAAATGGAGACGGTCGAGGTAGATAAATACTGCTGCAGCATGGATATCATGCCGACGCTCGCAAATCTGTTCGGACTTGAATACGACTCCCGGCTTATGATGGGACGGGACATTTTCTCTACCGCGCCCCCGCTAATAGTTTTCAACAATCACAGCTTTATAACCGACCTCGGTCGTTACAATTCGACGACGGACACCTTCACGCCTAACGACGGCGTCGCTGTGCCGGAGGGGTATGCCGCGGAGATGCTCGAAAAGGTGAACGATCAGTTTACATACTCCGCAAAAATACTGGATAATGATTATTATGCGGCGGTTTTCCCGGAAGGGGCGGTGAAGGTCGGTGAATGAGAGCTTTTCAAGAACGGAGGCGCTTATAGGCGAGGCGCCCTGTGAGAGGCTTAAATGCTCGCGCGTCATCGTTTTCGGCGCGGGCGGCGTCGGCTCCGCCGTCATTGAGGCGATAGCGAGAGCGGGCGTAGGAAATATATCCATTGTGGACGGCGATACCGTGGCGCGGTCTAATATCAACCGCCAGCTCATCGCGCTCGAGTCAACGGTGGGACTCCCGAAGGCGGAGGTCGCGCGCGACAGGGCGCTCGATATAAATCCCGCGGCAAGCGTGACTGCGCACAACATTTTTTACAATGCCGACACCGCTGACGGATTTGAGCTTTCCGCTTACGACTACGTTATCGACGCGATAGACATGGTCACGTCAAAGCTGCTGCTTATCGAGCGATGCGCGGCGGCAGGCGTGCCAATCATTTGCGCGATGGGCGCGGGAAACAAGCTCGACCCGTCGCGCTTCAGAGTGGCAGATATAAACAAAACCTCCGGTTGTCCGCTCGCACGTGTGATACGAAAGGAGCTGCGGCAGAGGGGCATAAAAAAGCTCGACGTGGTATTTTCAGACGAGGAGCCTCGCACTCCGGTTACGCCGGTTGAGAGCGCCGGCGGCAGAAATCCGCCGGGCTCGATATCTTTCGTGCCTCCCGTCGCTGGCTTTGTAATGGCGGGCTATGTAATAAAAAAGCTCGTCGGTATCGAATAAAAGAACGTCCACCCGAAAAAGGGTGGACGCTTGCTTTACCGCCTAATTAAAAAGTTGATGTCCGCCCGCTATGCGGGCGGACATCGCATTTTAGTCCTCCGTAAAATGTATATGACTGTTTATATGCTCCTCGCAGAAGCAGTGATAACCTGCGCAGCGCGAGCAATAGCGAAACTCCATGCCGGGATTGTCGACGTCGGTTTTTCCGCATACGGCGCATTTGTGGCGGTATTCACGCCGCGCCTCCTCGCGCGCTGCCGCGTGGACGCTGCTTCTGAATTTCGCGGAGGCGCGGCTGTTTGAGGCGCGGTTTCCTTTTATGAGCCGAATGAGATCGTCAAAGAAAAACAGCGCGAAGTTCAAAATCGCGATAATCGGGAGAATATTCAGCGGGAAAGGCGTCGTTATAACGGCGAACACAAAAAGTGCGGCGTCCACAAGCGCAAGCCATTTAATTTTGACGGGAATGATAAAAAAGAGCAGTACGCGCACGTCGGGGAACAGCACGGCAAAGGCGAAAAACATCGAGAGGTTGATATACGCAGCGGACAACATATCAACCTCATCATCGCCGAATATAAAATGTACGGCGACGCCGTACAGCGCCGTGAAGATCACGCCGGAGATATAATATATCGTGAACTTCGCCTTGCCCCAGTAATCCTCTAGCGATGAGCCGATGAAATAATAAAAATAGAGTGAGATCGCAAAAAACAGCGGACGGTCGTCATATATCGGTATGAACACAAAGCTGAAAAGCCGCCAGAGCTGTCCGCGCCGAATGAGGTCCATATTGAAATATAAATATTTGATAAATTGCCGCGTCGTGT
Organism: Oscillospiraceae bacterium; assembly: GCA_017518445.1. Classification (GTDB taxonomy): domain Bacteria; phylum Bacillota; class Clostridia; order Oscillospirales; family Oscillospiraceae; genus RGIG6097. Next base: position 5,817 of record JAFWVB010000088.1, on the reverse strand, counting down.
CCATCATGTCGAAAAGATATACGGCGGCAGTGCCTATCACGATATAAAGCATCAGCCTTCTTATACCGAAATTCGGGTGGCGTACGCAAAAACGGTCTATCGCCCTTGAAAGAGATTTCAAACCATATCCCTCCGAAAAAGTTTTTTGCACGGCGCGTATAGGCGCCGCCTTTATTTTAACCTATCTCGCGCGAAATGTCCAATCAATTATCGCCGGAATTAAAACACGTCAAAATAAGGTGAATATTGTAAAATATATGCTTTTATTTTGGCGAGGTATGTGTTATTATATTTAAATAATGATATTTTGCATTTGGAGGGACGCTTCAGTGTCTAACAGAATTTTCACGTCAGAGTCGGTTACGGAGGGGCATCCGGATAAAATATGCGACCAGATATCCGACGCCGTGCTCGACGCAATAATATCGCAGGACCGGTCGGCGCACGTCGCGTGCGAGACTGTGACAACGACGGGAATGGTACTCGTCATGGGCGAGATAAGCACATCATGCTATGCCGATATTCCCGCAATAGCGCGCGAAACCATAAAAAATATAGGCTACAACGATCCGGAATACGGCTTTGATTATAAATCCTGCGCCGTGTTGACGGCTATCGACGAGCAGAGCCCCGATATAGCCATGGGCGTAAACAGCGCATATGATGACAGCGCTGATACCGGCGCGGGGGATCAGGGCATGATGTTCGGCTATGCCTGCACCGACACGCCGGAGTATATGCCCGCGCCTATATCTTACGCGCACAGGCTGTCAAGGCGGCTCGCGCAGGTAAGAAAAGACGGTGTGCTCGATTTCATACGTCCGGACGGTAAGACACAGGTCACGGTAAAGTATGACGATAACGGAAGAGTTACAAGCTGTCCGGCTATCGTAGTCTCGTCACAGCATTCGCCGGAGATTTCGATAGACAAGCTCCGCGAGGCGATAATAGAGACAGTTATAAAGCCCGTCATTCCGGCGGAGCTTATCGGCGGTGAGACAAAGTTTTTCGTCAACCCCACCGGCAGGTTCGTCGTTGGCGGTCCGGTAGGTGACTCCGGGCTGACCGGCAGAAAGATAATAGTCGACACATACGGCGGCTGGGCAAGTCACGGCGGAGGCGCATTTTCCGGAAAGGACCCGTCGAAGGTCGACAGAAGCGGCGCGTACATGGCGAGATATATCGCCAAAAACCTCGTCGCCGCGGGTATCGCGGATAAATGCCAGATAGAGCTGGCTTACGCTATCGGCGTGGCGCAGCCGGTAAGCGTCGTGATAGACACGTACGGGACGGGCAGACTGCCCGATGATACGATCGCGCAGATCGTCTCGCGCGAATTCGATATGCGTCCGTCGGGAATAATCAAAACGCTCGATCTGTTAAGACCGATATACAGGCAGACCGCAGCTTACGGTCACTTTGGCAGGACGGATGTTGAGCTTCCGTGGGAAAGGCTCGACATGGTCGAGGCTTTGAAGCAGTATTTGAAATAACGGGGTATATATGAACGATAACAAGTCTTTCAGACGACCGATAAAGCGGCACGTCGATCCGTACGGCGGGCGTGAGGAGATCGCGTCCTACAGGAGAGACGACGCTTCCGAGGGCATGATAGAGGGGCGAAACGCCGTTATAGAGGCGATGCGCGCGGGCAGACCCATCGACAAGGTCTATATCGCAAAGGGCGACGGCGACGCCGCGCTCGGACATATCGCCTCCAAAGCGCGGGAGCTCGGCGCGGTCGTCGTTGAAACGGACAGGCGAAAGCTCGACAGCATGAGCTTAAGCCACGCGCACCAGGGCGTTATCGCTCTCGCCGCCGTCAAGCAGTACTCAACGGTCGAAGAGATCCTGGAGATCGCCGCCGGACGCGGAGAGGATCCGTTCATCATCCTCTGCGATGAGATAAGCGATCCGCATAATCTCGGCGCGATAATCAGGACTGCGGAATGCGCGGGCGCGCACGGAGTTATAATCCCGAAGCGCAGAAGCGCGGGCGTTACCGCGATAGTGGACAAGACCTCCGCAGGCGCGGCGGAGCATATCGCAGTCGCAAGGGTGTCAAATCTCACCGCCGTGCTTAAAGAGCTTAAGGAAAAGGGCGTATGGATATACGGCACCGCGGCTGACGGCGAAAGCGAGCTGTGGAGCACGGATATGAGAGGTCCCGCCGCGATCGTGATCGGCTCCGAGGGTGACGGCATGGGAAGGCTCGTCGCGGAAAACTGCGATTTTAAGCTGCGGATACCGATGAAAGGTCAGGTCTCCTCGCTGAACGCCTCCGTCTCCGCCGCAGTGGTCATGTATGAGATAGTCAGACAGCGAAATACCGAGCAAAAGTGATAAAATCAGTTCTATTTTAATGAGGGCGTGTAAATATGTCGGATAAAGATTTGTACAGGAACGACGGCTTTGACGTCGCCTCGCCGGAAGAGGAATTTTCGCTCGAGTCCATTCTTGCCGAGTTCAAGGGCGACGCATATATCGCCGGTGACAAGAAAACTCCTGAGGATATCCTCAACGCCGCGACGGAGCGCATCGTAAGAGAGGCGAACGGCGAAATTTTCGACGACGAGGAAGCGATATGCGAAACAGCCGAAAAACGCGTAAATAAGCGCGACGACGGCGATTTCTTCGCGGACATCGACGAGCCGGAGACGAAGCCCGAAATGCCGGAGCTGCCGGAGTCGAATATCTCCAATGAGGATGACGATCTCCTTGCCGCGTTTTTCAGCGATACGGACGCGGAGAAGGAGTCTGTGCAGTATTCCTCGAAGGATTCGGAGGAGTCGTATAAGGACGAGATAAGCCGTATCGTCGAGGAGGAAACGCGTAAAGAGGAGGCGGCAAACCGCGCCGCCGCAAAATTCGGGCGCAGGTCTGCGAAGCGATCCCGACGCGAGACGATTTACGAATACGATGACAGCGCAGACGGCTATCACGACCTCGACGCGGAAAACGAGCCGGAGCTTGAATTTGAGCCGGAGGAGGAGCCGCCTCTCGAAGAGCTCGCGGCGCAGTCCGGCAAAGGCTTGAGGTCGATGTCGATAAGGAGCGCGATCGCGTTTGTGATCTGTGCGGCGATGGCGATTTTCACGTACATATTTGAAGCCGGAAAGCCTGTTCCGTTCGGAATAGGCGCGAACGCGGGATATGTTGCGGGCATTCTGCTTTTGCTGCACCTTGTCGTCATGGCGCTGTCTGTTGACGTGCTGATATCCGGAGTCAAAACCCTGTTAGACGGCGTTTTCGGCGGAGAGACGCTTGTGCTCATCTCCAATGTCGTTTCCGTCGTACAGGCGTTTGCCGCGATACTCGGTAAAAAGGAGATAAGCTTCCTGCCGTTTTGCACGATATCCGCGATAACGCTCATGTTCGCGCTTCGCGGAAAGCGGGCGTATGCGCTCGCGGCTTGCGACACGCTGAGATCCGCGGTTTCAGCGGCAAGTCCGTTCAGCGTGATTTCAGACTCAGACTCCGTGCCGGAGCGCACCGTGCTAAAAAAGACCTCCTGCACGGCGGATGGGTTTTACCGCAATTTCATACAGACCGATATCTCCGATACGGCATACGGCATATTTGCGCCGATCGCTTTCGTTCTGTCGCTCGTACTGGCGGCGCTTATAAGCGCGCTTTCTAAAAACACTTCGGGATTTCTTTACATATTCTCGGCTCTCGTCGCGGTGTCGGCGTCGTTTTCCGTTATGCTCACGTTCGCACTGCCGTTTAAGAGAGTGGCGAAAAAAGCGAGAAGGACGGGCGCGGCGATCGCCGGCTGGGGCGGCGCGTGCAGCATTTCCGACTCAGACAGCGTGATAGTTACGGACGAGGACGTTTTTCCGACAGGAACGCTCACGATCAGCAGCATAAAGATATTTGAGGGATTTTCGAGGGAAAAGGCGCTCTCCTACACGGCGAGCATGATAATCGCTTCCGGCTCCGGCGCGTCAAAGGTATTTGCGGAGCTTCTCAAATCCCAGAAGATCCAGATGGACGCCGTATCCGATTTCGCCTACTACCAGGGCGGCGGAATCAGCGGCATTATAAGGGGCGAGCGCGTAATGGTCGGCTCCGCCGCGTACATGAACCTCATGGGCGTGCGGATACCGGACAGCCTCAACACGAAGGACGCCATGTTCACGGTCATAAACGACACGCTGACGACGGTGGTCGTGCTGAACTATATCCCGGCAAATTCGGTGCAGAAGGCGCTTGTGGCGATGATGCGAACAAAGACGACGATGCTGTTCGCCGTGCGTGATTTCAACATAACGCCGGCTATGGTGCAGAAAAAATTCAAGGTCAACATATCGAATTTCGAGCATCTGCCCGTAGAGGAGTGCTATGTCGCCTCCGACGAAAAGCCCGGAAAAAATCAGGACTCCGCGGCGATATTGTCGCGCGGCGGGCTCGCGCCGATAGCGGACGTCGTCGTGATGGGAAGCCAGCTTAAGCTGCTGTCAACGCTTCTCACCGCGGTATCTATAATAACTTCCGTCATCGGCGTGCTTTTCATAACGCTCCTGTTCCTGCGCTCCGGCACGGTTTTGTGCGGAAGCGTGCTGACATATATGCTTTTGGTGCAGGCGGCGGTATTGATAATATCGTGTTTTGTCAGAAGAAAATAAAAATTATTATTGTAATTATCGGTTCTTTAGTGTAAAATAACGAAGTCAGACTTAAAAATTTTTATGAGGGGGCTTAATTTAATGAGCAACGCCATTGGAAATATCCGCAACATCGCATTACTCGGACACGGCGGCAGCGGTAAGACAAGCTTGACTGAGAGCATGCTTTACACCGTCGGCGCCATCGACCGCCTCGGCAAGGTCACGGACGGCAACACTGTCTGCGACTACGACGCAGAGGAGATAAAGAGACAGATCTCCATATCCGCGGCGCTCGCGCCCGTCAATTTCGGCGGCTGTAAAATAAACGTCATCGACTGCCCGGGATATTTTGATTTCGCGGGAGAGGTCGCCTGCGCGATACGCGCGGCTGAAACCGGCGTCATCCTTTGCAGCGCAAAGGACGGTATCTCCGTCGGCGCAGAGCGCGCATGGAAGCTCTTGAAGGCGAAAAACATACCGTGTATGTTCTACATCTCCAAGATCGACGAGGATCACGGTGATTTCAAGGCGGTGTTAGGCGCCCTGCGTGAGAAATACGGAAGCACCGTTTGCGCTGTCACCGCGCCGACCGCGGACGGAAACGGCGTTATAGATATCGTAAACAAGGTCGCATACACCACAAGCGGCGGAAAGACGACGAAGGGCTCCGTATCTGACGCGGATGCCGCCCTGCTCGAGGAGCTGCGTGAGGCGCTCAACGAGACAGCCGCCGGCGCTTCCGAGGAGCTTATGGAGAAGTTCTTCGACACGATGGAGCTTTCTGATACGGAGGCGGCGCAGGGCGTGAAGCTCGGCGTCAAGGACAGATCCGTTATACCAGTATTCTGCGGCTGCGCGGCGTCAAACGTCGGCACGCAGGCGTTTTTACAGGGCATCGTCGATTACGCTCCGATTCCCGCCGACGCCGAGGGTATAGATCCGAGCGGCGCGCCAGCCGGCTTCGTTTTCAAGACGATGTCCGACCAGTTCGGTAAATACAGCCTCGTAAAGGTTATGCGGGGCAGCATAAATTCAGATATGTCGCTCAAGGATACGCGCACGTCGTCAACCGATAAGCTCGGCAGACTTTACACTGTCTGCGGCAAAAAGACCACCGAGGTCAAGGACGCCTGCTGCGGCGACATCGTTGCCGTGGGCAAGATGGACTGGAAGACCGGCGATACCGTGTGCGATCCCAAGAACGAGG
>JAFWVB010000087.1 GCA_017518445.1 Oscillospiraceae bacterium | reverse complement strand
TACCGGTTCGCGTTTTTCGTTTGCCCGCAATGGCAAACCACGCGCGAAGTCGCGCGTCACAAGCGTTTTGCAAAGCAAAACCTTGGCGCAGGCGGGATTCACTCCCGCCGAGCAGGTCAAATCTCCCTCGGGGTGAAGCGAACAAAGTGAGCGAAACCCAAAAAACAATCCGCGTCCAGAAGCCGTACCGGTTCGCGTTTTTCGTTTGCCCGCAATGGCAAACCACGCGCGAAGTCGCGCGTCACAAGCGTTTTGCAAAGCAAAACCTTGGCGCAGGCGGGATTTATTTCCGCCGAGCAGGTCAAATCACCCTCGGGGTGAAGCGAACAAAGTGAGCGAAACCTAAAAAAAGAAGCCACGTCCCTTGGGACGTGGCTTCTTTTTTGGAGCAGGGTACGGGAGTCGAACCCGCCTTAACGGCTTGGGAAGCCGCTGTAATACCGATATACCAACCCTGCGTTTCGCGGTGAAATTTATTATAACAGAAACCTCCGAAAATCTCAACTCTTATTTTTCACGAACGTAATTTTTATTTTTCGTGCCACATATCTATGAAACAAGACAAACTATTTTTCGAGGGGGACGCTTTTTTGAAAAGGATATTCATTTTCGCGCTCGCGTTTTTGCTTTTGACCGTAAACGCCGCCGCTTTGGACGCGCGCGAGGAGGCGGAGCTTGACGCCGCAGATGTTCCGGCGGGCATTTTTGCCGAGACGATTTCCGCGGCGGACGCCGAGTCTCTCACGGTTTCCGCGCCGTGCGCGATACTTATCGAAAAGGAGACAGGCGAGGTGCTCTATGAGAAAAACGCCGACGAGCGCAATTTCCCAGCGAGCGTGACGAAGGTCATGACGATACTTTTGGCGGTAGAGGCGGTGGAGGCGGGCGAAGTCTCGCTCGACGATACGGTGACGGTCTCCGCGACAGCCGCGGGCATGGGCGGCTCGCAGGTGTTTTTGGAGGAGGGCGAGCAGATGAGCCTGCAAGAAATGCTCAAATGCGTAGTCGTATCCTCGGCAAACGACGCCGCCGTTGCCGTCGCGGAGTTTCTGTCCGGCTCGGAGGAGACGTTCGTTCAGCGCATGAACGAGCGCGCCGCCGAGCTCGGCATGGAGAACACGTTTTTCTGCAACTGCACGGGTCTTTCAGACCCGGAGGAGCACAAGACGACCGCTCGCGATATCGCGATCATGTCGCGTGAGCTCATACGCCACGACTGGATAAAGGAATACACGACGATATGGATGGACACGATACGCGGCGGCGCGTTCGGCTTGAGCAACACGAATAAGCTGATCTACTATTACGACGGCGCTACCGGACTGAAAACCGGCTTTACGCAGGCGGCGGGCTACTGCCTCGCCGCGACGGCGATGCGCGACGGCGTTGAATACATTGCCGCCGTCATGCACTGTCAGACCTCGCAGGACAGATTTGAGAGCGCCAAGACGCTCTTAAGCTACGGCTTTGCAAACTACACGCTCATCTCCGCGACGCCGGACGAGGCGCTCGCGCCGATACCCGTCCGTCTCGGCAAAACAGCCCATATACAACCGGAGCTTGAGAGCGAGGGCAGCGTGCTCGTCAGCCGCCGTTCCGCGGCGAGCGTTACAAAGACGGTCGAACTTATGGAGGAGCTGACCGCTCCCGTAAAAGAGGGCGACGAGATTGGCGAGCTCATACTGCGCGACGGCGGCTCGGTGCTCGGGCGCGTGCCGATAATCGCGAGCGGTGAGTCGGAGAGGCTGACCGTCGGAGATCTGCTGCTTCGGGCGCTTTCTGCGGCTTTTTTCGGTTCGTGATTTGAAAATTTTTGTTAATGATTGAAAAACAAGTTGAAGAACGTGAAAAAAGATGGTAAAATAAATCAAACACGAAAGGAGGGCTTGCTTTGGTCAAGGTCATCATGGATGAAAAGGGCTCCGGCAAAACGAAAAGCATTATTGAGCTTATCAATAAAGCCACGGAGGAGGAACGGGGCGACGTCATCTGTATAGCAAAAAACGCGGAACTCACATTTGACATTCCGTACAGGGTGCGCCTTGTGCAGTCCAAGGATTACGGCTTCACTAACTATGAATTTCTGCGCGGCTTCATAAGCGGACTCCACGCGGGCAATTATGACATCACGCATATTTTTATCGACGGCCTTTCAAAGGTAATAAAAAGCTCGCTGGACAGCGATATGGAGAGCTTCCTCGACTGGTGCGAATCGTTCAGCGCCAAGGAGAATGTCAAATTCACCATAACCATCAGCTCAGACGCCGCGCTCGCGTCGCCGGAGATCAAGAAATTTTTCTGATACCTAAGGCAGAGGACTCGCTTTTGCGAGCCCTCTGTTTTTTGTGCGGTTTTTTGCTCGGTATGCTATTGACTAACAGCGCGTGAAAATGTAAAATAATACGGTATTTTATAATGGGGTATTATTTTAGATATAAAAGATAGATGTAACGTCAAATGGCAAAGACAGGCTTCGATAACGATTTGTATTTGAAAACCCAGTCAGAGCATATCCGCCGCCGCATAGACCAGTTCGGCGGCAAGCTGTATCTCGAATTCGGCGGCAAGCTGTTCGACGATTTTCACGCCTCGCGCGTGCTGCCGGGCTTTAAGCCCGACAGTAAGGTGAAGATGCTGTATCAGCTCCGCGACGAGGCGGAAATAGTCATCGTCATCAACTCCTCGGACATCGAGAAAAACAAGGTGCGCGGCGATCTCGGCATCACATACGATCTCGACGTGCTGCGCCTCATAGACGCATTCCGCGGCTTCGGGCTGTACGTCGGAAGCGTCGTCATCACCCGCTACGGCGGGCAACCCTCCGCGGAGGCGTTCCAAAAGCGGCTTGAGCTTTTGGGAATAAAGGTCTACCGCCACTATTCCATAGCGGGCTACCCCTATGACATAACCACTATCGTCAGCGACGCGGGCTACGGCAAAAACGAATATATAGAGACGGAGCGCCGCCTTGTCGTCGTGACCGCCCCCGGTCCCGGAAGCGGCAAGCTCGCCACCTGCTTAAGCCAGCTATATCACGAGAACGCACGCGGTATAAAGGCGGGCTATGCGAAATTTGAGACGTTCCCGATATGGAATCTCCCGCTCAAGCACCCCGTAAACGTCGCGTATGAGGCGGCTACCGCGGATTTGAGCGATGTGAACATGATAGACCCCTTCCATCTCGAGGCGTACGGCGAGACGACGGTCAACTACAACCGCGACGTGGACGCGTTTCCCGTGCTGTCCGCGATTTTTGAGAAGATATACGGCGAAGCGCCGTATAAATCACCGACCGACATGGGCGTCAACATGGCTGGCAACTGCATAATCGACGACGAGGTCTGCCGCGAGGCGTCAAAGCTCGAAATAATCCGTCGCTATTACGCCGCCATGTGCAACCACCGCAAGGGGCTTTCCGACGGCGACGATATATGCAAGATAGAATGTCTCATGAACGCGACCGGCATATCCGCCGAAAACAGGCCGGTCATCGCCGCGGCGACAGCGAAAGCGGCGGAGACGAACCAGCCCGCCGCCGCGCTTGAGCTTCCCGACGGCAGTATAGTCACCGGCAAAACGTCGAGCCTGCTCGGCGCGACGAGCGCGATGCTTCTAAACGCGCTCAAGACGCTCGGCAATATAGACGACCGTATACATCTCATATCCCCAAGCGTTATAGAGCCGGTTCAGGATCTCAAGGTAAACCACCTCGGAAACCACAATCCGCGCCTGCACACGGACGAGGTGCTCGTCGCTCTCTCGATATGCGCGGCGACGAACCCCACGGCGGAGCTCGCCATGCGTCAGCTCGAAAAGCTCAAGGGCTGCGAGGCTCATTCTTCCGTTATCCTATCGCAGATCGATGACAATGTTTTGAGAAAGCTCGGCATAAACGTCACTTGCGAGCCGAAATATCAGACAAAGAAGCTATATCACAAATAACCTTTACAGCAGGTGTAAAATGTATTCGTCAGATTTTTCCGGCGCTTTGCCTGCGGCGGGGCTCGTCTCCGGCGGCAAGCTGTTTCAGGCGTATATAATAAGCGGCGCCGGCTCCGGCAAGACAGCTCTCGCAAATCACCTCGCCGCCCGCGCGGTCTGCTCCGAAGGAGGACAGACCCCTTGCGGCGTCTGCCGTGACTGCCGAAAGGCGGCGGCGGGACTCCATCCCGACATAATTTTCATATCTCCGGAGGCGGGCGAAAAGGGCGGCGCGTCCTATCCCGTAAAGGAGATCCGGCGGCTCTGCGCCGACGCCGCCGTCATGCCGAATGAGGCGAAACACAAGGTATATATCATAACGGATGCGTCGATAATGAGCGAGGCGTGCCAGAACGTGCTCTTAAAGACGCTGGAGGAGCCGCCGAAGTTCACCGTGTTCATTCTTTTGGCGGAAAATTCAGCCAACCTTCTGCCGACGGTGCGTTCCCGCTGCACATCGCTTTACACGCCGGATGAAAACGCCGCCTGCTCAGAGAGCACGGAAAAGCTGGCGTCCGGGCTCATGTCCGCCGTCGCCTCTGGCGACAGGGTGGCGCTTGCCGAATATCTCTTTTCGCTTGAGGGAATATCAAAGCAGGACGCGGCGGAGCTCTCCGACGAGCTTCTGCGCCGATGCGCCGCCGGCGCACGCGAAAACGCGGCGGGCAAAAACTGCGGCATTCCGAGTGAAAGGCTCCTTAAAATGGCTGCTGTTTTCGAGGAGATAAAGACATATTGCAAATTCAACGTAAGCTCCGGACACATGATCGGACTTTTGATGGCGGAGCTTCTGTGAGAAATGAGGTAGAAAATTGACCGAAGTAATCAGCGTAAGATTCAGAAACAAGGGCAAGGTTTATTACTTCTCGCCCAATAATTTTTCCGTTGCCCACGGCGCGTTCGTGATAGTCGAGACCTCAAAGGGCCCCGAATTCGCTGAGTGCGTACGCGGAAATCACGAGGTTGACGACAGCCTCGTCGTTCAGCCGCTGCGCCCGGTAATCCGTCCCGCCACGGCGGAGGATATCGCGCGGGCTGAGGAAAACAAGAAAAAGGAGAAAGATGCGTTCGAGGTTTTCCGCCGTAAAATAGTGGAGCACGAGCTTGAAATGAAGCTCGTAGACGTCGAGTATAATTTTGAGGGCAGCAAGATACTGTTCTTCTTCACCTCCGAGGGGCGCGTGGATTTCCGCGACCTCGTAAAGGACCTCGCGTCGGTGTTCAAAACACGCATTGAGCTGCGTCAGATCGGCGTTCGCGACGAGGCTCGGATGCTCGGCGGTCTCGGAATATGCGGAAAGCCGTTCTGCTGCTCGCAGTTTTTCGACGACTTCCAGCCCGTGTCCATCAAAATGGCGAAAACGCAGGGCTTGTCGCTCAATCCGACTAAAATATCCGGCACTTGCGGCAGGCTCATGTGCTGCTTAAAGTACGAGCAGGACACGTATGAGGAGCTTGTGAAGGACGTCCCGAAGACAGACTCCTTCGTCGAAACTCCGGACGGCAAGGGTACGGTCGTGGACTCCAACCTCCTGCGCGGCAAGGTCCGCGTAAAGCTGGAAAATACGAACGAGACGATAATGAAAACCTACGACGCCTCCGCCGTGACTGTGCTCGGCGGCAAGGCGGCGAGAGCTGAATATTTAGCCGAACGCACGGAGGAGCTCGCCGCGGAGGAGGCGAGGCGCGCGGAGCTCAAAGCCGCTTCCGAGGCGAGGCGCGCGGCGGCGGCGGAGAGGGCGGCACGCTTCGAAGCACAGCAGGACGGCGGCGAACAGAAAAGATCCGGCGACAGCCGCCGCGGCAAGCGCGGCGGGAATCGCGCCGCACCTCGTCAGACGGAGGGCAAGAGCGGCGAAAACGAGCAGAAAGCCGAAAACGCCTCGAACGGCGGCTATAAAAAACGCAAGCCGTACCGCCCGCGTTCAAAGAGAGGCGGAGACGGAAACAGGCAGGATGAAAACAAATAGACCGCAAAAAGGTTTAATGAAACATGTTCGGCAAACTAAATAAGCGTTTTACGGTGTTCGGATATTTTTCTATCCGAACACCTTTTTTACAATGATTGCGCTGAATTAAGAAATTTCAGCGGCATTTTTGAAACCTTCCATTATAAAAGCGTATTTATTGAGTGAAAGCGCTTTTACATTGTACACAAGATACGGAGGGAAGCCAATGGACGACAGGGAAATAATACAACTGTACCGGGACAGGAATGAGGGCGCCATTCGCGAAACTTCATTAAAATATGGCAGGTTATGCAGTTTTATTGCGAACAATATTCTCAAAAACCATGAGGACTGCGAGGAAGTCGTCAATGATACATATCTTGCGCTTTGGAACTCAATACCGCCGAAAAATCCTGACCGGTTTTCGGTGTTTACAGGTAAAATTGCAAGAAATCTGGCCTTAAAGAAGTATGAATACAATTCCGCATCGAAAAGAAATCCCGAGGCTGTTTGTGCCTTGGAGGAGTTGGAGGAATGCGTTTCCGGGAAGGATTATCCGGAGAACGAAATCGAAAATAAGCGAATTGAGATGGCAATCAGCGAGTTCCTCCGGGAACAGGAAGAAGAAAAGCGCAACATTTTTGTGCTCAGGTACTGGTACTTTGAGTCGGTAAGAAACATCAGCATACGTACGGGATACAGCGAGGGCAAGATAAAATCCGTGTTATTCAGATTGAGAATAAAACTGCGCAAATACTTAAAAAGCGAGGGTATAGAAATATGAACAGCAAACAGTTATCTGAACGGATAGGTAATATTGACGAACTGCTTATCCAGCAGGCGGAGAGCGTCCCCAATTACGGCAAGGCGCGCCGCAAGCACAGAGTGAGGCGCATAGTGGCTACCGCAGCGGTTCTGGCACTTATGGTATGCAGCTGCGCCGCGGGGGCATTGGCCTTCGGACAAGAAACGGTGATTGAAACGATAGTTGAAGTGCCTGTTGAGCAAGAGATGCTCGAACTAAAGGATATTGGAATAACCCTGATACTTCCCGACAGCTGGAAAGGGAAATACGCCATGGAGGCAAATGAATATGGCGAATATCATGTTTACAGCACTTCGATACGTGATGCCGGAAAAGGCGGAGGCATACTGTTCTATATTATGAAATGGGGTCAGCAGATCACGGAAGAACAATGGCGGAACGAGGACGGAGAATGGAACTTTGCGGGGAACCGGTACATTATGACGACAAAGGACGGAACATATCTGCTGTATTATGCCAGCGACATGCAGTGTGCGCCGGATGCGTATGAAGAGTACCGGCAGATGGAAAAGCAAGTAAAGGATATCCGCTTTATTGTTGACGCGGCTTTGTAATGTTATTTGAAGAACCGACCTGCCATGATGCCAAAGGCATCATGGCAGGTCGGTTGCTGTTTAAATAAAATTTTTTGTAAAGAGCTTTGATTTTTGACGAGCTTTAGACGTTCAGTCTTTATAAGTGATCTGCCTGTGCCAGTCCTGAATGCTCATCACACCGGAGGACGGCGCGGTCTTTTTCTCTTTGAGTCCGAGAGCCGCCGCCTTTGCCGCCGCCATCGTCGTGATATACGGGATACGGCAGCTTATCGCCTCGCGGCGGATGTTGCCGCGATGACCGCTCGGCGTGTTGATTATGAGCTGCACCCTGCCGTCGAGCATCGCGTCCACACAGTTCGGACGGCCGGACTCCTCTATCGACGCTATCCTCTCAACCTCATAGCCGAGGTTCAGCAGATATTCATACGTCTTTCCGGTCGCCATCAGCTTATAGCCCGCCTCCGTAAGATTACCGGCTACCATGTCCAGCTCCGGCTTATCCTTGTCGTTGACCGAAATAAGCACCGTCCCCTCGAGCGGCAGCGGCGACCCCGTCGCCTCCTGCGCGCGCACGAACGCCTTGCCGAATATTGTAGATATGGCGAGAACTTCGCCGGTAGAGCGCATCTCCGGACCGAGTACGGGATCGACCTCCGGGAACATATTGAACGGCAAAACCGCCTCTTTTACGCCGTAATACGGTATATTTCGCTCTTTCAGCTCCGAAACTGAGAAATCGCTGCCCGTCAGCGGCGCGGTGATTATCTCGACCGCTGTCGGGACCATGTTCACATCGCAGACCTTCGACACGAGAGGCACGGTGCGCGACGCGCGCGGGTTTGCCTCTATAACGTACACCTTGCCGTTTTCTATCGCGTACTGGATGTTCATAAGTCCTTTTACGCCCATCTGCTCGGCTATTTTTTTTGTGTATTCGCGGATAACCATGAGATTTGCCTCGGAGATGTTTTTCGACGGTATCACGCACGCGGAGTCGCCGGAGTGTATTCCGGCGAGCTCTATATGCTCCATGACCGCGGGTACGAAGGCGTGCTCGCCGTCGCATATCGCGTCCGCCTCGCACTCCGTCGCGTGGCGCAGGAAGCGGTCTATGAGTATCGGTCTGTCAGGCGTGACGCCGACGGCGGAGAGCATATATTTCTCCAGGTGCTCGTCGTCGTATACGATCTCCATGCCGCGCCCGCCGAGCACATAGCTCGGTCTGACCATAACGGGGTAGCCGATCTCGTTTGCGCGGCATACCGCCTCCTCGGCCGTGACAGCCATGCCCGCCTCCGGCATCGGGATATCGAGCTTTTCCATCATCTCGCGGAAAAGGTCGCGATCCTCCGCCATCGCTATGACCTCCGGCGGAGTGCCGAGGATGTTGACGCCGTTTTCTTTCAGCTCCGCCGCGATATTGAGCGGCGTCTGTCCGCCGAACTGCACGATGACGCCGGCGGGCTGCTCCTTTTCATATATGCTCAAAACGTCCTCGGTCGTGAGCGGCTCGAAATACAGCTTATCCGAGGTGTCGTAATCGGTCGAAACCGTCTCGGGGTTGCAGTTTACCATTATTGTTTCAAAGCCGAGCTTTTTGAGGCTCTTCGCGGCGTGTACGCAGCAGTAGTCGAATTCTATGCCCTGACCTATCCTGTTCGGTCCGCCGCCGAGTATCATTACCTTCGGCTTGCCGGTCGATACGGGGCTTTTGTCCGGCGCGTTGTAGGTCGAGAAATAGTACGCGCTGTCCTGCGTGCCGCTGACGTGAACGCCCTCCCACGCCTCTTTTATGCCGTAAGAAACGCGCGCGTCGCGTATGGTCTTTTCCGGCACATCGAGTATCTGCGATAAGTATTTGTCGGAAAAGCCATTTTTCTTTGCGCTCTCGAGCGCCGCTCTTTCGGGAACGCTCCCCTTACGCGCCAAAAGTACCTGCTCCTCCGCGACAAGCTCGCGCATCTGCTCGATAAACCAGCGCTTTATTTTCGTGAGCTCAAAAAGCGTCTCCGTATCCGCGCCCTTGCGCAGAGCCTCGTACATTATAAACTGCCTCTGGCTCGTCGGCTTTTTGAGAAGCTCCAAAAGCTCCTCAAGCGGCAGCTTGTTGTAATCTGCCGCAAAGCCGAGCCCGTATCTGCCCGTTTCAAGGCTTCGTATCGCCTTCTGAAACGCCTCCTTATAGGTTTTGCCGATGCTCATGACCTCG
>JAFWVB010000086.1 GCA_017518445.1 Oscillospiraceae bacterium | reverse complement strand
TTTTAGTGTTTTATGATGCATAATTTAAATACAAGCTATGTTTTATTCGGAACTGACGGATTATTGTGGTTCACCACAGGGGACCGGATAAAAAGTTTTGATGCCGACCGTCTGGGCAGCCTTATTCCGACAGGAATATCGCTGTCTGTTTTTATTATCAAAATTCAAAGGAAACGCGGAAAGGGAGGGCAATATGAACTTTTTTGAGGAGCTTTCAAAATTTGACGCCGAGGTGGGCGAAGCCTGCACAAAGGAGCTTGAGCGACAGCGCGGGAACATTGAGCTTATCGCGTCGGAAAACATCGTCTCCAAAGCCGTTTTGACGGCGGCGGGCGGCGTGCTTACCAACAAATACGCCGAGGGGTATCCCGGCAAAAAGTATTACGGCGGCTGCCAGTATGTCGACGTGGTGGAGAATATCGCCATAGAGCGCGCTAAAAAGCTGTTTGGCGCGGAGTATGCGAACGTCCAGCCGCACTGCGGCGCGAATGCGAACCTCGCGGCGTTTTTCGCGTTTCTTCAGCCGGGCGACACCGTCATGGGCATGAGCCTTGCCGAAGGCGGGCATCTGTCTCACGGCTCGCCGGTCAACATTTCGGGCAAATATTTCAATATAGTACCGTATGGGCTTGACGCGGAGACGGAGCTTATCGACTACGACGCGATGGAGCGCAAGGCGATCGAGACAAAGCCGAAGATGATCGTCGTCGGCGCGAGCGCGTATCCGCGCTTTATCGACTATGCCCACTGCCGCGAGATCGCGGACAAGGTCGGCGCCGTTCTCATGGTGGACATGGCGCACGTCGCGGGACTTGTAGCCGCGGGCGTACATCCGAGTCCCGTTCCCTATGCCGACGTCGTCACGACGACGACGCACAAGACGCTCCGCGGTCCGCGCGGCGGTCTTATACTGTGCAAAGAGGAACACGCGAAGGCGATAGACAAGGCGATTTTCCCCGGCACGCAGGGCGGTCCGCTCGTGCATATAATCGCGGCGAAGGCGGTCGCCTTCGGAGAGGCGATGACGGAGGAGTTCGTATCGTATCAGAGACAGGTCGTGAAAAACGCGGTGCTTTTAGCCGAGGAGCTGCGCAATTACGGCTTCCGCCTCGTATCCGGCGGCACGGACAACCACATGCTGCTCATAGACCTGCGCAACTTCGGCGTGACGGGCAAGGAGTATGAAAAGCGGCTTGACGAAGTGCATATAACCGCGAACAAGAACGCCATACCGAACGACCCGGAGGGACCGTTCGTGACGAGTGGCCTGCGCGTCGGCACGCCCGCGATAACGACGCGCGGCTTCAAGGAGGCGGAGATGAAGCTCATCGCCGGCTGGCTGCGCGATGCGGCGGTGGACTTCGACGGCAGCAGAGAGAGAGTCCTCCGCGAGGTGACGGAGCTGTGCGGAAAATACCCGATATACTGATAAAACGGCGGGAGGCGGTTTGAGATGATAGCGTATATAACCGAAAACTGGGCGACGATCCTTACAGCCGCCGCCGTTATCGCGCTGCTCGCCGTCGCATTTGCGTTTCTTTCTGGGAAGAACGCGCGGACAGGCTGCGACGGTGACTGCGGAAGGTGCGGCGAAGCGGGCTCGTGCGATCGCCGCGACGATGAAGAAAAACGCTGAACGGCATTGTATAAACAAGAGAACTGATAACGAAATGCGCCGGATATCGCTTGACATCCGGCGCATTAGTGTTAGAATAGCTAACAGTGTTATAATGTATAACTGAAACGAAAAACAGAGAGTGTTTTCTAAAAGAAGACGGGAGACCGAGGCGTATGATAAAAAAACTGCTTAAAAGCGTGCGCGAATACAAGACCCCGTCGATCCTCACTCCGGTGTTCATGCTCGGAGAGGTGTCGATGGAGGTGCTAATACCCTTTATAATCGCACAGCTTGTGAACAAAATCAAGGAGGGCTGTGACGTTGCGACGATAGCGCGATACGGCGCGTGGCTGTTTGTTATGGCGTGCGTATCGCTCGCCTGCGGAGCGGCGGCGGGCACTTTCGCGGCGCGCGCGGCGACGGGTTTTTCGAAAAATCTGCGGCACGACATTTTTTACAGAGTGCAGAATTTCTCATTTGAGAATATCGACAAATTTTCGACCTCGTCGCTCGTGACGAGAATGACGACCGACATATCGAACGTCCAGCTTTCGTACATGATGATAATCAGAACGGCGGTCAGAAGTCCGCTGATGTTCATTTTTTCGATAACGATGGCGTACATAATGGGCGGCGCTCTTGCGACGATGTTCGTCGTGGTCGTGCCTGTCTTGGCGTTCGGACTTTTCCTTATCGCGAAAAAGGCGATGCCGGCGTTTCGGCGCGTTTTCCGCAAATACGACAAGCTCAACGAGTCTATAGAGGAAAATGTCATGGCTATGCGCGCCGTAAAGGGCTTTGCGCGAGAGGAGTATGAGAAGGAGAAATTCCGCGCCGCGTCCGAGGATATAAGAAAGGATTTTACAAAGGCGCAGCGCATAGTGGAGTTTAACAGACCTCTCATGCAGTTCTGTCTGTATTTCAACATGGTATTTGTACTGCTGATCGGTTCGCGCATGGTCGTATCCGGCTTCGGACTGAATATAGACGTCGGACAGCTCTCCGCTATGCTTACATACGGTTTTCAGATATTGATGTCGCTGAATATGCTCTCTATGATATATGTGATACTCACAATGTCGGAGGAGTCAGCGCGCAGGATAGTCGAGGTGCTCGATGAGGAACCCGCGATAAAAAGCGCGCCGGGCGCGATAACCAAGGTGAAGGACGGCTCTATAGATTTCGACAATGTGAGCTTTAAGTATTCCTCGCGCGCGTCGCGTTACGCGCTGTCGAATATAGATTTGCATATCAAATCCGGGCAGACCGTCGGTATACTCGGCGGCACGGGCACGGGCAAATCCACGCTTGTCCAGCTTATACCGCGCCTTTACGACGTGACAGAGGGGCGAGTGAGGGTCGGCGGCGCAGACGTACGGGAATACGACCTTGAGGCGCTGCGAAACGCCGTCTCGATGGTGCTGCAGAAAAACGAGCTGTTTTCGGGCACAATAGGCGAAAATCTGCGCTGGGGAAATCCGGACGCAACGGATGAGGAGGTGCGCGCCGCGTGCCGTCTCGCGCAGGCTGACGATTTCGTAATAACGCGTCCGGACGGCTATGACACATGGATAGAGCAGGGCGGCACGAACGTATCCGGCGGTCAGAAGCAACGGCTGTGTATCGCGCGCGCGCTTTTAAAAAAGCCGAAGGTACTGATACTCGACGACTCGACGAGCGCCGTAGATACGCGCACCGACGCGCTGATACGAAAGGGCTTCCGCGAATTTATACCGGAGACGACGAAGATAATCATAGCTCAGCGTGTCGCCTCCGTCATGGACGCGGACGTTATAATCGTCATGGACGGCGGGTGTATCGTGTCCATGGGCAGCCATGACGAGCTGGTCGCCTCCAGCGAGATATACCGCGAGATCTATGAGCAGCAGACGAAGGGGGGCGGCGATGATGGAGAATAAGAAAAAACCGAAGATGAATTTCGGCGTGTTTTTCAGAGTCGTGAAAATGCTTTACCGCTATTTTCCTCGGCTCGTCCCGCTGACCGCGTTTCTCATACTGTTTTCCGCCGCCGTGAGCTCCATACCGTCGCTCTTTATGCAGCGCGTATTTGCGATAGTCGAGGAGTGGACGCCGACGGGCGACTGGGCGGCGGCTTCTGGTGAGATAATCCCGAAGGTCGCGCTTTTGGGAAGTCTGTATCTGCTTTCGATAATTTCCGTCGTTGCGAATTCATAGCTCATGGCGGTGATAACGCAGGGCTTTCTGTCAAAGCTCAGGAATACGCTTTTCGGCGGTATGCAGGATCTGCCCGTAAAATATTTCGACACTCACAAGCACGGCGATATAATGAGTCACTATACGAACGACGTCGACACCCTGCGCGAGCTTATCTCGCAGTCGCTTCCCATGATGATACAGGCGATAGTCGTGGTTTTGACGGTGTTTTTCATCATGCTGTATTTCAGCGTATGGATGGCGCTCGTAGTCCTTTTGGGTGTGTTCGCCATGACGGTCTCGTCGAAGAAGATAGGCGGCGGCTCCGCAAAATATTTCCTGCGCCAGCAGAAGGCGATCGGCGTCGCGGAGGGTTATATCCAGGAGATAATGAACGGGCAGAAGGTCGTAAAGGTGTTCTGCCATGAGGAGGAGAGCAAGGCGCGCTTCGACGAGGTCAACACCGCGCTCTGCGAGGACAGCTACCGTGCGAACAGATACGCCAATATCCTCATGCCGATAAACAACAACATCGGCAATATCCTCTATGTCATCGTCGCGCTCGCGGGCGGCATATTCATGGCGTCCGGGCTTAATAATATAAGCATTTCCGGAATGCCGTTCGGCATAAGCATAATCGTGCCGTTTCTCAATATGACAAAGCAGTTCTGCGGCAACATATCGCAGATGTCGATGCAGATAAATGCGGTCGCGATGGGCATGGCGGGCGCAAGGCGCGTATTCGACCTGCTTGATGAAAAACCGGAGGAGGACAACGGTTACGTCACTCTCGTTAACGCGCGATTGAACGAAAACGGCGAGGTCGAGGAGACTGAGGAGCGCACCGGAATATGGGCGTGGAAGCACCCGCACGGCGACGGTACACTGACCTATACGCGGCTTATGGGCGACGTGCGGATGTTCAATGTGGACTTTGAGTACGAGGAGGGCAAGCGAGTCCTCAACGATATAACGCTGTACGCAAAGCCGGGGCAGAAGGTCGCGTTCGTCGGCGCGACGGGCGCGGGGAAGACGACCGTGACAAACCTCATAAACCGCTTTTACGACATAGACGACGGCAAGATACGATATGACGGCATAAATATAAACAAAATAAAGAAAAAGGATCTGCGCCGCTCGCTCGGCATCGTTTTGCAGGAGACGAACCTGTTTACAGGCACGGTGATGGACAACATACGCTACGGCAAGCTCGATGCGACGGACGAGGAGTGCCGGACCGCGGCAAAGCTCGCCGGAGCGGACGATTTCATCACCCGCCTGCCGGACGGATTCGACACGATGCTGTATTCAAACGGCGCGATTTTGAGTCAGGGACAGCGCCAGCTGATAGCGATCGCCCGCGTCGCGGTCGCAGACCCGCCGGTCATGATCCTCGACGAGGCGACGTCGAGCATAGACACCCGCACCGAGGCGATCGTCCAGCGCGGCATGGATAAGCTCATGGAGGGCAGGACGGTGTTCGTCATCGCGCACCGCCTCTCGACCGTCATGAACTCAAACGTAATTATGGTGCTCGACCACGGCAGCATAATCGAGCGCGGCACGCATGACGAGCTCATCGCCGCAAAGGGAGTTTATTACAGACTCTACACCGGAGCATTTGAATTGGAATAAGTAAGTTTGCCCGCAAGGGCAAAGATCGCGCGGAGTCGCGCGTCACAAGCGTTTTGCAAAGCAAAACCTTGGCGCAGGCGGGATTCACTCCCGCCGAGCAAGTTAAATCACCCGTCGGGGTGGAGCGAGAAAAGCGAGCGAAACCTAAAAATACAAAACACGTCACTTCGTGACGTGTTTTGTATTTTTGGTACGCCCGACAAGATTCGAACTTGCGACCTTCAGAGTCGGAGTCTGACACTCTATCCAGCTGAGCTACGGGCGCGTGTGCGATTGCGCTCGCATATTATAACAAATTTATCGCGCCGTGTAAAGATGGCGCAGAAATATTGTTGTTTTGCGGCTCGAATTGTGGTAAACTACATAAAAAGCTATATTTTGACGTCTGTTTTAAGGGGATTTGAGATATGAGAGACAATAAGGGCTTTCGCGGAAAATTTTTAGGCGGCTTTAACCGCGGCGACGTTTTGGATTACATCGAGAAGCTGTCGTCGGAGCGAAATTCACTGGCGGAGGAAAACGAAAAGCTCCGCGGTCGTATCGAGGAGCTTGAAAATCACGGATCTGCCGAATATCAGTCCGATACTGCGCCGGAGGCGGCGCAGGAAAATGCGCCCGATAACGAGGAGAAAACAGCAAAAACGAACGCTGCGGCGGTTATCGAGAGGACGGGAGTGCTGCTTGAAGATATCGAGCGCCGCTATGAGATACTCCGTGCCGACGTCGAGGTAGGGACCGCGCATGTGAAATGTGAAATGGACAACGTATCTGAGCGTTTTGACGCCATAAATGAAGCGCTTCGCACCGCCGGAGAGGGTATATCCGCGCTCCGTGAGGAGCTTGGAAGCAAATCGCGGAGCGGTGAGTGATGACGTCCGGTGTCATAAAACTCTCGGCAGATGAGATAAGGGCGCGGGCGATGTCGCTCGACGCGGGATGCCGCGTGCTGCTGTCCGGCGCGATATACACCGCGCGCGACGCGGCGCACAGGCGGATATTTGAAATGCTCGACCGCGGCGAAAAACTGCCGTTTGAGCTTTCGGACGCGGTAATATACTACGCCGGACCTACGCCCGGAGTAAACGGCAGACCGGTCGGCGCGTGCGGTCCCACCACATCGTCAAGAATGGACGGCTTCACGCCTCGCATTTTAACGCTCGGCGTCGCCGCGATGATAGGGAAGGGCGAACGCTCTATAGAGGTTGAGCGCGCTCTGATATCGAGCGGCGCCGTATATTTTTGCGCTGTCGGCGGCGCAGGCGCGCTTATCGCGAAAAGCATAGTCGCGGCGGAGGAGATCGCGTTTTCAGACCTCGGATGCGAGTCGGTAAAGCGCCTTATTGTAAGCGATATGCCGCTCACGGTAGGCATATCTCCGAACGGCGGAAACATCTTCCGCGACGGGCGCGAAAAATACAGAAACAAACAGATATAAAAACCAAAGGGGCATTCCCTTCGGTTAAGCAGGATCATTGGAGTTATCAAAAAATGAGATCTATTATTAAAGGCGCGAAAACAGTACGCGCCAATCACGACGCGGCAAGATGCGGAATGATCATGCTGCTTATAGGAACGGCTTTTTCGCCGGGCACCTGCAATGACGCCGTAGAGGCGTTTTCTGATCCGGATTACCGCGATATGGCGCGGGCAGAGCATTGCCTTTTTACCGGAAGGGCGAATGAAGCCGTATCAAAAGCAACGCCGCTTCTCGTTCACGCGGACCCCGCCATTAGGATGTCCGCCCATATCGTGTACTGTATTTCCAGTTTAACGCTGGGAAACGTGGATGACGCGCAAAAAACACTGGAGTCGCTGGAACATATAGATACGCAAGAAAGCGCTCCGATCACCGGCGGATATTGCGCGGATGTTGTCAGGATTTTGCTCCATTTGCCGGAGCAGGATTCGACCAATCTGGACGAGATTCCTGCCGCCCTGCCGGAAGGCGTTCGCTTTTTTCTGTGCTATGTTCTTGCGCTTCGGGCATATCTGCGCGGCGAATACGGCAAAGCGGAAGGAATAGCGCTTGCGGCGCTGACGCTGAACGGGAACCGCTATCCGATCCCGGGCATTTATCTGCACGTCGTTTCGACCATCTCTCTGGTACGGCAGGAGCGGCTTGCGGAGGCGGCGCAGCATTTTATGGCGGCGTGGGAGCTTGCGCTGCCCGACGGGCTGATTTCTCCGTTTTGGGAGCATTATGTGTTATTGTCAGGCTTTAATAAGAAGCTGATCAAGCCGGAGCTTAGTGAAAAGCATAGACAGATAAGCGACTGTGCAGACCGATATTTTTCCGCGTGGATCGATATGCACAACAGCCATTCAGAGCAGTATGTTGCACCGGGGCTTACAAAGATGGAGTCCACCGTGACCATGCTTTTCAGCCGTGGCTGGAGCGTCGAAGCGATAGCGCGACATCTGGATATATCGAAAAATACAGTCAAGAGCCATCTCTCCGCGACTTATCACAAGCTGGGCGTCAACAATCGCGAACAGCTGCGTGATTATCTGCTGCGCTGAAAGGCAAAAGCTCTCGACGGAACAAATACGGAAGGTCTTATCACAGGTCGTACGACAACTACACTTGTACCCACCGGCAACGCCACCCGTGCGGAAGCCGCGGCGATCCTCATGAGGTTTATCAATCGCGTGAAGTAAAAAGCAATCCATATAATGCAAAAAATCCGAGGTCAATAATGACCTCGGATTTTTTTGCATGCCGCCAAAAAATAGCGGCAATCATTATACGCTTGTAATTATCAAAGCTGCTTCTGTGCGTTAATTTTCACGCCGGGACCCATTGTGGAGGCGGTGACGCAGCTCTTGATGTACTGACCCTTTGCCGCCGCGGGCTTTGCCTTGATGATGGCGGTGATGAGGGCGGTGTAGTTCTCAAGGAGCTTGTCGGCGCCGAAGGAGACCTTTCCGATGGGGCAGTGGATGATGTTCGTCTTGTCGAGACGGTACTCGATCTTACCTGCCTTTATCTCCTTGACCGCGTTTTCGATGTTCGGCGTAACGGTTCCCGCCTTCGGCGTGGGCATCAAGCCCTTGGGACCGAGGACCTTACCGAGACGACCGACAACGCCCATCATGTCGGGTGTTGCAACTACGACGTCGTAATCAAAGAAGTTTTCCTTCTGAATACGCTCTACCATGTCCATCGCGCCGACATAATCGGCGCCCGCGTCGAGAGCCTCCTGCTGGCGCTCCTCCTTGCAGAACACGAGGACCTTGCGGGTCTTGCCGGTGCCGTTCGGGAGAACGATAGCGCCGCGGACCTGCTGATCCGCGTGGCGGGAGTCAACGCCGAGTCTCACATGGAGTTCGACAGTCTCGTCAAACTTCGCCTTTGAAGCCTTGCATACGAGATCGAACGCCTCCGCCGCCTCATAGAGATTGGCTTTATCGATGAGCTTTGCGCTCTCTTTGTAATTTTTACCCTTAAACATCTTTTAGCCCTCCTCTACGACGATGCCCATACTGCGGGCGGTGCCGGCGATCATGCTTATAGCTGCATCGACACTGCCGGCGTTGAGGTCTGCTTTCTTGATCTCCGCGATTTTGCGAAGCTCTTCCTTGTTTATCTTGGTGACCTTATCCTTCTGCGGGACGCCGGAGCCCTTCTCGATGTTGCACGCCTTCTTGAGAAGAACGGCGGCGGGGGGGGACTTCGTGATGAAGGAGAAGCTCCTGTCCGCATAGACGGTGATAACGACTGGGATAGTCATGCCCATGTCGTTCTTTGTGCGCTCGTTGAATTCCTTCGTAAAAGCGCCGATATTTACGCCGTGCTGACCGAGTGCGGGTCCGACCGGCGGCGCCGGAGTAGCTTTACCGGCAGGAATCTGTAATTTGATGATACCAGTTACTTTCTGTGCCACTTTAAGTGAACCTCCTAATATAAATGTGGTGACATACCGCGCGGCGCGGCATATCTTTGGCGGAGCCTTCGCTCCTCCCACTGTCGGAAAACCGACAAAACAATGCTCTTGCTGTTTGCGTTATTTTACTATTTCGATCTGCTCGAAATCCAGATCCACCGGCGTCTCTCTGCCGAACATCGAAACGATGACGCGGACGCGGCGCTTGTCCAGTTCGATCTCGTCAATGACCCCGTTAAAGCCGCTTAGCGGACCGTCGACCACCTTTACGGTGTCGCCGAGGGAGAAATCGATCTGAATGTCATGTCTCTCCACGCCGAGGGCGAGAATTTCCTCGTCGGAGAGGGGGACCGCCTTGTTGCCGGAGCCGACAAAGCCGGTAACGCCGCGAACGTTGCGGACGACATGCCAGCTCTCGTCGGTGAGAACCATTTTAACGAGGACATAGCCGGGGAATACCTTGCGCTCTACAGTTTTCTGCTGCTGAGTGTCGGTTATCTCGGTGACCGTCTCCATGGGGATATTGACCTCGAGGATCAGATCCTGCATTTTCCGGTTTTCAGCCGTCTTGATAATAGAGTCCGCAACGGCGTTTTCATAACCGGAGTATGTGTGTACCACATACCATCTCGCATCTCCTGACATATTCAAGCCACCTTAAAAGATCTTGAAAATGACGTCGACGATCGAGGAGCCTATGGTGTCGAAGACCCACAGCACTACAGCGGCGGCGATCTCAACGGCGACAACGACGATAGTGTTGTTGACGATCTGCTTTTTGGAAGGCCATGTGACCTTTTTAAGCTCTGCGCGCATATCGCGGAACCACTTTACAATGCTCGATCTCTTTTTCTTTTTCTTCGCAGGCTTTGCTGCGGGTGCGCTTTCAGTGTAGTTGGTAAGTTCGTCTGCCATCTGAACACATCCTTTCTTCTGTTACTTCGTTTCAGAATGCAAAGTGTGTTTGCGGCAGAAACGACAATACTTCTTCAGTTCAAGACGATCGGGAGTATTTTTCTTGTTCTTCATTGTGTTGTAGTTTCTTTGCTTGCATTCATTGCATCTAAGCGTGATTTTTACTCTCATTACGGCACCTCCAATTCTTTTGCCTCCCTGCCGGATTTTGGCAGCCTCGGTAAATTTTAGCGCACAAAAATAAACCTATCTGCCGACAGGTAAAGCTACTATAACACATATATCGTGTACAGGTCAATACTTTTTTTATTAATATTGTAATATTTTTCGATATGTGTATAATGAAAATATGATTTTTCGTTTTTTAAGGGTGATTTTTGCATGAGAATAATGGCGATAGACTTCGGAGACGCGAGAACGGGACTCGCCGTTTCGGATTTTACCGGGACGCTCGCCGGAGAGGCATGGACGGTGGAGGAGTGGAACGCGGAGCGCCTTGCCGATAAAATCGCGGCGGCGGCGAGAGAGCGGGAGGTTTCGACGCTTGTGCTCGGATACCCGAAAAACATGGACGGCACACTCGGACCGAGAGCAGAGAAATGCGCGGAATTTGCCGAAACGCTGAAGGAAAAAACGGGGCTTGCCGTCGTATTGTGGGACGAGCGCAGGACGACCGTGGACGCGCACCGGATACTTTCGGAAAATGACCGGCACGGCAAAAAGCGCAAAAAAAAGATAGACGCCGTCGCCGCGGCGCTGATATTAGAGGGCTATCTGAACAGTCTGCAAAACAGTCAAAACAGGCTTTAAGCGCAGCTTAAAGCCTGTTTTTCACATTTATGGCACTTATTTTACTAGAGCTTCACCGACGAGATAGATATTTCCCGCGCCTACGGTGAGGATTATATCGCCCTCGCGCGCCGTCTCGCGGAGCTTTTCATCAAGCTTGGTAAACGACGGGCAGAATACCGCGCCGGGAACCTCTCTTGCGAGGTCGGCGGACGATATACCGAAGGCGTTCTGCTCTCTCGCGGCGTATATTTCCGCTAAAAAGACCTTGTCGGCTTTGGAAAGCTCATCGGCAAATTCCTTAAAAAATGACTTTGTGCGGCTGTAGGTGTGCGGCTGGAAGGCAAGTATTATGCGCTTAAAGTCCAGCGTTCTGACGGCGGCTATAAGCGCGCGCAGCTCGCTCGGATGGTGGGCGTAGTCGTCGTAGACCTTAGCGCCGTTCACTTCGCCCTTGTATTCAAAGCGGCGGGAGGCTCCCGTGAAGCCGGACAGACCGCTTATTATGGCGTCCGCCGGAACGCCGAACAGCATTGTCCCCGCGGCGGCGGCGAGCGCGTTTATGACGTTGTGCAGACCGGGGACCTTCAGCTCGATATGGGCAAAAAATTCGCCGTCATATTTAATATCAAAGCAGGTGAAGCCGTTTTTTACTGCGACGTTCACGCCGCGAAAATCGACGCCCTCTCCGAGACCGAACGTGAAAATCTTGCGGTCTATGCCGCGTATC
Organism: Oscillospiraceae bacterium; assembly: GCA_017518445.1. Classification (GTDB taxonomy): domain Bacteria; phylum Bacillota; class Clostridia; order Oscillospirales; family Oscillospiraceae; genus RGIG6097. The sequence goes on along the minus strand of JAFWVB010000086.1, from coordinate 480 downwards.
GCGTCCATCGCGTTTTCGTTGTCGCCGTTTACTACGACATAACCCGTGTCCTTAGGCACAAGCTCCGCGAATTTGCGGAAGGACGCCTTTATCTCGTCGAGATTTTTGAAAAAGTCGAGGTGATCCTCGTCCACATTGAGGATAGTCGCTATCGTCGGCGAGAAGCTCAAAAACGAGTTGTAGTATTCACAGCTCTCCATGACTATCGTATCGCCGCCGCCTATGCGATGACCCGCCTTCAAAAGCGGGAGCGTGCCGCCGACCATGATCGTAGGATCGGTCTGCGCAGCCATGAGTATATGCGCCGTCATCGACGTGGTCGTTGTCTTGCCGTGCGCACCGGCGATGCAGAAGGCGTTTTTATAGCCGCGCATTATATAGCCCCACGCCTGCGCGCGCTCAAAAACCGGAATGCCGAGTCGGCGCGCCTCGACGATCTCCGGATTTTCGTCGTGTACTGCGGCGGTGCGGACGACGAAT
>JAFWVB010000085.1 GCA_017518445.1 Oscillospiraceae bacterium | reverse complement strand
CCGCTTCGCGATAGCCCTCCGGGCATGAGATCGTATCCGGCGGGAAGAATTCGTCGACCGGAAACGCGATCCTGCTGAACAGCGCGCACGGGTCGTCGTCGTCGGAGCCGTGACATTCCTTATCCGGCATGCAGTAGTCGTAGGACGGGATGAGGAGCTGACTGTCGCGTTCGAGCCGGACGATGGAAAACTGACCGAGCGTAACGTATATGCCGCGACCGGGGGATGAGAAATCCAACTCGGAGTCGAAGCTCCCCGCGATAAAGCTCGGAACCGGAGGCGTGTCGCCGTCCGCCGAATACGTCGGCACGCAGTCCACGAGCTTTACGCCGAGAACGATCGGATCGACCGCCTCCACGACGCAGGTGGGGAGGTTCGAGTATGCGACGGAGTTCATGTCGAGCTCTCCGAGGTTCGTGTCCGACGAAAATACCTTCGCGCTGCCCTCGCTTCCGAAAAGAATGACTGTTTTATCGAACACGGCGAGTCCGGAGAAATTCGTCGGGCGCGATACAGGCGCGAGCGCCTCGCAGTTCACCTTGTAGAAATACCGCAGATTGATGGAGTAATAGCCGCGGTTGAATGAGATCTCCTCGACGTCCGTCGTGACGTAAAGCAGCTCCGCGGAACGTCCGCGAACGCTGACGGCGCTTCCTATCAGCTCTCTCGCGGCGGGGGAGGTGTAAAGGCGCAGATCCTCGACGCAGTCCTTGTCGCGGCAGGAGTCGTATATTTTTCTTGTATGTACACAAACAGCCTCTCGTATGGCGGCGTCGCCGACCGGGCCGGGTGTGACCATTTCTGGCATTTGTGTTTCCTCCTTGCAAAATTTATAGCTTGTAGCTTCAATACAGTCTATGCTTAACGGTAAAATTTGTGATATTCGGCGGCAAAAACGCCGCAAAACGGTGTATGTAAATTGCCCGTCGCCATTGCCATTTTTACGGATATGTGGTAAAATACCGTTAAATATCAGAATTTGGCGGTGAGAACGTGGTAATATTGGGCATAGATCCGGGGATCGCCACCGTCGGCTTCGGGGTGATCGAGACCGACGGGTGCAGACAGCGGTTTATCCGCTGCGGCGCGATAACGACTCCGGCGCACGTCAGCTTGTCGGCGCGGCTTTTTCAGATATATAACGATCTTACGGAGCTTATAAAAATGTTCAAGCCGGACGCCGTTGCCGTCGAGGAGCTTTTTTTCAACACGAACATAACGACGGGCATATCCGTCGCGCACGGCAGGGGAGTGATACTTCTCGCCGGAGAGATGAGCGGCGTGCCGATGTTTGAATATACGCCGCTTCAGGTCAAGCAGGCGATAACGGGCTACGGTCGCGCCGACAAGCGGCAGATGATGGAGATGGTAAGACGGCTGTTAAATCTGAAAGAGGCGGCAAAGCCGGACGACGCCTCGGACGCGCTCGCGATAGCTATATGCCACGCGCGTTTTGCGGGCTCACTTCTCAATATTAACGGGGGAAACGAAGAATGTTCTACTATTTAGACGGACAGATCGCGGAAATAGGATCGAATTTTGTCGTGCTGGATATCGGCGGCGCTGGGTACGGCTGTTTTACGACGATGAACACCATATCCCGCCTTGAAACCGGCAAGCGGGCGAAGCTCTACACATACTGCCATATAAAAGAGGACGCATTCGATATATACGGCTTTTACGACGTCGGTGAAAAGCGGTGCTTTGAAATGCTGCTGACCGTTTCGGGCGTCGGACCGAAGGCGGCGCTGTCCATACTGTCCGCCGTCACGCCGGAAAATCTGATGATGGCGATAATCTCCGAAAACGACAAGGCGCTGACAGCCGCGCCCGGCATCGGAAAGCGCATAGCGCAGCGCATAATCCTCGAACTAAAGGACAAGGTCGCAAAGGAGAACGCGGGCGTCGCCTCATCGGGCGCCGCTGTCGCTGATATGCCCGCCGGAGTAAAGGGCGGCAAAATAAACGAGGTTGGCGCGGCGCTGTCCGTGCTCGGCTACAGTCAGGCGGAGATAAACGCCGCCCTCAGAAGCATAGACGTAGAGGGCTTGAGCGTTGAGGAGATAATCAGACAGGTCCTCCGCGGATCATTGAAATAGGACGTGATGATATGGGTATTGATTTTTCCGATTTCGACAGCGCCGCCGAAAGAGACGATATGCTGATGACGACCTCCGTCACCCTCGAGGACGACGGGGAGGGCTCGCTGCGCCCGCGCACCTTGCCGGAATACATCGGTCAGCAAAAGGCGAAGGGCAATCTCGAGGTGTTTATACAGGGCGCGAAAAAGCGCGGTGAGCCGCTCGACCACATAATACTGCACGGACCTCCGGGACTCGGCAAGACGACGCTCGCGGGGATAATAGCGAACGAGATGGGCGCGACGCTGCGCAAAACCTCCGGACCCGCCATAGAAAAGCCCAAAGATCTCGCCGCGCTGCTTACAAATCTCAATGAGAACGATATTCTGTTCATCGACGAGATACACCGCATGAGCCGTGCCGTGGAGGAGATACTCTACCCCGCGATGGAGGACAAGCAGATAGACATCATAATCGGGCAGGGACCCGCCGCGACGTCGATCTGCCTTGAGCTGAAGAGCTTTACGCTGATCGGTGCGACGACGCGCTCCGGAATGCTGTCGAGCCCTCTGCGCGACCGCTTCGGCATTGATTTAAAGCTCGAACTCTATACACCGGCGGAGCTTCAGAAGATAGTCCTGCGCTCTGCGGATATTCTCGGCGCGCCGATAGATCCGGACGGCGCATACGAGATAGCCTCCCGAAGCCGCGGAACGCCGCGTATCGCAAACCGCCTTCTGCGGCGCGTGCGCGATTTCGCGCAGGTATACGGCGACGGCAGGATAACGAAGGCTATCGCGGATGACGCGCTCACAAGGCTCGAGATCGACCGAAGCGGACTCGACTCCGTGGACAGGCGGCTTCTTTCAAGGATAATCGAAAATTACGGCGGCGGACCCGTCGGGCTCGACACCATAGCCGCGACGATAAACGAGGACCCGATGACGATTGAGGACGTGTACGAGCCGTATCTGATGCAGCAGGGCTTTTTGGCGAGGACGCCGCGCGGCAGAAGCGCGACGAAATTGGCTTACGAGCACCTCGGCATACCGTTTCTCGGCTGACGCGCCCTGTCCGCTTCGACAAACTGCATAAGAGAGTCTGCAAAACATGGCGAATATTATTAAAAACGTCAAAAAAGACTTGACTTGCGGGGAAAATACAAATATAATGCTGTTGTATGTGCTTCATGTGCCGTATGAGCGGGGCTTTCCGCATTTGCGGCGCGCGCACGTGGCGAGTTTGTTTCAAACAAAGCCATAGCCTGCCGAAGGATTTATTTCGATATGGGCGGTATTACTGACAGCAATGACAAGGCGCTTTGGCTGCGCGCCAAAAACGGAGAGGGCGCGGCTGAAGAGCAGCTCGCGGAGAAATACGCATGGCTTGTGCGCGCGTGCGCAAGACCGTATTTTCTCGTGGGCGGAGACGGAGAGGACCTCATTCAAGAGGGGATGCTCGGACTTCTCTCCGCTATCAGGAAATACGACCCATTTACGGACGTCTCCTTCAGCACGTTTGCGGAGCACTGCATAAAAAACAGACTTTTTAATGCGATCAGATCCGCCGCAGGAAACAAACATACACCTCTTAACAACTATGTGTCGATTGAATCTCCGCAGTTTGACGAGACGCAGACCGCCGGCTCGGGCAGTCCTCCGAATGACCCCGAAGAACTTCTTATCACAAGAGAGCGTGTTGACGAAATTTACAATGGCATATCCGGTGTTTTGTCCGGATTTGAAGCGCGGGTTTTGAAATATTATCTCGACGGCTTATCGTACGAGGAAATCGCGGTCGAGGTCGAAAAACCGAAAAAATCCGTGGATAACGCTGTGCAACGCATAAGAAGAAAGCTGGCGCAGATTATTTAACCTTGGCGAAATCTCAGGAAACTGAGCGCAAATATTAGCCCAAAGGGCAGAATTGTCAAAAGTGAGGATTCAAAATGTACGAGGACAAGACATTAGTTTGCAAAGAGTGCGGTAATGAGTTTATCTTTACTGCCGGTGAGCAGGAGTTCTACGCAGAGCGCGGCTTCCAGAACGAGCCCCAGCGCTGCAAGGACTGCCGTGATGCCCGCAAGGCTGCGGCTCGCGGTCCGAGAGAGTATTTCACCGCCACCTGCGCCGCTTGCGGCGGCGAGGCGAAGGTTCCTTTCGAGCCCAAGACCGACAGACCGGTTTACTGCAGCGAGTGCTTTGCAAAGATGAGAGAGCAGCAGGACTGATCTCCCGTCCGGTGTAAGAAGTTACCGACGGGTTTCCATTATTTGCAAACAAGTTGATAACGCTTACTGAAAAATCCCGACAGCCGAAAGACTGTCGGGATTTTTTCGTTCGTCGCGGCGGCTTTGCCGCCGCAACGGTAAGACTGCGGTATACGTCCGCGAACCGTACGGGTTTATTTTGCCTGTATGTATCCGTCCGCGCACAGAAGCTCTGCGAGCAGTACGCCGCCGCCGGCTGCGCCGCGCAGCGTGTTGTGGCTTAGACAGACGAATTTGTAATCGAACAGAGTACCCTCGCGGAGCCTGCCTATAGAGACCGCCATGCCGTTTTCAAGCTGACGCTCGGACTTCGTCTGCGGGCGGTCGTTTTCCTCGAAATAGTGCAGGAATTTTTTCGGGGCGGAGGGGAGCTGAAGCTCCTGTGCGCGTCCTCTGTAGGAATTCCAACGCGCTATGATCTCATCGGCGCTCGGCTTTTTTTCAAAATTCACGAACGTCGCGGACATGT
>JAFWVB010000006.1 GCA_017518445.1 Oscillospiraceae bacterium | reverse complement strand
CTTTGCGCCCTTGCCGAGCATCACGTTCGCGAGTATGCCGAGGATGAGCGCGCAGGCGGTGGTGCGGATAACTACCTGCCCGAAGGAGATCATCATGTTGCCGACGCCGGCGATGAGGATTATCGAGGCGACAAACAGATTTCTGTTATCGTTGAGATCGACCTTCTGGAGCATTTTAAGACCGGACACGGCGATGAAGCCGTAGAGCGCGAAGCACACTCCGCCCATCACACAGCCGGGGATAGTCTCGAGGAAGGCGACGATCGGTCCGACGAACGAGAAGATAAGACAGGCGACAGCCGCGCCCCAAATGCTTATCGTCGAGGCGTTTTTGGTTATGGCGACACAGGCGATGGACTCACCGTAGGTAGTGTTCGGACAGCCGCCGAAGAAGGTGCCGACAATGGAGCCTATGCCGTCTCCGAGCAGGGTGCGCGTAAGACCCGGCTCCTTGAGAAGATCGGTGCCGATAACGGTCGAGAGATTTTTATGATCCGCCAAATGCTCAGCGAAGACGACGAAGCCTACCGGCACATAAGCCGCGAAGAGCGTCAGCAGATACGGACCCGTTATATCGCCAAAGCCGCCCTTGCCGAGCATGAATGTGAAATCGGGCAGCTTAAACGCGCCGCAGTTTTGAAGAGCGCCGTAATTTATAACTATGAGGGAGGGCATGTTCGCGCTCTTGCCGATTATGTAGAATATCGTCGCAAGCGCGTAACCCGCGAGTATGCCGAGAATGAACGGTATGAGCTTGCCCATCTTTTTGCCGTAGACGGAGCAGAGCATCGTGACTGCGAGAGTTGCGAGCCCGCAGATAAGGCAGACATAGACGCTTCCGCCCTCTGCACTCGCGGAGGTTATGCCGCCGACTGCGCTTCCGGCGAGGGAGAGTCCGATCGTCGCGACCGTGGGCCCGATTATGACGGGAGGCATGAGCTTGTCAATCCATTTCGTGCCGCAGAATTTAACGACTATCGCGATGATTACATACACAAGACCCGCCATGACAGCGCCGATTATGAGCCCGATATAGCCCGCCGCCATCGAGGCGGCGCCCGCGAACGCGGAGATCATGGAGCCGATGAACGCGACGGACGAGCCGAGGAATACGGGGCTCTTGCTTCTTGTGAAAAGCAGATACGTTATCGTGCCGACGCCGGCTCCGAAGAGAGCCGCCGACGCCGTGAGCGCTGAGCCCGTAGCGGCGTTTACCGACGCGGGTACTGCGATGGTCGCCGCCATTATGGCTAAAAGCTGCTGGAGCGCGAACAGCACGACCTGTCCGAATTTGGGTTTGTCCTTAATACCGTAGATCATGTTCATTTTTGGTTTTCCTCCCACATAATTATATATAATTTTTAATTGCTTTTCAGTTGTCGTTTTCGCACAGCATAACGCATGTTTTGTCATCGTAAGGCGGTATCATGACGCGAATGCTCTCGCTGTGCGAGGTCGGTATGTTCTTGCCGACGTAATCTGCGCGTATCGGAAGCTCTCGGTGACCGCGGTCAATCAAAACCGTGAGCTGTATCGACTCCGGTCTGCCGAGGCGGAATATCGCCTCTATCGCGGCGCGCGCCGTCCTGCCGGTGTAAAGCACGTCGTCCACTATGACGACACGCTTGCCCCCGACCTCAAAGGGGAGCGAGTTTTCGTTCAGCACGGGCGACTCGGATATTTTTGAGAGATCGTCGCGATAATAAGTTATGTCGATAACGCCGCACGGAACGTCCACGCCCTCTATTTTCGCGATGTTTTCACGTATTATTTCCGCGAGCGGTTCGCCTCTCCGCTTTATCCCGATGAGGCACACGCCGTCGGTGCCCTTGTTTTTTTCGACTATCTCGTGCGCAATGCGCATGAGCGCGCGCCGTACGCCGGTTTCGTCGAGTATCTGCGCCTTTGTTTTCATCCGTGACCTCCGTTAAGACATAAAAAAATTGCCTTTCAAAATCCTTGAAAGACACATAGATTTCCGGCGCGTATCTGCGTCGGCGGCTATAAACTTGCTCTTACCAGCCTCTCTGTGCTGTCTTTTAAAGATCGAAACGATAATAACATCTTTAGTTGCGCTTGTCAACCAAAACATTCCCGTCATTTTGACAAATTATCGCTACGCCACCGCGCATCATTGACATATAGGTCAAAACGCGAAGCCAAATCGCGGAAAATATGCGGGTGACCTTTACTTTTTCGCGCAAATCCGATAAAATTCATATAATGATAAAAAATTTGCGAGGTGGCTATGGATAAATTTGTTTTTTCGCCCGCGGATATACTCATTCCCGCTGACGCCGACATGAGAAAATGGAGCGTCGTCGCCTGCGACCAATATTCGTCGGAGCCGGAGTATTGGGACAGGGTGAACGATTTTGTCGGCGACGCGCCATCGACTCTGCGTCTTATAACGCCGGAGGCATATCTCGAACGCCTCTCCGCGGCGGCGGAGTCGGCGCGAATAAGCGGCGTTATGCGGGAATATCTTGACGGCGGCGTTTTCAAAAAATATCCGGACGCATTCGTCTATGTGGAGCGCACACAGCTCGACGGGAGTGTTCGCCGCGGTCTTGTCGGAAAGCTCGATCTTGAGCAATATGACTACACGCCCGGCTCCGGCAAGGCTGTCGCGGCGAGCGAGCGGACGGTCGTTTCGCGTCTGCCCGTGCGTATCGAGATACGCAAAAATGCGCTTATCGAGCTTCCGCACGTCATGGTGTTTTTCAGCGATGAGCAAAAAACCGTGCTTGAGAGCATTGACGCGAAAAAGCATGAGCTTAAAAAGCTCTATGATTTTGACCTCATGGAAAACGGCGGCAATATCCGCGGTTGGCTCGTAAACGGTGAAAGCGCGAGAGAGGCGATGAGGGCTCTCGCGGCGTCCGGCGGCGACGGCGCGAAGCTCGTGATAGGAGACGGGAACCATTCCCTCGCCGCGGTGAAGGAATATTGGAACGGCATAAAGCCGAGTCTTTCACCGGAGCAGAGAGAGACGCACCCTGCGCGCTTTGCGTTAATCGAAATAAACAATGTATACGATGACAGCATAAAGTTTGAGCCGATACACCGCGCTGTTTTCGGAATAGAGCCGAAAAAGCTGATTGAGAGCTTGAAAAATGCCTTCGGCGGCGGGGTCACTCGCGTAAATTATGTAGCGGCGGGAGAGCGCGGCGAGATAGCGCTACCCTCAATGCGCTTCGGCGATATGATAGCCGCGCTTCAGGACGCGCTCGAGAAGTTCACGGCTGAAAACGGCGGCAGTATCGACTATATCCACGGCGACGACGCGGCGGAGACGATGGGACTTCGGCGCGACTGCGCGGCGTTTTTGCTGCCGTGTATGGGAAAAAGCGAGCTTTTCGCGACTGTCGCGGAGGGAAAGGTGTTCCCGAAAAAGAGCTTTTCCGTCGGGCTGTCGCCCGAAAAGCGGTATTACCTCGAGTGCCGGAAAATAACGGATTGACGGCAGCGCAATATAATAAATACGGGGGCGTCTTATAGGTAAAAAGGCGTCCCCTGTATAATTTTACCAAAAATTTTTCCGCCGTCCGCCATTGACATTAGGGAAACAATGTGTTACAATTCGGTTACATTGCTTTTTTACCGGAGAAAGGATATTTCATGGCAGACAAAAACATTCCTTTGGAATATAAGGGTCATCCGCTGATGCGAAAGGACAATCTGATTTATTACGGCAGCATGGCGGACGAATATATAATCATGCTCCAGATAACGGATACAAAAAAGGTTGACGACCTCGATGTGGCAACGCGCGTTTCCGTACAGCTTCAGCTCACGGATCCCGATGTAAAATCGAGAGATCGCGTCGTTAAGAAAACCGAAAAAGACGGGCTTTACGCCGCGATGGACGTTGCCGCTGTCTGGCTCGACAGGGCGCTCGCGTCCAAATAGATTTTAAGAGGTAGGCTTCATGAAATTACTAAAGAAATCACTTATACTTATCGTTATATTCGCAGTTCTTGCGTCGTGTATTACGGGCTTTGCTTTTGCAGACAATCTCGCATACGGTGCGGCGACCGTCTCTGCGTCAAGGCTTAACGTACGTGAGGGAATTGGCACGGATAAGAATATAAAAGGTTCTTTAACAAAGGGCGCGATCATCGTTATCCTCGAAAAAACGACGGACAAGTGGTACAAGATAAATTACCGCGGGCTCGTCGGCTATGTCTCCGCCGAATATCTCACCGACGTGCTGACCGCCGAAAACTTCAACGCGATAGGGGTCGTGACCGGATCGGACGTCCGCATGAGGAGCGGCCCGTCAACTAACAAATCCGTTGTTAAGACTTTGGATAAGGACGCCGTTGTAGATATTATCGGCATAAATAACGGTTGGTATAAGGTAGTACACGGCGGCAAGACCGGATACATGAGATCCGACTTTGTCAACATAGTCGCGGGACCGTCATCAAAGGACTCCTCCGATGTCGGACAGCAGATCGCGGATCTTGCGCAGCAGTATGTCGGTTATTCCTATGTCTACGGTGAGGAGTCTCCGTCGAGAGGCTTTGACTGCTCCGGTCTTGTGTATTACTGCTACGGTCAGTTCGGATACAAGCTCTCGCGCACCGCGTCGCAGCAGTATAAGAACCACGGCACGTCCGTTTCAAAATCAGAGCTGAAGGTCGGCGACCTCGTATTCTTCTCGTCTAGCGGAGACGGCGTCACGCACGTCGGCATCTACATAGGCGACGGGAAATTCGTCCACGCCTCAACCTCAAAAACCGGCGTTATAATAAGCGAGCTCGGAAGCGATTATTACACGAGAGTGTGGTACGGCGCAAAGAGAATAGTATAACTCTTGTGTTTTTGAGAATATTAAATTATAATGGTGTGCGGAAGGCTTCCGCACACCGTTTGTTTTGCATCTGATAGGAGAAATAAATGCAGGCTATTATTGACTTTTTCAAAAATGAAAGCGACAACACGCTCGTCGAATTTCTGAAGACGGCGCTTGTGACGCTTATTGTCATGGTGTTGGTCGTCAATATAATAAACCTCATTTTCAAAAGCGTGGAAAAGAGTGCGGCGAGGCGCGGCGCGCACCCTACGGCGGCGAAGATACTCAAATACATCCTGCTCGGACTTGTATATATCGCGGCGTTCGCGGAGATCATAAGCGCGATCCCCGCGCTCGGCAATTTCCTTAAAACGCTGCTCGCCGGTTCCGGAATCGCGGCGGTCATCATAACCGTCGCCGCGCAGGAGCCGATAGGAAACCTTGTCAGCGGACTTCTTATATTCGCGTCAAAGCCATTCAAGGCGGGGGATATAATACGCTATGTTGAGAAGGACATCTCCGGCGTGGTAGAGGAGATAAATCTCCGCCACACTGTTATCCGCACGTTTGAAAACAAGCGCTTCATCGTGCCGAACAACACGTTCAACAAATATCCTATAGAAAACGCCAATTATAACGGGGATAAAATATGCATGCTGCTCGACTTTGCGATAACCTATGAGTCAGACGCCGTGCTCGCGATGCAGATAATCTCGGACGTTGTCGTAATGCATCCCGATTTCTGCGACAACCGCACATACGCCGATATAACGAACGGTATGCCTCCGGTCAGAACCGCCGTCGTGAAATTCAGCGAGTCTGCCGTTATAATCCGCGCGTGGATCTGGGCTGCGAATATGGGCGCGTCGATTTCGCTCAAAAGCGACGTGCTGCTCGGCGTGCAGCTCCGCTTTGCCGAGGCGGGCATCCGCATAGCATATCCGCACACAACCGTAATAATCGACAAGGAAAAGTAAAGACCGACATTTAAAGACGCAGTCCTTGAGGGCTGCGTCTTTGTTATATATGACAAAGCAGTAAATCGCGTGAAAGCGCTGGTGTTTCCGTATTAATCTTTTTGAGTTCGAGGCGGTTGTAAGCGTGCGCTTCGGCATATAGACGAAATGCACAAAAACAGATATAAATTTTGCGGCTATGTGATCAAAATCACTGAAGATAATATTAATAAATTGTAAATTATCATTAAGATAAGGGGCGTTTATGATCTATGATTTTATATGATCGGGGATTTCCATTCTGGGAAGCTCTGACCGTTCTGCAACAGGCGGAAATACTCGATTATACGATAATCCGCCAGTATGACGCGGGAGAACGGTTGGGATACAATCCCGGTGTGTATCTTGTCAACGACGGGCGCATAGCCGCGTACAGCATACACGAAAACGGCAAGCGGCGAATGGTTTTGTCAGCCGGCACCTTAGAGACCATGCTGCTTACGCCGTCCTTTTTATCGAATTGCAGAGACATATCCATAGAGCTTATCGTCAAAGAAAATTCGGAGATTTATTTCATCCCCTATGAGCATTGGCGCAAAATTCAGGAGATGCACCCCTCAATTCGTGAATTTTCGATGGACGCCCTTTCCCTTCAGATGAGCTCGCTTGCGTTCACGCTTTACGCGCGCATGGAAAAGGATATAAGCAAGCGGCTGTCGATGTTCCTCCTCCGAAGCTGTGAGCGTTTCGGAGACGACATGATATACACGAGCCATGAGGAGCTTGCCGAACAGCTCTGTACGACAAGAGAGGCAATTACCAGGAATATCAGCGTACTTAAAGACTGCGGTCTCGTGGAGACCGGAAGAAACAAGATAAGGGTCGTAAACCCGGAGGCGCTGAAGCAATACATCAACACATCTGACTGCTGAATCGGAGGTCATCATTGTGAAAAAACTTATTTCTTTTATCGTGGCAATGGCAATGGTCATAGGCATACTCATATTTGTTGTTGCCGACGTCAACCACGGACACGGACCCGGTCATCACGGAGATGAACACGGCGAACACGGCGAACACACCGAGCATACCGAGCACGGTGAGGGTCACGGTGACGAGCATGGTGAGCACGGCGAAGAACATGGCGAGGAAGGCCATAATGAAGAAGAGCATCATGATGAACATCATGAAGAAGAACATCATGAAGAAGAACATCATGAAGAAGAGCACCATTAAGCGGCTTTTCTAAAGGAGGAATATATGCCAATACTGTTATTCTTACTATGGCTGGTGTTCAACGGGCGGTTCACCGTGGATGTTATCATCAGCGGCGTCATAGCCACCGCCATACTGACATGGTTTCTTGCGAAGTTTACCGGGTGGAGCGTCAAGCGGGACGGTAAATTTGCGGCGAGAATACCCGCGTTTATCTTTTTTGTTCTCCGCTTGATCGTAGAGGTGATCGCCGCGAACATACATATGATAGGGCTTGTCCTGTCAAAGGATCCCGATGCGAAAATACAACCGAAGATCGTCAAGCACAAGACTCCGCTCAAAACCGGAGTCGGGCGCGTGGCTCTCGCAAACTCCATCACCCTGACGCCGGGCACGATAACGGTGGATGTCGGAGACGGATGCGTGTATGTCCACGCGATCGACGACAACTCGCGCGAGGGGCTCGGAGACTCCGCGCTTGAAAAGAAGCTGATAGGCATGGAAAAGGGGCTGTGAGTGAGATGGATACAATGAATTTGATTTTACTTATCGCCATGGGCTTTTTGTCCGTAACTATCTTTTTCTGCCTGCTGCGCGCAGTACTCGGCCCGCGTATGACGGATAGGCTCGTTGCCGTCAACATCATAAGCATAAAGGGTATTATCCTTATTCTTTTGATAGGTCAGTATCTCCATGACAACCAATTCATGGACATCGCGATGGTATACGTTCTGCTGAGCTTCCTTGCCGTCGTATGTCTGGCGCGGAACATGCTGGCGCGCGCGGCGAAGAAGGAAAAGGAGGAGGGGACCAATGGAAATGTTTAAGCTCATTGCCGGCGCCGTTTTCATCGCCATCGGGCTGTTCATTTTCGGCGTCGCCACACTCGGACTGTTCCGCTTCAGTTACGTATTGAACCGCGTACACGTCGCGGCGAAATGCGACTCGCTCGCGGCATTGTTCGTGTGCATCGGTCTCATGTTTTTCTCGACCGGTGCGGGCGCGATAATAAAGCTGTTGGTGATCGCGGCGTTCATTTGGCTCACAAACCCGGTAGCGAGCCATCTTGTATGTAAAATAGAGGTTGAAACAAACGAAAACTTAGAGAATGAATGCGAGGTGGAAGAGCTGCCATGACATGGTTTTCTATAATGCTGCTGCTGTTTCTGATCGCCTGCGCCATCAGCGTTTTCTTCATAAAACGCATTATGAACGCGGTCATAGTGTTCATGTCATACAGTGCGATCATGGCGGTGCTGTGGCTCTCGCTCGAATCGCCGGATCTCGCCATTACCGAGGCGGCGGTCGGCTGCGGCATAACAACGCTGCTGTTCATTATGGTGCTGAAAAAAATCAACGCTTTGAAAGAAGAGGGGGATGCGGAGTAGATGGGCATAATCTCTGATAAAGGGAAGAAAACCTTAACGTCTTTTTCAGATTGGGTAAGCGCGAACTCTCCGGATATCCCTGCCGAGGTGGTTTACCCGCCGAAAAAAGACGACCATGGCCACGGTCACGACGACCACGGCCATGATGACCACGGAGGTCACGGTCATGACGACCACGGTCACGATGACCACTGCGAGGCGGCTCATGCAGATGAGACGCACGCGCACGAAGAAGTTTTACACGAAGAACCTTTAAAAGAAGCGTCGCACGAAGAACCCGCAGCCGAAGCTCCGCAGGAGGAGCCCGCGGCGGAGGCCGTCGAAGCTCCGGCGGCGGAAGCGCCGCCTCCGATAGAAGCGCCGGAACCGGCAAAGCCGGAGGAACCGGTAAGCGAGGAGGCAAAGCTCTGCGCGGAGGTCGGCGCTATAGAGCGCTCGTACCGCGCGGTCGCCACGATATGCGGAATAATGCTCGCGCTCATACTTGTCGTAACAGTGGCGCTGCTTCCGAAATTCGGAATGGCGAACAATCCGACGGTAAACGAAGTGAGCAGGCGCTATCTTGAGGAGGGTATAAAGGACACGGGCGCCGTAAACACGGTCGCTGGAATGATCCTCGATTACCGCGCCTTCGATACGCTCGGCGAGTCGATCGTTCTGTTCACCGCGACGATCACGGTCATATTCCTGCTCCAGCAGTCAAGGCGCAAGGACAACGAGGGCAAGATCGGAAGCACGGAGGCGAATTTGTCAGGCGTGCGATCCCTTCCGGCGAAGGTCATTATAAGGATCGCGCTTCCATTCTCGCTGCTGTACGGCATTTATGTCGTGATAAACGGTCACCTGTCTCCCGGCGGCGGCTTTTCAGGCGGCACGATAATCGGAGCCTCGCTGATTTTAAGCCACCTGGCGTTCGGAGAACGCTTCACAAAAAGGTTTGCCACGGTGGACGGCTGCTCAAAGGTGATGGTGGCGGCGCTCCTTGTTTACATGGGACTCAAAACGTACTCTGTTTACACTGGCGCAAACGGAATTGAAAGCATTATCCCGCTCGGCACTCCGGGCAGCATTCTTTCCGCCGGACTTATTTTCCCTCTGAATATTTGCGTAGGTCTCGTTGTTTCCTGCACCATGTTCACGCTTTACAGTCTGTTTACGGACTGGAAGATCTCGTAAAGGAGGGAGTGGCGTATGGGTAATCTGTTTTCAAATTATTATGAATTGGCGTCGATGCTGCTGTTTGTGGTCGGATTTTTGATATTGCTTATCCAGCGTAACCTGATCAAGAAGATCATCGGTCTTAACATCATGGACACGTCGGTTTTCCTGTTTCTTGCGGCAAAGGGCTATATCGCGGGAAGAATGAGCCCGATAATAAGAGACGGGGTGACGGACGCAAGCCGGTACATCAATCCCATTCCGAGCGGATTGGTGCTCACGGGCATCGTGGTTGCGGTTTCAACCACCGCGTTTGCTCTCGCGCTTGCGCTTCGCTGGTATCAGCAATACAATTCACTGGAAGTTGACTGGACAACATTAAAGCATCTACTGAAAGGTGAGAAATGAACAACATACCATTCATTACAATTCTTTTAGCGATGGTTGGATCGGTAATCGTCCTGCTGCTCGGCAAAAAGGAAAAAACCGCATATCTGCTTATGCAGTTCATTTTTGCGGTCGTCGCCGCGCTCTCGTTTGTGCTGATCCCGTACTTCCTTAAAAACGGAGGTACGATCACATACACGCTCGGTCACTTCCCGTCGCCGTGGGGCAACGAGCTTCGCTTCGGCCTCATGGAGAGCGTGTTGGCGTTCGCTTTCTCCGCGATATTGTTCCTGTCTGTTGCCGCGGGGAAAAAGGGCGTCTTAGAGGACGTAAAAAGCTGCAAGCAGCACTGCTATTACTCGCTCCTTCTCTTATTGCTGCTCTCTTTACTTGCTCTAATCTATACCAACGACATCTTCACCGCGTATGTCTTCATTGAGATAAACACTCTTGCAAGCTGCGGCATCGTCATGGTAAAGGAGAGCGGAGAGACCTTAAAGGCGACAATTAAATACCTGATAATAAGCCTTATGGCTTCAGGACTGTTCCTTATCTCTATCGCTATAATGTATGCGATTACGGGGCATCTTCTGATCCCCGCGTTATCCGAAACGGTAAAGACACTCGTGTCATCTGGAGATTATCGCTGGCCGCTTTTGGCGACGGCTATTCTTATAACGGTGTCCATGGGTGTGAAGAGCGCGATGTTCCCGTTCCACCTCTGGCTCCCAGATGCGCACGGGACCGCGACCACGGCGTCAAGCTCGATCCTTTCCGGCGTTGTGGTAAAGGGCTATATCATACTGCTGATTAAAATTTACTACCGTGTATTCGGTATAGAAGTCATCCGCTCCATGGGCATTCTGAACATCGTATTTGCGATGGGTATCGCCGGTATGATAATCGGAAGCGTCATGGCAATGCGGGAAAAGAACCTAAAGCGCATGATCGCGTATTCCTCTGTCGCTCAGATCGGCTACATATACGCCGGCATCGGCGTCGGCACATGGGCGGCACTGGCGGCTGCGCTGTTTCACATGGTGGTACACGCCTTCACAAAGCCCTTGCTGTTCAGCTCCGCGGGCGGTCTCATCGAGGCTTCCGGGCACAGCAAGCTGATCGCCGACATGAAGGGCGCCGGACGGAGAAACAAATTGGCGGGGCTGGGCTTCCTCGTCGGAACCTGCTCGATGATCGGCGTACCGCTTTTCGGCGGATTTACCTCGAAGGTGTACCTTGCGCTTAACGCAGGAGGGAAGATGTACATCTTCCTGATAGCTTTGGCGATCAGCTCGTGTCTGAACGCCATGTACTACCTGCTGGTAGCGCTCCGTATCTTCTCAAAGCCGTCGCCCGACGAAGACCTTTACGCAGATGAAAAGGGCTCGGCGTCGAATTACGCTTTTGTTATCAGCCTGTTTGCCGCGATCAATATCGCCCTCGGCGTTGGCGGTATACTCGTATACGATATGCTGATAAAAGGTGTTGAAATATTGTAGATAAATTTTAATCGCTTTCGAAATTAAAAGGGGGTTTAACTATGGGAGTTGCCATAATTGCGTTACTTCTGGTAGGAGCAGTCGCCGCTTGGGCCTGCAAAAATGACAAAACGGCAAGGATAATCGGCGTCGGCGTAGCACTCGTCAACGTTGCGCTTGCCATCTTCATGACGGTAAGAGTTAGCTTGGAGGGCGAGCAGATAACAAATCTGTTCGGACAGACCATTCGTATCGGATACCTTGAATGCTTCATGGCGTGCATCTTCGGTATCATCGGCTTCCTTATCGTATGGGCGTCGGTGAGCATGATCTCGCACGATGTGGAACAGAAAAAGATCCCGATGTTCTACGGTCTGGTGCTGATACTTCTCTGCACTCTGAACGCCGTCGTATTCTTCGAGGGACTTTTGGGCGTGTTCATTTCCATTGAGCTTTCGAGCTTTGCCGCGGCCGGCATAGTCATCGTAAAGAACCAAAAGGAAAACGTTCACGCGGGTCTCAAGTATCTGTCGCTTTCCATTCTCGGTTCAACGCTCGTTCTGATGGGCATGATAATCCTCTATTCGCAGACGGGTTCGCTTTCGATAAGCGGAATCGGCGCTGTCATACAGAGCGCCGGCTTCATGGCGGAAAAGCAGTCCTATGTGATTTGGTCGTTCGCGCTCATCTCCGGCGGTATCGCCTTCAAGGCGGCGCTGTTCCCCTGCCATATATGGCTGCCTGACGCGCACGGCACCGCGCCGTCGCCGTCCTCCGCGATCCTCTCGTCCCTCGTTCTGAAGGCATACATCGTATTCTATATGAAGATGCTCTTCGGCGCTGTCGGCTTCGAGCTTATCGCAAGCACGGGAATGCGCAATCTCCTGAATGTCATTATGGTAGTCGGCGTCGTCGCCATGATCTGCGGCTCCGTCCTCGCCATCATGCAGACAGACATCAAGCGCATGATCGCTTACTCCTCCGTCGCTCAGATGGGTTACATATTTATGGGCATCGGCATCGGCACAGAGCTCGGTCTCTTCGCGGCGCTGTTCCACATTTTGGCGCACGCTGTCACGAAGTCCGGTCTGTTCCTCGTCGCCGGCTCCATCATAGAGCAGACTCACAACCGCGACCTCACCAAGATGGGCGGTATCGGAAGGCTCATGCCCGTTACGATGGCGCTGTTCACGATCGGCGGCCTGTCGATGATAGGTATCCCGCTGTTCGTCGGCTTCAACAGTAAGTGGAATTTTGCGACGGCTATCGTGGACAGCAGCAGATACTGGCTGCTTATCCCGCTGTCTGTTTCCGCACTGTTAAACGCGCTCTACTATCTGCCTGTTGTTATCCGCGCGTTCTTCGGCAAGGAGGCAAAGGAGATGACCGATCCTCTCGGAAGCAAGGAGCGTCCGATAAAGGATCTTATGCCGCTTATCATTCTTGCGGTCGGCGTGATTGTTTTCGGCGTGTATGCGGGTCCGGTTTCCGACTTCCTGCATAAAGGTATTTCATTCTTGACAAGTATTGCACATTGATGCCGGTATTATGAAACGGTTAAAGGAGAGGAACGTATGAATATCGCTTTACTCTTTCCGGTCATATTCCCGCTCATCATGGGTGTGCTGGTGCAGCCGTTAAAGCTGCATGACAGGAAAAAGCGAGAGCTGTATGTCAGCGCGGTAGTTATCATCAACTTTTTGGTTGTACTGATAATTGCCCTTACGCAGCCGGACGGGACTTCCCTCACGGTGCTGAGGCTCAACCGCGTGGTCGACATCTCGTTGAAAATAGACGGGATGAGCCGCCTCGTCTCCATCATCGCTTCGCTCTTGTGGTGCACGGCGACCTTCTATTCCTTTGAATATGTAAAGCACGAGGGAATGGAGGAGCGTTACTTCACATTTTTCGTCGCGACGATAGGCGTGCTGGTTGGCATAAGCTACTCCGCAAACCTGCAGACACTTTACCTCTTTTATGAGATGATGACCCTGATCACGTTCCCATTGGTTATGCATTCCATGGCAGATCAGTCGATCAAGGCCGGCAAAAAATATTTGATTTATTCCTTTGTTGGGGCAACGATAGCCCTCGCCGGATTCTTCTTCCTTTATGAAAACTGCGAAACAACGAACTTCGTTGCGGGCGGTACTCTGATAAGGGATAAGGTTGCCGGAAAAATGCTGCTGTTCCAGATAATGGTCCTTCTGACCATAATCGGCTTCGGCTGCAAGGCGGGTATGTTCCCGCTGCACGCGTGGCTGCCGAACGCGCACCCCGTTGCGCCGGCTCCGGCTTCCGCGGTGCTCTCGGGCGTCATCACCAAGATGGGCGTGCTTGCGATAATTCGCGTTATGTACTACATGGTCGGCGTTGAATTTTTGAAAGGCACATGGGTACAGTACGTCCTTCTGGGACTTACGCTCTACACGGTATTTATGGGCTCGATGCTCGCGTTTAAGGAGAAGCTGTTCAAAAAGCGCCTTGCGTATTCATCGGTTTCACAGGTGTCTTACGTTCTGTTCGGTCTTATGACGATGAACACGCTCGGTTTCGTCGGCGCGCTGCTTCACATGGTCGCTCATGCGCTTATCAAAAACGTCCTGTTTTTGAGCGCGGGCAGCGTTATCTACAAGACGCATAAGACGTTTGTCACACAGCTTAAAGGCATCGGCAAGGAAATGCCGATCACGATGTGGTGCTTTACGCTCGCGTCGATCGCCCTTGTCGGAATTCCGCCGACGAGCGGCTTCGAGAGCAAGTGGTATCTTGCGATCGGCGCGCTCAACTCCGAAATCGGCGCCTTCAGGTACATAGGTCCCGCGGTGCTTCTTACCTCCGCGTTCCTGACTGCGGGTTACCTGCTTACGATCATGGCAAAGGCGTTTTTCCCGGGCGACGACTATCCGTATGACAAGATGGTCAAGACCGAGGCGAATGCTTACATGACCGTGCCGATGATCGTTCTGACCGTCCTCGCGGTCGGCGTCGGAATTTTCGCACAACCTTTGATTCAGGCATTCTCAAGCATTGCCGCAACGATTATGTAGGATAGGAGGAGCTTATGAGCATTTTACTTATTGTACCGGTCCTCCTCCCCATATTGGCGGGACTCTATATCCTCAAAGCGGGCTTTCAGACGCGCAAGTCAAGAGAGCGCTTCGTTGCAGCCGCAGTCATTATAAACGCGGTAATCGTGCTTGCGCTGTCGGCGTTTGCGAGAGGTACGGAGCTTACTCTGTTTGACCTCGTCCCCGGCAACCCGGTGATGTTCAAGCTGGACACGATGGGTGCGATGTTTGCCTCGCTTGTAAGCCTTCTGTGGATACTCTGCATATTCTATGCGTTTGAGTATATGACGCACGAGGGAGGGGAAAACCGCTTCTTCGCATTCTATACAATGGCGTTCGGCGTTATGATGGGTATCAGCTTCTCGGGCAGCCTCATCACGATGTACCTGTTCTACGAGCTTTTGACATTCATCACCATGCCGCTCGTTATCCACAATGAGAGCGAGCAGAGCAAGACCGCCGCGCGCGTATATCTGATATTCTCGATCGCGGGCGCTACGATAGCCCTTATGGGCATCGTTATGATAGCGCTCACCGCGGGAACGACTGCGTTCGTGCCCGGCGGCGTGATAAGCGGCGCTCTCGCAGGAGCAAGCGTTCTGCAGATCGCGTATGTCCTCGCGTTCTTCGGCTTCGGCGTCAAAAGCGCCGTCATGCCGTTTCACGCATGGCTTCCGGTCGCATCTGTCGCACCTACGCCGGTTTCCGCGCTGCTCCATGCTGTCGCGGTCGTAAAGGCGGGCGTGTTCGCGGTGGCGAGGGTCACATACTTCTCGATAGGACCCGACGCGCTTCGCGGCACAACGGCGCAGTATATAGTGCTCGCGGCGAGCCTTGTAACGATTTTGTACGGCTCGGCCATGGCGCTGATGATGAAGCACCTAAAGCGCCGTCTCGCATATTCGACGGTATCTCAGCTCTCGTACATACTGTTCGGTCTCGCTCTTATGAGCGCGGACGGTTATGTCGGCGGCATGATGCACCTTGTCGGTCATGCGATAGTTAAGATCACGCTGTTCCTGTGCGCCGGCGCTATCCTCTACAAGACGCACAGAGAATATGTTTGGGAGCTGCGCGGCATAGGCAAGGCGATGCCTGTGACGATGGTCGTATTTACGATAGCGTCGTTCGCGCTTGTCGGCGTTCCGCCGCTTCCCGGATTTTTCAGCAAATGGTATTTGACTCTTGCCGTATTCAGAAGCGGAAGCAACATACTCGCTTTTGGCGGCACGATAGTACTTGCGGTCTCCGCATTGCTGACGGCGATATACCTGTTCAGTATATGCGTATCCGCGTTCATGCCCGGTAAGGACTCCGACTTGGCGGTCACTAACAAGGGCGTGAGCGATCCGAACCGCTACATGACGATACCGCTTATTATATTGGCGGTCGCAATTATCGCCTTCGGCGCACTGGTTGGGCCGATAAGCAGCATGGCAATCATCTGAAAGGAGGAGAGGATCCTTGAACCAAATGTTATTGCCGGTATTGGTCTTTTGGCCGATGGTGGGGGCTTTCATAAGCTACTTTATCGGCAGGAAGAACAAAAAAGCGAGGAACCTGTTCGCCGACGCGGTTACCATAGTGGAACTTCTGATTGCCATCTATATGGTGATGGTTGTTTCGGGACAGGGAACACAGTATTTCAGCGTACCCTTCTGGGGGCATGACGGACTGCTATTCCAAATGGACGGCTTCCGCAGCATTTACGCGGTAATCACCACTCTCATGTGGGCGGGAACAACGGTTTTCTCGGCGGAATACTTCGCGCATTACCGCAACAGAAATCGTTACTACCTGTTTATGCTGATGACGGAAGGCGCGACGGTCGCCGTGTTCTTATCGGGCGACATAATGACGCTGTTCACCTTCTTCGAGGTCATGGCGTTCACGTCGTACGTCATGGTCATACATGACGAAAAGCCCGGCGCAAGACGCGCGTCCGACACCTATACGTTCTTAAACGTATTCGGCGGTCTCGTTACGCTGATGGGCATCTTCCTGCTGTACCGCACGATCGGCACGCTCCGCATCGACAAGATAAAGGAGCTCTGCGCGGCGCTTCCGGATAAAAAGCCCATCTACTGGGCGGCAGGTCTTATGATCGTCGGCTTCGGCGGAAAATCCGGAATGTTCCCGCTGCACGTATGGCTTCCGAAGGCGCATCCGGTCGCTCCGGCTCCGGCTTCGGCGCTGCTGTCGGGCGTTCTGACAAAGACCGGTGTTTACGGAATTATAATCATCTCCGCCCACATGCTCTTCGGAGACTGGGTATGGGACTGTGTGCTTCTCGGCATCGCTGTTATCACGATGTTCGGCGGCGCGTTTTTGGCGCTGTTCTCGGTAGACTTAAAGAGAACGCTCGCCTGCTCGTCGATGTCGCAGATCGGCTTCATTCTGACAGCCATCGCGATGCAGTGCATCTTGATGGGCAGAGAGGACACGATGCAGTACCACTTTTACGCACAGCAGGGCGCGGTGCTTCACATGATGAACCACTCGCTCATCAAGCTGGTGCTGTTCATGGCTGCCGGCGTTGTGTATATGAATTTGCATCAGCTCGATCTCAACGAGGTGCGCGGCTTCGGTTACCGCAAGCCGCTGCTGAAGTTCATCTTCGGCATGGGCGTTTTGGCGATTATCGGTATGCCCCTCTGGAGTGGCTATGTGAGTAAGACGCTCATCCACGAGTCCATCGTGGAACGCATCTGGACCTATCATGACTACGAGTTTGCAGCACATGTCTTCAGGGTCGTCGAGAGTATCTTCACCCTCACCGGCGGTCTGACGACGGCGTACATGACCAAGATATACATCTGCGTGTTCTGGGAAAAGAACCCGTACAAGCAGGACAAAATGGACTCCTCGAACAAGAAGTACATGAACAAGGCTTCCGCGATCACGCTGACGCTTTGCTCCTTGATTTTGCCCGTATTAGGCATGACGCTGACCAAGACCATGATCCCGATCTCGCAGTTTGCCAAGGACTTCTTCTATATGACCGGACATCCGCATGACGTGCACTTCTTCCAGTGGGCATGTCTCCGCGGCGCAGCCGCGTCTCTGTTGATAGGCGCGATAATCTACATATTCATCGTCCGCGGCTGTCTCATGTCGCGCGATGAAAACGGCAAAAAGGTCTACATCAACGCCTGGCCGAAATTCGTGGATATCGAGGACCGCATCTACCGCCCGATCATGGTAAAGGTCCTGCCGTTTATCGGCGCGTTTGTGACGCGCGTTATCGGTTCGATAGTTGAATTTGTCGGAAAAATCGGGTACAAGGTATTCTGGAAATTCGCAAACTGGTACACTCCGCGCAAGCCGAACGTGCATGAGTTCATCGCAAAGAGCAAGGAGTGGTATCCCGCCCATAAAATCGACGGACAGAAGAATTTCGCATTCCTGAAAAAGGTCTACGATACAAGCGCCATCGAGGTTTGGGATAAGGACGAGGATAACCGCACCGTCACTCCGATAGAGCGCGTTCCCGTTCTGGACGATATCGAGGATGCGCTTCGTGAGCGCGGCAAGGAAAAATCCTGGATCAACCGTATCATTGATAAGAACATCGGGAATTTTGTGGACGCAGAGTCCTCACAGGCAAGCGGTCTGAAGTCGCTCCTGCGCCAGACAATGTCCTATGCTCTGATTATATTTGCAGCCGGATTGCTGATCGCCATCGCGTATGTGATGTTAAAGTCGCTGTAACAGGCTGCGAGAGACAAGGAGGATACAATGAACACAAATGGAAACAAAGCGGAGGTCGTGCCGGTAGGTAATGTGCTGCGCGCCATTGTATTTATCGGAATGGGGCTTGTATCGATCCTCATCGGTATGATCTTGACGCCGTCGTTTGCGGAGATCTCAAGAGGTTTTGTCCTGCAGCAGACTGCAAGCGGACTGCTTGACATCAACACCTTCGCGGTCGTGGACGGCGCGATAGGCGTTCCGTTTATCAACGCGGGACTTCTGCTGATAATCGTAATGCTGAGCTATCTTCTCACGAAGACCAACATAAACGGCGGCGCTATCGCCGCGGCGTTCATGGTTTTCGGCTTCGCGTTCTGCGGCAAAACGCTCTGGAATGTATGGCCGCTGTTCTTCGGCGTTATTATCCACGCGCTCGTGCACAAAAAGGAGATCAAGACCGTTACGGGTCTGGGCTGGTTCTCGGCGGCGCTTTCTCCGCTGGTCAGCATTCTCACCCTCTACATAAAAGGCGACGCGAGCTCAAACGAGGTCATGGGCGAAACCGCGGCGTTTTCCGCCGGCGGACTCGTACTCGCCGTCGTGATCGGTCTTATCGCCGGTTATCTCGTGGCGACCTTTGCGGGCTTCCTGCCTGAAAAGCACTCCGGTCTCACGCTTTACAACGCGGGCTTTGCGGCGGGACTTACGGGCTTCCTCATCTTCGCAATTATGAAGGTTATCGGCTTTGGACACACGTCCTCCGGTCCGTTCCATGATTATCCGGACATTGCCGACGGAAAGCTCATGATATGCATCGCGGTAATTCTTGTATACCTGATGGTAGTCGGTCTCCTTATCGCTATCAAGGAGCGTGGACACATCGACAGCATCGTCGCTGCGAAATATTCCGGCAGCGCGGTGGAGCAGTTCGGCTTCGGCGCATCGCTCGTCAACATGGGCGTGTGCGGTCTGATGTGCATTCTCTACTTCGTGCTCACAAAGAATGCGACGGCAAACGGTCCCGTTTTCGCTGCGCTGTTCACCGTGGTAGGCTTTGCCTCGAACGGCATCTCGGTGCGCACGATGGCGCCGATCATGGTCGGAGTCTATGTGACAAGCTTCGGCTTGACCTCCATAAAGGCGCTTGTGACAGGCGCAAATGTATGGGATACCGCCTTTGCGTATGTCGGCTCCAAGAACATGGTCATCGCCGCGATCTACGGCTGCGGCATGGCTCCGGTAGTATATAAGCACGGTCCGCTGGTCGGCTTTTTCGCGGGCATGATACATTCTGTCCTCGTGCCGAACACCGGCTCGCTTCACGGCTGGATGAACCTGTACAATAACGGCTTCTGCCTCGGGATTGTCGTGACATTCTTTGTACCGATGGTCCTGCTGCTGCTCAAGAGAAACAAGAAAGAACTGAAATAACAGCATATCCCTATAAAAGAAGAACCTTATTATGGGTAAAGTAACCATTTGCAATATTTTAATTACAGGAAGGAGAGCATAATTATGAGGTTACATGATCCTGAAGTCAAAGTGACAAGCGCAGAAGAAGCTCTGCAGATGCTGAAGGAGGGCAACGCCAGATTTATGAGCGGAGAGCTGTCCGTCAAGGACAACTACGCCGAGATTCGCGGAAAGCTGACCATGGGTCAGAAGCCGTTCGCGATAATCCTGTGCTGCGCCGACAGCCGCGTGGCTCCTGAGATCTATTTCGATCAGAAGCTCGGCGACATCTTCGTTATCCGCAACGCCGGCAACGTCGTTGACGAGGTCGTTCTCGGCTCCATCGAGTATGGCGCAGAGCATCTCGGAAGCCCGCTCATGGTCGTTCTCGGCCACACGAGCTGCGGCGCCGTCACCGCTGCCTGTGAGGGCGGCGAGTTGCCGGAGAACATCGAGGCTATCGTAAAGAAGATCCAGCCTTCCGTAAAGGCAGGCGCTTCAGTCAATGAGGTCTCCCGCGCCAACGCTATCGCGATGGCGGAGCAGATCAAGGCTGATCCGATCATCAAGCACGTCGGAACGACGGTTGTCCCCGCTATCTACGACATAGCAAGCGGCGAGGTCATTTGGCTGTAAAATAAGCGCATACGGTACCACAGCTTATTGTTTAATAAGCTGCACAACTCCTTCGGGGCGGCGTTATGCCGCCCCGTATTTTTTGTTGTCGGAAGCCTAAAAATGAATAAAATAAAAACATTTGCGGTAAGTATTGACAATCTCTGACCATAGTGTTAAATTATCCTTAGCACTCGAATGGAGAGAGTGCTAAAAACTTGAGAAATCGAAAGCGGAGGCGCGGTATGGATCTCAGCGAGCGCAAAAAGAAAATAATGCGCGCCATCGTCGAGGAGTACATCGAGACGGCGGAGCCCGTAAGCTCAAAGTCCATCGTAGAAAACGCCGGTCTCGGAATTTCCTCCGCTACCGTGCGAAACGAGATGGCGGAGCTTGAGGAACTCGGCTATCTCGAAAAGCCGCACACCTCGGCGGGGCGTATCCCGTCGGCTCTCGGCTATCGTATATATGTTAACGAGCTTATGCGCCGTCAAAAGCTCTCGCTTGAGGAGACGGAGACGATAAACGCCGGGCTCAAGGACAAAATGCTGCAGCTCGACAAGGTCGTGTCGGACGCGGGCAGACTGACGAGTATGCTAACAAACTATCCGGTATACGCTCTGTCCGCCGCGGCACAGCAGGTGACGATATCTCGCTTCGACTTTATTTCCGTCGATCAAAATTCGTTTATAGCGGTCGTAATGCTGTCGAACAAAGCGGTAAAAAACAAGCTGATACACCTCACTTTTCCGGTTGAGGCGGAGACTCTCGCAAAAATGTCAGCCGTGTTCAACGGCGGCTTTACGGGGATAACCGAGGACAAAATAACGACTCAGCTTATACAGACGGCGTAACGCACGACGGGTGACACGGTCGGCGTCGTCGCCGTGATCGCGGGCTTTGCGATAGAGGCTTTAAGCGCCGTAAAGCACAGCGAGGCGTATCTCGCCGGAACGGGTCAGCTTTTACAGCATCCGGAATATCAGGACATCGGCAAGGCGCAAAAGCTGCTCGCATACCTCTCCGACGACGAGAGGCTGTTAAAGCTCCCCGCGCCCGCGGGCGACGCGGAGCTGCAGATAACGATAGGACCCGAAAACCTCGCGGAGGAGCTGAAGGATTCGAGCGTCATCGTCGCAAAATACGACGCGGGAAACGGACTTCAAGGCATACTCGGCGTCGTCGGACCGACGCGAATGGACTATTCCCGCGTCGCCGCGAAGCTCTCATATATAACAAAGGAATTGAGCCACATACTTGCGGGCGGCAAAATGCCGCCGGAGCTTACGGACGGCAATTATAAAAAGCAAAAGAACAACGATTTTACGGAGGATGATTGATTTTGAGTAAGAAAAAGCAGGATAACGCCCCCGAAGAGGAAGCTCGCGAGCAGATAAACGAAACGGAGGCGCCCGTCGAGGAGGCATCCGCGGCGGAACCCGATGAAAAGGATGCGCTTATAAACGAGCTTGCCGCAGAGAAGGACAAATACCTCCGGCTTTTGGCGGAGTACGATAATTTCAGAAAGCGCAGTCAGAAGGAGCGCGAGGCGCTGTATACCGACGTGAAGGCGGACACGATATTAAAGCTGCTTCCGGTCTATGACAATCTCGAGCGCGCGCTCAAGCAGGAGACGACCGACGAGGCGTTTTACAAGGGCGTCGAGATGACGATGACACAGCTTCTCGATATTTTCGATAAATTGGGCGTCAAGGCGATACCCGCGGAGGGCGAAAAATTCGACCCCGAAAGGCACAACGCCGTAACGCACATAGAGGACGACAGCTTTGGGGAAAATACAGTCGCGGAGGAATTTCAGAAGGGATTTATGCTCGGCGAAAAGGTGATACGCTTTTCGATGGTCAAGGTCGCAAATTAAATGGTTATAATAAACATTCACAATATATAGGAGGAATTCAAAAATGGGAAAAATAATCGGTATTGATTTGGGCACGACAAACTCCTGCGTCGCGGTAATCGAGGGCGGCGAGGCTGTCGTAATAGCAAACGCGGAGGGCAATCGCACCACTCCGTCCGTCGTCGCGTTTTCAAAGGACGGCGAGCGCATGGTCGGACAGGTCGCAAAGCGGCAGGCGGTCACAAATCCTGACCGCACCGTGTCCTCGATAAAGCGCGAGATGGGCTCGAACTACAAGGTCACGATCGACGGCAAGAACTACACCCCGCAGGAGATATCCGCGATGGTGCTTCAAAAGCTCAAGGCGGACGCGGAGGCGTATCTCGGCACGACGGTGACAGAAGCGGTCATCACCGTTCCGGCTTACTTCACCGACTCTCAGCGCCAGGCGACGAAGGACGCGGGCAAGATCGCGGGTCTCGACGTAAAGCGCATAATCAACGAGCCGACCGCCGCGGCTCTCGCATACGGCGTCGATAAGGAGAGCGACCAGAAGATAATGGTCTACGACCTCGGCGGCGGCACGTTCGACGTGTCCGTTTTGGAGATAGGCGACGGCGTTATCGAGGTTTTGGCGACCGCCGGCAACAACCGCCTCGGCGGCGACGATTTTGACGCCTGCGTGACGAAATATCTTGTTGACGAGTTCAGAAAATCGCAGGGCGTCGATCTGAGCATGGACAAAATGGCGATGCAGCGCCTCAAGGAGGCGGCGGAAAAGGCGAAGATCGAGCTTTCCGGCGTCACGAGCACGAATATAAACCTGCCGTATATCACGGCGGACGCAACGGGTCCGAAGCACCTTGACATGACGCTCACAAGGGCGAAATTCAACGAGCTCACGCATCACCTCGTCGAGATGACGATGGGACCTGTTAAGCAGGCGCTTTCGGATTCCGGACTGTCCACATCGGAGATAAGTAAGGTGCTGCTTGTCGGCGGATCGTCCCGTATCCCCGCCGTTCAGGAGGCAGTCAAGAGTATCCTCGGAAAAGAGGGCTTCAAGGGCATAAATCCGGACGAGTGCGTCGCGATGGGCGCGGCTATCCAGGGCGGCGTTTTAGGCGGCGACGTTGAGGGCATACTTCTGCTCGACGTAACGCCGCTGTCGCTCGGCATCGAAACTCTCGGCGGCGTGTTCACAAAGCTCATCGAGAGGAACACGACGATTCCGACCAAAAAGAGCCAGGTGTTCTCCACCGCCGCCGATAACCAGACGAGCGTTGAGGTAAACGTCCTCCAGGGCGAGCGCGAGATGGCGCAGTACAACAAGTCCCTCGGACGCTTCCATCTGGACGGCATCGCTCCGGCTCGCCGCGGCATACCGCAGATCGAGGTCACGTTCGATATCGACGCCAACGGCATAGTCAACGTATCCGCGAAGGATCTCGGCACCGGCAAAGAGCAGCACATCACGATAACCGCGTCCTCCAATCTGAGCAAGGAGGACATCGAAAAGGCAGTCAAGGACGCGGAGCAGTACGCCGCCGAGGACGCAAAGCGCAAGGAAGAGGTCGATATCAGAAACGCCGCAGATCAGATGGTATATCAGAGCGAGCAGACGATAGAGCAGATGGGCGACAAGCTCTCGCCGGAGGATAAAAAGACGATAGAAGACGCTGTTCAGAAGGTAAAAAACGCCTCCTCCGGCACGGACAGCGGCGCTATAAAGGCGGCGACGGAGGAGCTTCAGAAGGCGTTTTACGCCGTCTCCGAAAAGCTCTATCAGCAGGCAAATCCGCAGGGCGCAAATCCGGGCTATGACCCGAACGCGGGCGCGGGCTACGGTCAGCCGGGCGGCGGCGCCGGCGCCGGCGGCGACTATTACGATGCTGACTACGAAGTGGTCGACGACGACAAGAAATAAGGTTTAAACAGCGCAAGTTTGTTATTAGGGACTCGTTTTAAGCGGGTTCCTAATAACGGTTTCAGGAGTTTTCGTATATGGCAGACAAGAGAGATTATTACGAGGTGCTCGGCGTCGGACGCGACGCGACGGACGCCGACATAAAAAAAGCATACAGGCGCATGGCGAAGGAGAACCACCCCGACCTCCACCCCGGCGACAAGGCGTGCGAGGCGCGCTTTAAGGAGGCTAACGAGGCTTACGAGGTGCTCTCCGATCCCGACAAGCGGGCGAAGTATGACAAATTCGGCTTTTCCGCGTTCGACCCGAGCAATTTTGCCTCATCAGCGGAGGGCTTCGGGGGCTTTGCGGACATACTCAACGACCTTTTCGGCGGCTTCGGGGGCGGCTTCGGAGGCTTCGGAGATATTTTCGGCGGCGGTCAGAGATCGCGCACCGGCCCGCGACAGGGCACAGACATTCGCGCGAGCGTGTACATCACATTTGAAGAGGCGGCGTTCGGCTGTAAAAAGGACGTCGAAGTGTATAAAATAGAGGCGTGCGAAGCGTGTCACGGCAACGGCTGTGCCGACGGCACGACGCCGGAGGTCTGCTCAAACTGCCGCGGAAGCGGCGTCGTCATGCAGTCACAGCGCACGCCGTTCGGCATAATGCAGTCGCAGGCGCAGTGCCCGAATTGCGGCGGCACGGGCAAGATAATACATCAGCCCTGCCAGACCTGTAAGGGCAAGGGGCTTGTAAAGCGCAAGCACACCGTGAGGGTAAACATACCCGCCGGTATCGACAACGGGCAGACGATCTCCGTCAGAGGACAGGGCAACCACGGCGCAAACGGCGGGCCCGCAGGAGATCTTTTAGTCACTGTCGGCGTCAGGGCGCATGAGCTTTTCACGCGCGACGGCACGAGCGTCATGCTCGATATGCCCATATCCATAGCGCAGGCGGCGCTCGGCGCGGAGATAGAGGTGCCGACGCTCGATGGCAAGGTCAAATACACCATACCGGAGGGGACGCAGCCGGGCACTGTTTTCCGGCTTCGCGGCAAGGGGATAGCAAATCTGCGAACAGGCGCGCGCGGCGATCAATACGTCACCGTGAACGTGTTCATCCCGAAAAATCTCACGGTGGAGCAGCGCGAAATGCTCGTTAAATTCGACGAGTCGCTTGGGAACAAGTCGAATTTCAAGAGCCAGAGCCACAAGATGTTCGACAAGGGACGCAAGAAAAAATAGCGGAGCGTGAGGGCGCATTATGACGGATTTTCATCTTCATTCAACTTTTTCCCCCGACGGCAGATCGTCGATGGCGGACATGGCGCGCGCAGAAACGGAGCGCGGCATAAAGCACATCTGCTTTACGGATCACGTCGAAAACTGCAACGCATCGGAGCCGCTCGGCTTCGAGCCCGGCGATTTTTACGAGATACGCGAGGCTTATTTCGCGTCCATAGCCGAAACGCGGGAAATGTTTCGGGGAAGGCTTGATATAAGCGCCGGAATAGAGCTCGGCGGCATAAATCACGACCTTGAAACCGCGGCGGCGATAACGGCGCTCGACGGACTTGACTTTGTCATAGGCTCCGTGCATAATAACAGGGGAAAAGCGGATTTTTACTTTATTCCCTATGAAAGCCGTGAGGAGTGCAGTGAGCTTTTGCGCGATTATCTGCTTGAAAACATAGAGATCGCGAAAAGCGGGCTTTGCGACGTTGTCGCGCATATCGGCTACCCGCTAAACTGTATGCTTGCGCGAGGCTTCGAGCTCGACCTGTCCGTACATACAGACACCGTGCGGGAGCTTGTTTCGGAGCTTGTAGATCGCGGCGTCGGAATGGAGCTGAACGTATCGGGCTTCAGGCGGAAGATAAACGACTCCGAGCCGAGTATGTGGATTTTGAAGCTCTACCGCGAGCTCGGCGGCGAGATAATAACCGTCGGCTCCGACGGTCACGACGTATCGCAGGCGGGGCTTTTTGTCGACAGGGGATTTTCCATGCTGCGAGAGGCGGGCTTTAAGTATGTGACGGTTTTCGAGAAAAGAAAGCCGCGGTTTATTAAGATTTAGGAGGCGCTCACATGAAAATCGCTCTCGGCTGTGACCACGGCGGCTTTGAAAGAATGCAGGAGGTCAAAGAGCACCTGACGTCGCTCGGACATGAGTATAAGGATTTCGGCTGCTATTCGACCGACAGGGCGCACTACCCAGAACACGGCGAGGCGGCGGCGCGCGCCGTCGCGTCCGGCGAATGTGACCTCGGCATAGTTATCTGCACCACGGGTATCGGCATTTCGATCGCGGCGAACAAGGTGAGGGGCGTGCGCTGTGCGTGCTGCTCCGACACGTTTTCCGCGGAGATGACGCGCCGCCACAACAACGCGAATATGCTCGCCTTCGGCGCGTCGGTCGTCGGAAAGGGGCTCGCGCTCAAGCTCGTGGACGCCTTTTTAGGCGCGGAGTTTGAATCGGGCGGCAGGCATGAAATGCGCGTGAACATGATAAGCGAGATCGAGAACAACTTCAGATAAAAACGGATTTTACGGGAAAGCGGTGAGAGCTTTGGCGTCACGGAAAAGAAAATACTATAAGACGCGCTCCGCCGCGAAAATCGCGCTGCATGTGCTTTTGGCGCTCGTCATCGTCGTGGTGATAAGCGCCGTGGCGCTGTTTTTCGGACTGAAGAAGTATATCGTCACCGACGAGAACGGACTTCGCCTCGAGGTGCCGTTTTTATCTGAGCAGTCCGCAGAAGCACCGCCGGAAATATCTGAGCTTACAGAAGAATAAAACATGCCGCGCACAGTCGTGCGCGGCATGTTTTTATTTATATCCTTTTACAGCTGCATATCGAGCGAGTCGTCGTTGAATATCCAGTCGCGGACGTTAGTGACGGTGAAATCTCCATCGCCGGTGCGCGAGATGATCTCCCTTATGCCCGCGTTTATTATAAGGCGGCGGCACATGGAGCAGGGTGTGGTATCTGTAAGAAGCTCTCCGGTCTTCGCGTTGCGGCCTGCCAGATACAGCACGGAGTCCACCATGTCACGGCGCGATGCGGACAGTATGCAGTTTGCCTCGGCGTGGACGCTTCGGCAGAGCTCGTATCTCTCTCCGCTCGGCACGTTGAGCCTGTCGCGGAGGCAGACGCCCATATCCGTGCAGTTTTTTCTGCCGCGCGGGGCGCCGTTGTAGCCTGTAGATATTATCTCATCGTTTGACACGATTATCGCGCCGTACCTGCGGCGCAGACACGTTGCGCGCTCCGACACCGTCTCCGCGATGTCGAGGTAGTAGTTTATTTTATCTCTTCTTTCCATTTTGCGACCTCCGTTTGATATTACGGTATTTAAGCCATTCGAAAAGGCGATTAAAATATATAACCGCCGTATTTTTATTATATTGTATAAACGACCATATTTCAAGCGCGTATTTTACATTTTTCGTGAAATTCATATTCTTTACATTGTTTTTCGGACGTGGTATTATCAAATAGAAAGAAATACACAGCGGGTGAGGGCTTATGGAATACGGATTTTACGCGTTTGTATCGAGAATGAAGAATATCGGGCGGTGGGCGCTAATGCGAAACGCCTGCCCCGAAAACGTGCAGGAGCATTCGCACATGGTGGCGGTTATCGCGCACGCGCTTGCCGTTATACGGCGCGATATTTTCGGAAAGCGAGCGAATCCCGACCGCGCCGCCGCCGCCGCGCTTTTTCACGACGCGTCGGAAATTTTCACGGGAGATATGCCCACGCCCGTAAAATATCTCAATCCGGAAATAAAAAAGGCATACAAGGACGTGGAGGCGCTCGCGTTTTTGAGGCTTCTCGACACGCTGCCGGAGGAAATGCGTGGGGCGTACGCCGATCTCATAGACTGCGACGCGGAGACGGAGGAACTTGTCAAGGCGGCGGACACGCTCGCCGCGCATATAAAATGCTTGGAGGAACTCAAGGCGGGCAACGCGGAGTTCGCGCTCGCCGCGAGACAGACGCGAGAGAAGATAGAGGCGATGAACATGGCGGAGGCGGATTATTTTATGGAACGCTTCCTGCCCGCGTTTGAGCTGACGCTCGACGAGCTAAACTACTCAATAGACTGATCGGAGGACAAAATGAAGGCGATAGTTACGGTGATAGGAAAAGACCAGATAGGCATAATCGCGAAGGTCTGCACGCTCCTCGCGGAAAACGGAGTGAACGTGCTCGACATAAGCCAGACGGTATTGCAGGACTATTTTACAATGGTCATGCTCGTCGATCTCGGGAAATGCGAAATGAGCTTCACGGAGCTCGCCGGAATACTCGACGAGGACGGCAAAAATATCGGCATGAGCATACGCATCCAGCGCGAGGACATCTTTGAGGCGATGCACAGGATATAAGGGGTGTAGGCTATGATAAATTTCGGCGAAATACTCCAGACGCTGGACATGATCGACCAGCAGCACCTCGACGTGCGCACGATAACGATGGGCATATCCCTGCGTGACTGCGGGGATCCCGATCCGAAAAAGTGCTGCGACAAGATATACGACAAGATAACTCGCTGCGCCGGAAATCTCGTAAAAACGGGCGAGGAGATCGAGCGCGAATTCGGCATCCCGATAGTGAACAAGCGCATCTCCGTCACGCCGATCGCCATCGCGTGCGAGGCGTGCGAGACCGACGACTACGTTCAGTTCGCAAAGGTGCTCGACCGCGCCGCGGCTGAAACCGGAGTGAACTTCATAGGCGGCTTTTCCGCTCTCGTACACAAGGGCTTCACCGCCGGCGACAGACGGCTTATCGCCGCGATACCGCGGGCGCTTTCCGAGACCGAGCGGGTCTGCGCGAGCGTGAACGTCGCCACGACGCGGGCGGGCATAAATATGGACGCGGTCGCGGAGATGGGGCGCACCGTAAAGCGCGCGGCGGAGCTGACGGCGGACGAGGGCGGCATGGCGTGTGCGAAGCTCGTCGTGTTCGCAAACGCGGTCGAGGATAACCCCTTCATGGCGGGCGCATTCCACGGCGCGGGCGAGCCGGAGTGCGAGATAAACGTCGGCGTATCGGGTCCCGGCGTGGTTTATAACGCGCTGAAAAAATGCAGGGGAGAGCCGTTCGACGTCGTCGCGGAGACGATAAAAAAGACGGCGTTCAAGGTGACGCGCATGGGCGAGCTCGTCGCTCGGGAAGCGTCGCAGAGATTGAACGTCCCGTTCGGCATAGTAGATCTCTCGCTCGCACCGACTCCGGCGCGTGGCGACAGCGTCGCGGCGATACTTGAGGAGATGGGGCTTGAGAGCGTCGGCGCTTACGGCACGACTGCCGCGCTCGCGCTGCTCAACGACGCGGTCAAAAAGGGCGGCGTCATGGCGTCGAGCCATGTGGGCGGACTTTCCGGCGCGTTCATACCCGTATCCGAGGACGCGGGCATGATAGCGGCGGCGGAGAAGGGCGCGATAACGCTCGAAAAGCTCGAGGCGATGACGTGCGTCTGCTCCGTCGGGCTTGATATGATAGCCGTACCCGGAGATACGCCGGCGGAGACAATAGCCGCGATGATAGCGGACGAGGCAGCGATAGGCGTTATAAACAACAAGACCACGGCGGTTCGTATAATACCCGTCCCCGGCAAGACCGTGGGCGACAAGGTCGAATTCGGCGGACTTTTGGGCTCCGCGCCAGTTATGCCCGTAAACGCCTGCGGCAGCGCGGACTTCATAGCGCGCGGCGGCAGAATACCTGCGCCGCTCCACAGCCTCAGAAACTGACATGGCGAGGCGATGAAAAAAATAAAAACTGCGTCCACCCGATTTTCGGGTGGACGCAGTTTTCAAAAGCCGTAATTTCACATGAACAGCGCCGCGAGCTTTGGTATCTCGTCTTTTATAACGATGTTCGTCGTGTTTATGCAATAATCGTAATTGAGTCTGTCGCCCCACTTCATGCCCGTGTAATATTCGTAATACTTCGCGCGGTCCCTGTCTATGCTTTTTATGCGGCGGAGAAGCTCCTTTTCGGTAAAGCTCTCCTCCGGGTTTACGCGATCCATGCAGCGGCGGACGCGGCTGTCCATATCCGCGTAGACGAACAGACGGTAGGGCTTCATATCCTTCAAAATGTAATCGGCGCACCGACCGACTATCACGCAGTCGGATTTTTCGGCGAGGTCGCAGATTATGTCGCGCTGAGCCGAGTAGACGGACTGCGCGTGAGAGAACTCCGGACTTTCAACGTAAAGTATGCTTCGCCCTATCGTGATGGGATAGAGGTTGTGCGGCTTGTGCTCGATTATCTGCCGGACGTAGTTTTCGGACAGGGAGGTGTGCTTGGATATCTCCGTTATGATCTCCTTGTCGTAATATTCCATGCCCATCGCGTCCGCAAGACGGCGACCGAGCTCTCTGCCGCCGCTTCCGAACTCGCGGCTGACGGTTATTATTTTGTTCAAGCTGACGCCCCCTTATGCTTTACTGCTTTATTGTATGCGCCGAAGCATCGTTTTTTGCAATAAGCTTTATTACGATCAGCGTAGCGACGGTAATAACGATGCCGGTGGCGAGGCACAAGCGCCAATCCTGCAGAAGTCCCGCGATCAGGTAATTTACATAGCAGATCGCGCCGACCGTGATGGCGTATGGAAGCTGTGTCGAGACGTGGTTCACATGGTTGCACATCGCGCCGGCGGAGGCCATGATCGTCGTATCCGAGATCGGCGAGCAGTGGTCTCCGAACACCGCGCCCGCAAGGCACGCGGAGACGCCGATGTAAAACAGCGTCGTATCGGGCGTGAAGATGACGGAGACGATCGGAATAAGTATGCCGAACGTGCCCCAGCTCGTGCCGGTGGAAAAGCTCAAAACGCAGGCGACGAGGAAAATGACGGCGGGCAGGAAGATGAAGAGCCCGCTTGCCGCGCCGCTCATCGCGTTGCCGATGAAGAATTTCGCGCCGAGAAGCCCGTTTACGACGTTTTTAAGCGCGTTTGCGAGCACGAGTATCGTTATCGCGGGGACCATGTTGATAAAGCCCTGCGGTATACATTTCATGGAGTCCTTGAAATTTACAACGCGGCGGAGCCAGAAATAGACCATCGTGAAGATGAGCGCGATCAGCGAGCCCCACGGCAGGGCGACAAACGCATCTGTGTTGCCGAACGCCCTCGGGAAATCGTGGAAAACATCGCCGGCTGCGTCCCAATAGCCGCCGACATAAAGAAGTGAGACGAAACATGCGGCGATCAGAACGATAACGGGCAGCAGCAGGTCTATGACTCTGCCGCGCTCGCTGTATTTTTCGATTTCAACGCCCTTGTCGACACGGTCGCCCGTCGTATAGAGATCGCCGTTCAGCATGGCGTTCATCTCGTGTATCTTCATCGGACCGTAGTCGAATTTCATAAGGCAGATGGCGATTATAAACACAAATGTCAGTATGGAGTAGTAGTTCCACGGTATCGCTTTGACGAAAAGCTCGATGCCCTGATCGCCCTCAACAACGCCGGACACAGCCGCCGCCCATGATGAGATCGGCGCGATCATGCAGACCGGCGCGGCGGTCGCGTCGATGATATAGGCGAGCTTTGCGCGTGAGACCTTGTGGCGGTCGGTTATCGGCTGCATGACGGAGCCGACGGTGAGGCAGTTGAAATAGTCGTCGATGAAAATGAATATGCCGAGGAAGAATGTGACTATCATGGCGCCGAATTTTGTCTTTATACGTCTCTCCGCCCACCGTCCGAACGCGGCGGAGCCGCCGGACTTGTTTATTAGCGCGACGAGCGCGCCGAGAATGACAAGGAACAGGAAGATGCCGGCGTTATCGGAGATCGCGGCGATAAGCCCGTCGCTTGTGAGCGCGTTGAGCGCGCCGACGGGATTGCCGTTTGAATAGAAGAAGCAGCCGAGAAGTATGCCGATAAACAGCGAGGAGTAGACCTCCTTCGTAATCAGCGCGAGCGCGATGGCGACGAGCGGCGGCACGAGCGCCCAGAACGTGAACGCCATGTTGCTGTCCGAATAGACGACGCCCTCGCCCTCGCATTCGTCACAGCCGTCACCGTGGCAGTAGGTGCATTTTATGGAGTTGCCGCTCTCCGAGCCTGTCTCCTCGGCGGCGAGCGCGGGGAGCGCGAATGCCGACAAAAGCGCGGAGGCGAGCAGCGCGACGATAAGGATTTTTGCGATGCGGTTTTTCATTTTCTTTCCCTCCCGAAAAAATAAACCATGAAACAGTGTGAGACTGCTTCATGGCCAAGTACGACATTATGCGGGTACTTTTGAACAATGACAGCGCTCCACCTAAGTGACAGTCCGCCGGATATTCTCCGGCGGCCCGGCTGTCGGAAATGCAGACAATCGACCGACGCCTCGGCGGTATCCCCTTTCGGCTTTGCGTGTCTGCCGCGTTAATAAAGCCTACTCTTGTCAACCGCGCCTCTATCATAGCTTTTTGATTATGTGTTAGTATAAACGCCGCGCGCGCGCTTGTCAACCTGTTTTGACGATTTTCTGTAAAACGGCGTGTGAAAACGGCGCGCGGGGAACAAAAAACGCCGCCCCGCACAGCGGAGCGACGCTTAATTTGGCGTGGAAATCAGGCGTTTACAGCCTTTTTGGCGGTTTCGCAGAGAGCGGAAAACGCCTCCGGATTGTGGATCGCGGTCTCGGAGAGGACCTTGCGGTTCATCTCGATGCCCGCGAGCTTGAGCCCGTGCATGAAGCGGCTGTAGTTCATGCCGTTTGCCTTGCACCCGGCGCTTATTCTGGTGATCCAGAGCTGACGGAAGTCGCGCTTTTTCTGCTTGCGTCCGATGTAAGCGTAGGTGAGGGACTTCATCATGGCTTGGTTCGCCATCTTGTAATGCTTGGATTTGGAGCCCCAATAGCCCTTAGCGAGCTTCAAAACCTTGCTTCTTCTCTTGCGCGTACTCAGCGCGCCCTTAACTCTTGCCATTTTTCATACCCTCCCTTATTTGTACAGTATCATGCGCTTTACGGCGGCGGCGTTTGTGAC
This sequence comes from Oscillospiraceae bacterium, assembly GCA_017518445.1. Lineage (GTDB taxonomy): Bacteria > Bacillota > Clostridia > Oscillospirales > Oscillospiraceae > RGIG6097. The sequence continues at coordinate 6,516 of JAFWVB010000006.1, read as the reverse complement.
GTCGGCGTAAGCGCCCTTGCGCAGACCTCTCTTGCGCTTTGAGGTCTTTTTGTTGAGGATGTGGCTCTTATAAGCGCACGCGCGTTTAACCTTGCCGGATTTGGTAAGGTTGAATCTCTTTTTCGCGCCGCTGTGGGTCTTGATTTTCGGCATTGTTGATTTCTCCTTCCAGTATTTTGTATAAAAAGACAGTTATTTTCCGGTTTTCGGGGACAGGAAAATGCTCATGTGGCGTCCTTCGAGCTTGGGGTTTTTGTCCATAACGGCGACCTCCGCGCAGGCGTCGGCAAAGCGAAGAAGCAGCGCCTCTCCGATCTCGGTGTGAGCCATCTCTCTGCCGCGGAAACGCACGGCGACCTTGAGACGGTTCCCGTCGTTCAAGAAACGGAGTCCGTTTTTGAGCTTTGTGTTAAAATCGTTAGTGTCGATGCTCGGAGACATGCGGACTTCTTTTATTTCAACGACGTGCTGGTTTTTACGCGCCTCTTTTTCGCGTTTCGACTGCTCGAAACGGAATTTGCCGTAATCCATGATCCGGCAGACGGGGGGAACTGCGTTAGGCGCGATCTTGACGAGGTCGAGCCCCGCCTCCTCCGCCGCCTCAAGCGCGGCCTCCGCCGACATTATGCCGAGCATGGCGCCGTCTTCACCGATCAGACGAACCTCGCTGTCGGTGATGTCTTCGTTGATCTGATGAGCTTCCTTGCTGATGTTAAGACACCTCCATTTTTGACGTCACATGAAAAAACGCGGATACACACAGCATCCACGCACACAGAAAACGCCTTTCGGCGCATAAATCGATGTTGACCGCGGCGCAATAAATTGGCCGGGTGAGGACGCATATGCGATACCTTCTCTGTTTTGACCGCTAAATTCTATCAGAGAGATGCGGCGCTGTCAAGAGAAAAATTCGGAAGAATTTAAAATATTTTGAAATTTTACCGCTCATGCGCGGCGGGAGGCGTTCAAATGCTGGACAGAGAGCATATGCTCGTGGTATAATATAAAATCGGTCGGGATAACAAACAGCATTTGATTGGACAGTATTTTATGAAGATAAACGTTTGCGATATAGAATTTGACGATCTCACACCGGATGAGGCGGTAGAGCGCGGCATGGCGCTTTTGGATACGCCGGGCGCTTCGTATATCGTCACGCCGAATCCGGAGATCGCGTGGGCGTGCCGCCGTGACGCGGAGCTGAAGGCGATAGTAAACGGAGCCGACCTCGTCCTCGCGGACGGGATAGGCATAGTTTACGGGGCGAAAATACTCGGACGCCCGATGAAGGGCAAGGTGGCGGGGTGCGATTTCATTTTAGACATGTTCGCGCGAATGGAGGATACGGACAAGACGGTCTATCTGCTCGGCGCGAAGCCCGGAGTGGTTGAAAAGGCGGCTGAAAATCTGTCGTCGCAGTTTCCGGGATTGAAAATCGTCGGCACGTCCGACGGGTATTTCAAGGAGGACGCCCCGGTTGTGGAAAGGATAAACGCGGTATCGCCGGATCTGCTTTTGGTCTGCCTCGGCGCGCCGAAGCAGGAGAAATGGATGGCGGCGAACGCGGAAAGGCTTGACGTACGCCTCATGGCGGGACTCGGTGGCTCGCTCGACGTATTCGCGGGTATTGTCGAAAGAGCGCCGGAAAAATGGCAAAAGCTCGGACTTGAGTGGCTTTACAGGCTTAAAAAGGAGCCGAAGCGCATAAAGCGAATGAGCGTGCTGCCGGCGTTTCTCATAAGCATGGTCGGCAGACGCATAGCCGGCAAATAGTATGTACGGACGGAAAATCGGATTGGGAGCGATGGTAAAATGGGAAAGCTGATCGTGCTGGAGGGCATAGACGGGAGCGGAAAATCGACGCAGTTTCAAATGCTCTGCTCAAGGCTTGAAAAGAGCGGGGCGGAATTCAGAAGGCTCGTGTTCCCGCAGTATTCGGAGCCGTCGAGCGCGCTTATAAAAATGTATCTCGGCGGCGAGTTCGGCACATCGCCGGAGGATGTGAACGCATACGCCGCGTCCGCGTTTTTCGCGGTGGACAGATTTGCGTCCTATAAAAAGGTTTGGAAGAAATATTACGACGCGGGCGGCGTGCTTTTAAGCGACAGGTACACGACAAGCAACGCGGTGCATCAGGCGTCGAAGCTCGGTGAAGCGGAGCGCGCGGCGTTTTTCGACTGGCTGTATGAGTTTGAGTTCACGCTAATGGGCATGCCGGAGCCGGACGCGGTCATTTATATGGACGTGCCCCTCGAGACGGCGCTTGAGCAGATGCGGAGGCGCGAGGCGGAGACAAACACCGCCGGAGACATACACGAGACGGACAGCGCGTATCTCAAAAAATGCCGCGAGTGCGCGGTGCAGGCGGCGGAGCATTACGGTTGGAAGCGCATAGGCTGTACAGAGGGCGGCGTTATGCGCCGTGCCGAGGACATAAGCGAGGAGATATTCGACTACGTTACGCGGGAGGTATTATAATGGTATATATCCTTTTGGGAGACGGCTTTGAGGAGATAGAGGCGACGGCTTCTTACGATATTCTGCGCCGCGGCGGCGTTGACGCCGTTTTCGCAGGAGTCGCCGGAAGGCGTGTAATTAGCTCGCACGGTATAGAATACACCGCGCACTGCACCGTCGGAGACATAGACCTCGGCGTGGCGGAGATGATCGTCGTGCCGGGAGGACTCGGCGGAGTTGAGTGCATAGAGGCGAGCCGCGAGACGCTCGACATAATAAAATCGGCGCATGAGCGCGGGATAGAGATCGCCGCGATATGCGCGGGTCCGAGAGTTCTGTCGCGCCTCGGCATACTGAGGGGCAAAAGGGCGACGTGCTATCCTGGACTTGAAACACAGCTCGACGCAGGAGAGATGCTGCCGCGGCTGTCAACGGTTCGCGACGGCAGACTCACGACCGGGCGCGGCCCCGGCGCCTCAATGGATTTCGGGTTTGCGCTTTTAGAGGCGCTCCGCGGGAAAGCCGCCGCGGACGCGGTCAGCGCGGAGATGTATTGGGAGCACAGATGAGATTTTCGGCTTTGGGACGAGCCTTTGCATGGCGAAAAGCCGGCGCGAATTATCACGCCGGCCTCTGACGGGACACCCGACGGCAATGCGCGTGAATTTCCCGCGCATCAGCCTCTGCCGCTTGTTCAGTTGCAGCCGCAGCCGCAGTTATCATTGCCGCAGCCGCAGTTTCCGCCGCAGCCGAGACCGCCGTTGCAGCCAAAGATAACGCAAAGTATTAGGATGATCCAGAGCCAGGAGTTGCCGCCAAAGCAGTTATTGCACATATTGTTCTCCATTCTGCCGCTGCGCAGCGGCTTTGATAATTTATTTCCGCACCATTGCGCAAAAGGTGCGCTTTTTCCCTGAAATTTCAGGGGCAACGGCTGATCTTCAGCCATCTGAGATATTCTATGCAGCCCATTCAAATCGGGTTACAGCGGATAGACGGAAAAAATCAAAATTTCAGGCGGGACTGCCCGCCGCATTACGGAAAGGACGGAAAGCATTGTCCGACAGAAACGATTTTTGGAAAGAGCTCATGGGCGAGGATTTTGACGAGTCGCAGATCGAGGAGAGCGGCGGCGCGGATGACGCCTATTTTGAGACAGACGAGCCGACTATAGTCAGAAGCAGCACCGGAGAGGCGGCGTTTGAGGAGTTCGATATTGAGACATTCAAGGCGCCGGAGCGCGAAAGCGCGGCGCGGGAGAGCACGGATGCGCCGAAACGCGCTGTATATGACGACGACAGCGACAAGGGTCCGGATAATTTCAAGATAAACTTCGATTTTGAACGCGAATACGAGAGCACGCGAGAATACAGACCGATAAAGCGCAGCCGCGAGCGGCGCACGGGATGTCTCGGCGGCATACTGTATTTTGCGTTTGTGCTCGCTGTCAGCCTTGCGCTCGCGGCGTTTTTGTGGATCGCCGCGACCGATGTGCTCGCGTTCGGCAAGGAGAACCGCAAGGTGGAGGTCACGCTCGACGAGAGTATGTTCCGCGATGAGGAGATAGATGTCAAAAACGACGAGGGCGAGGTAACCGGCACGAAAACAGTGCGAGTTACCGATGTGGATTATATCGCCGAGGTGCTGTACGATCAGGGGCTTATAAAATATAAGTGGCTGTTCACGTTTTACGGCAAGTTTTCGCATGCCGGGACGAAAGTCTCACCCGGAACTTATGAGCTCAACGGAAATTACGATTACCGTGCGCTCGTATCGGGCATGACGAAGAGCTGGGGCACGAAGGCGTCGATAGATATAACGATACCCGAGGGCTTCACAATGGCGCAGATCTTCGAACTGATGGAGAAAAACGGGGTCTGCGAAATTGAAGAGCTCAGCGAAGCGGCGAAAAACTATGACTTCGATTACGATTTCCTCGACAAAGAGACGATAGGCAACCCGCAGAGACTTGAGGGCTTTTTATTCCCGGATACCTATACGTTCTATGTCGGCGACGAGCCGACGCGCGCCATAAACAAGATGCTCTCAAACTTTGAGAACAAGTGGACGTCAGATTACGCGGAACGAGCGTCAAATCTCGGATACAGCGTGAACGACATAGTGAACATAGCCTCGATGATAGAGCGTGAGGCAGCGGGCGATTCGGAGAGATCGACGATAGCGTCGGTAATATACAACCGCTTAAACAGCAGAGATTTCCTTTATCTGAACATCGACGCCACCATTTACTATGCCATGAGCCTTACCGGAGAGGAATTTTCGACCGAGCTGGAGAGCCCGTACAACACATATTATGTGCAAGGCCTGCCGGCGGGACCGATAGCAAATCCGGGTATAGCGTCGATAAAGGCGGCGCTCTGGCCGGACAGCACGAATTATTACTACTACGCTCTCAGCACGAGCGGCATGCATGAGTTCTTCAAGACGGCGGCAGCGCACACTGAATTTGTTAACAGCGACGCTTATGGAGGATAAGAAGCTCGAATTGCTGTCACCCGCCGGAGACATGGAGCGCCTTAAAATGGCGATACTCTACGGCGCGGACGCCGTGTACATGGGCGGCAAGCGATTCGGTATGCGCGCGCAGGCGGGGAATTTCAGCCGCGACGAGCTGAAAACGGCGGTGGAGCTCTGCCATGCCGCCGGAGTAAAGGCTTATATAACGTGCAACAACGTGATGAGAAACGGCGATGTTCGTGATATTTCCGCGTTTTTGGAGAATGTCGGGGATATCGGCGCGGACGCGGTGATAGTCTCGGACATCGGCGTTATGGCGATGGCGAGGCGGTATGCGCCGAATGCCGCGATACACGTCAGCACACAGGCGGGCGTGGCAAATTACGAGAGCGCACGGATTTTACACGATATGGGCGCGTCTCGCGTGATACTCGCGCGGGAGCTGACGCTCTCCGAGGTCGCGGAGATACGCGCTAAAACGCCGAGAGAACTTGAGATAGAGGTGTTCGCGCACGGGAGCATGTGCGTGTCGTTTTCGGGCAGGTGTCTGCTGTCGAATTACATGACCGCAAGGGACGCCAACCGCGGCGCGTGCGCGCAGCCGTGCAGATGGAAATACCACCTCGTCGAGGAGCGCGGCCCCGGTGAACATTTTGAGATAACCGAGGACGGCGGGACATATATAATGAACTCGCGAGATCTGTGCATGATAGAGCACATACCGGAGCTTTTGGATGCCGGAGTGGACAGCGTGAAGATAGAGGGGCGCACGAAATCTGCTTACTACGTGTCGGTGATCACGAACGCCTACAGGCGCGCGGCGGACGCGGCGATGGCGGGGGAGGCGCTCGGAGAGGTGTGGAAAAGGGAGGTATACAAGGTAAGCCACCGCCCGTATTCCACCGGATTTTTCTTCGATAGGCGCGGTCCCGGGCAGCATTATGAGGAGTCGTCGTACTTTGCCGACTGCGACGTTGCGGCGCAGGTCGAGAGCTGTGATGAAAGCGGCAACGCGACTCTCACACAGCGCAATAAGTTTTATAAAGGAGATACGCTCGAGCTTATACGCCCAAACGGCGAGCCGGTTGAGTTCGTCGCGGAGCGGATATTTAACGCCGACGGCGAGGAGATAGACTCGACGCCGCACCCGATGATGGAGCTGCGAATGAAGCTGCCCGTGTGCGCGCCTCGGTTTTCGTTCGTACGAAAAGGGAAGAAGGATTAAAAATGCCCGTATACGGAGTTTCCGTATACGGGCGTTTTAGTCTGCGACGGGTGAGGAGCAATAGAAAATTGAATAACTCAACAAAAAAACGACGGCATAATTCAAAAACTCGCGCGAGGTCGCGCGTCACAAGCGTTTTGCGAAGCAAAACCTTGGCGCAGGCGGGATTCATTTCCGCCGAGCAGGTTAAATCACTCTGGGGGGTGGAGCGAGAAAAGCGAGCGAAACCCAAAATAAAAGACACGCCGAAGCTGCTATTATATATGCGGGCTATAGTTTGCCCGACAGGGCAAACCTCGCGCGAGGTCGCGCGTCACAAGCGTTTTGCGAAGCAAAACCTTGGCGCAGGCGGG
>JAFWVB010000084.1 GCA_017518445.1 Oscillospiraceae bacterium | reverse complement strand
CAGCCCGATCTTGCGCGTCGTCCTCGTCGTAAAAAACGGATCGGTCACACGCGATGCCTGTTCGGGCGTCATCCCGCACCCGTCATCCTCGATAACTACCTTCAGCGTGTCGCCGGCAGTCGATATATCGACGAGTATCGTAACGAGCTTCGCGCCCGCACGGACGGAATTTTCCGCCACATCCAGAATGTTTAGAGACAGCTCTGTCATCATGTGCTCAATATTTCGACAAAATTCCGGCTATATCCGCCGGCACAAGCCTTCCGTAAACCTCGCCGTTTATCATTATGACGGGAGCAAGCCCGCACGCGCCGATACAGCGGCAGGCGTCGAGCGAAAATTTACCGTCCGGCGTGCACTGTCCGGTCTTGATGCCGAGCTGCTTTTCAAGCTCGTCCAGCACAAGCTGCGCGCCTTTTACATAGCAGGCTGTCCCCAAGCAGACGGAGATCTGGTATTTGCCCTTCGGTTCGAGCGCGAACTGCGCGTAAAAAGTCGCGACTCCGTAGATTTTTTCGAGCGGTATGCCCGTCTCGTCCGAGATCATCGTCTGGACCTCGACGGGGAGATAACCGTAAATATCCTGCGCCTTCTGCATTATCGGCATCAGCGCGCCGGGTTGATCCTTCAGCTCGGCGATAGCGGCTTTAAGCTCCGCCTCCTGCTCGGGAGTGCTGCTGAACCGAACAGCGGTTTTTTTCTGATCCATTTGTGTTCCTCCTTTTGTCGCCCCTTGTTGAGCTTTTATATGCAAAAATATTTTAACGTGAATATAAGCGGCTTGTGCTCGTCACAAATTTCACAAATATTTTTTATAAAAAACCCCGACGGCAAAACGTATTCCCGCCTGCCTCAAGCTCCTCTGCAAACGCGGAGCCTCGGGTTATGAAATTTGCGCCGTATCGAGCGCCGAAGCGCGGCTTGACAAACCTTAAACATACTAACATATACTATTTGAAAATGCAATAGAATTTAGTTCACATTTTATGCTCTTCGGATGTGTAAAATACGGAAGCGCAGGAAAGGATGAGCGCAAGCTGCGAATTCTGTTGCGCGGGCGGGCGATATGCTTTATACTGTAATGGAATATTCAGATATTGGAGAGGCGTAAAATGACTCAAAGGCTCTACTATTCCGATCCGCATACGCGCGAATTTGAGGCGACGGTCGTCTCCTGCCGCGCGTGCGGGGACAAGTTCGAGATAACTCTCGACCGCACCGCCTTCTATCCGGAGGGCGGAGGACAGCCGGGCGATACAGGCAGAATAGGCGTCGTCGCGGTAACGGATACGCGCGAGCGTGACGGCGAGATAATCCACATCGCGAGCGGGAGCGCCGCGGAGGGGGATGCCGTACGCTGTGAGATAGACTGGGCGCGGCGCTTTGATTTCATGCAGCAGCACTCCGGCGAGCATATCCTGTCCGGCATACTGAACAGGCGCTTCGGCTGCGAAAACGTCGGATTTCACATCGGCGCTGACGTCGTTACGATAGACTTTGCGCCGGCGATCACGGAGGCGGAGCTCTCGGAGGCAGAGGCTGAGGCAAACTCCTTTATACGGCAAAACGTGAATGTTGAGACTTTTTTTCCGTCGGAGGCGGAGCTTTGCGATATACCGTACAGAAGCAAAAAGGAGCTTTCGGGCGAGGTGCGGATAGTGCGTTTTCCGGGCGCGGATACCTGCGCGTGCTGCGGCACGCATGTAAAAAGCTCCGGAGAGATAGGGCTCATTAAGACGCTGTCGATAAAGAAATTCCGCGACGGCGTGAGAATAGAGCTTGTTTGCGGAGAGCGGGCGTATAAGCATGTCTGCTCCGTGTGTGAGCAAAACCGAGCCGTGTCGTGTATGCTGTCGGCAAAGATTTACGAAACAGCCGCCGCGGTTTCGCGGCTTTTAGAGGAAAACGCCGCGCTGAAGCGCCGTTTTTACGAGGCGGAGGAGCAGATGATAGCCGACCGTGTGGAAAAGTTTCGCGGAAAGGGCGACGCGCTTTTGTTTGAGGACGGGCTCGACCCAAACGCTGTGCGGCGGCTGTGCGACGCAGTTGCGGGAGCATGCGGCGGCAGATGCGCCGTGTTTTCGGGCGGCGGCGATATGTACAGATACGCGGTGATCAGCGGCGATGACGGCGATTTTGTGCGCCGTATGAACGCCTCTCTCGGCGGCAGAGGCGGCGGGAGGGACGGACTCGCGCAGGGCTCCGTCAGCGCCTCGAAAGAGGCGATAGTCGAATTCTTCAAAGCGAACGTATAGCTTAGAGGTGGGACGAATGCAGGCATGGAAGCACTTTAAGACGATAACGGCACACCGCCGGATTGTGATAAAGCACTGCTTCAAATGCGGGATAGGCTGGCGCGGGCTCATGCACGATCTGTCGAAATACGGACCGGAGGAATTTTTCGTAGGGGCAAGGCACTATCTCGGAGACAGGAGCCCGAACGAGGGCGAGCGCGCCGATTACGGCTATTCCAAGGCGTGGATGCACCACAAGGGGCGCAACAAGCACCACTTTGAGTACTGGGCTGATTACGACCCGAAAACACGGGTCATGACGCCCGTGAAAATGCCGCTCAAATACGTTATCGAGATGTTCTGCGACCGCGTCGCCGCGAGCAAGATATACCGCGGCAAAAGCTACACCGACGCGGACGCGCTCAACTATTTTATGAGAGGCACTAAAACGCGCGCGATACACCCCGACACCTCCGCGCTTTTACTGAAGCTCCTGAATATGCTCGCGGAAAAGGGGGAGGAGGAGACATTCGCCTATGTCCGCCGTCTCATACAAAAGGGCGATTATTGACGCAAGAGCAGAAAAAACACCGCTTTTTCATTGAAAAAGCGGTGTTTTTATATTTTATGGGATTATTTCGCGTGGTCTACGGAATACATGTGCTCGATGAGGTCGAGAACCTTCTGGCTGTAGACCCACTCGTTGTCGTACCACGACACGACCTTTACAAACGTATCGGTCAGCGCGATGCCTGCCTTCGCGTCGAATATCGAGGTGCGCGGATCGCCGAGGAAATCGGAGGATACGACATCCTCATCGGTGTAGCCGAGAACGCCCTTGAGCTCGCCCTCGGACGCCTTCTTCATCGCCTTGCAGATCTCGTCGTAGGAGGCGGGCTTTGCGAGGTTGACGGTCAGGTCGACGACGGAGACATCCAGCGTCGGAACGCGCATCGACATGCCGGTCAGCTTGCCGTTGAGAGCGGGGATGACCTTGCCCACAGCCTTCGCGGCGCCCGTAGAGGACGGGATTATGTTGCCGGAGGCGGCACGACCGCCGCGCCAGTCCTTGACGGAAACGCCGTCGACCGTCTTCTGCGTTGCGGTAACGGAGTGGACGGTGGTCATAAGACCGTAGGTGATGCCGAAAGCGTCGTTGAGGACCTTCGCGATGGGAGCGAGGCAGTTGGTGGTGCAGGACGCGTTCGATACGAACTTCATGTCAGAGGTGTACGTGTCGTTGTTCACGCCCATGACGAACATCGGCGTGTCGTCCTTCGACGGGGCGGACATAACGACGTGCTTTGCGCCGGCGTCGATGTGCGCCTGAGCCTTGTCCTTTGTGAGGAAAAGACCGGTGGACTCGACGACGTACTCAGCGCCGAGCTTGCCCCACGGGATGTTTACGGGATCGCGCTCCGCGAATATCGGGATCTCGCGTCCGTTTGCGATGATGGAATTTTCCGTGGCTTCGATCGTGCCGTTCCATTTTCCGTGCATAGTGTCGTATTTAAGCATGTAAGCGAGATACTTAGCTTCGCACAGATCATTTATACCGACGATCTCGATCTCCGGATGATCAATGCTTGCGCGGAAAACCATGCGGCCGATACGACCAAAACCATTTATGCCGACTTTGATGCTCATGTAACAAACTCCTCCATAAAAAATTTTTCCACTGATACATTATATCCCTTTGTTTCGGAAAAATAAAGCCCTTTTAGCAAAAATTTCAAAATTTGACGGAATACGACAAAAAACGTTGATATTATCCGTGTCTTTTGCTATTATTAAATATATATTTGCGCAGACTCGGACGAATTTTTGTGCGGTTTGTGCGTAAAAATAGAGGGAAGGGCTCTTTGGCAAGATATTTACTATGATTTCGAACGAACTTTTAAGTTATTTCGAGCAGTCCGCCAACGCTGTTTTTGTGGCGGACGCCGAGAAAATCGAATACTGCAACTCAGCCGCACGCAGACTTTTTCCGCATATATGCGAGAAAAGCGACGTCTCTCTGTTGAATCAGGGCGTGACCGTCGGGGACAAGCCGTGCGTAATATCCGCGTCACTGTGTTCGCGGCAGGTCAACATATCCGTGCTGCCGCTCGGCGGATCGGCGGTCTATACGGTATATATCAGAGAGGGAGACTCTGCCGATGACATTTATTTAAGACCCGCGCTGAGGGTTATGAGAGACGCGCTTTCCACGATGAAGATATCGGGCGACCTCATCGCACAGCACATAGATAGCGGTGACGACGAGCGAACGGCAAAATATATGGCGACGATGTCGCACAGCTATTATAAAATGGCGCGCATCGTCGGCGGGCTGTCTAACATGGACGGCGGCCGCGCGGAGTCGCGAAACGTCCGCTGCTTCGATCTCGCTCGGCTTTGCTATGAGCTTTGCGATACCGTTTCGGCTGTTACCGCGGACAGGGGCACAAAACTCACATACAACGGCGATACGAGCGGCGTTTTGTTCGAGGGCGACGCAGTGGAGCTTGAGCGCCTTTTGCTCAACCTGCTCTCCAACAGCTTCAAATACACTCCGGAGGACGGTGAAATAACCGTGCGGCTCGCGGCAGTCGGCGGCAGACTTCTTTTATCGGTGTCGGATACGGGCTGCGGCATGGCGGACGAGGTTTTATCCTCGGTGCTGAACGGAGGCTTCGCGCCCAAGGCAGGCGTCGATCCGCGCAGGGGCGTCGGCGCCGGCGTCGGCATAGTCAGAAAAATTGCCGAAAAGCACGGCGGAAGTCTTTTTATCGAGAGCCGTGAAGGAGAGGGGACAAAGGCGGTGATCTCGCTCCCTGCAAATACCGGAAACGGCAGGGAACTGCATACGCCCGTATCGGAATACGAGGCTTACGGCATGGGCACGATACTGACCGAGCTTGCGGATATACTCGGATATGAGGCGTATATGCCGCGCTTCGCCGACTGACGCATGGCGGAAAACTGCTGAAAGCAAGGCTGTATACGGCATATACGATACCGTCCCTGTAAAACGGTTCTTGACATGGCGCAGGCTTTGTGTTACATTGAAATCGGTATTAGGGAGTAGCTGGCGCAAACGCGTAACATATTCCGTCAGTACGGGATTCGTCCCCGGAATTTGTTCGAAGCAGCAAGACTTTTACCACAGTTTCGGCTGTGGTGAAGGTCTTTTTTTGTTCACCGTTTTACAATATACAAGATTTGGAGGTATAAATGAGCATTTTTGCGGTATTCACCTTACTCGGCGGATTGGCGTTCTTTATCTACGGAATGAACCAGATGTCCCACAGCCTGGAGATCATTGCCGGCGAAAAGATGGAGACAATTATCAACAAGCTGACAAGCAGCCGGCTCCTCGGCTTGCTCCTCGGCTGCATAATCACGGTAGCGATTCAAAGCTCCTCGGCTGTAACGGTCATGCTGGTAGGGCTTGTCAATTCGGGGCTCATGAATCTTTCAAATACCGTCGGCATCATCATGGGCTCCAATATCGGGACGACGGTCACGGCATGGCTTATGAGCCTGATCGGGGTTTCAAGCAAAAATATCTTTGTGCAGATGTTGAAGCCCGAAGCCTTTGCCCCTGTATTGGCATTTACAGGCATTGTGCTGATCATGCTCGCCAAGATTCCCAAAAGGAAAGAGATAGGCAACGCCCTTGTCGGCTTTGCGGTTTTGATGTTTGGAATGATGCTGATGAGCAGCTCGGTGGCGCCGCTTGCCGACAGTCCGGCATTTGCCAGGCTGTTGACCGCATTTAGAAATCCGCTGTTAGGCGTACTTACAGGCCTTGTCGTCACAGCCGTTATACAGAGCTCCGCGGCGAGCATAGGAATGCTTCAGGCGCTGTCAATGACCGGAGGCATAACATACGGAATCGCGATACCGATAATCATGGGACAGAACATAGGGACCTGCGCGACAGCCATTCTTTCAAGTATCGGCGTAAGCAGAAACGCAAAAAGGGTTGCGGCAATTCATTTGTCGTTCAATCTTATCGGCACCGCAGTATTCATGATCGCCTACTATGCGCTGCATTCATTCCTGGACGCCTCGTTTCTCGATCTGAAAGCAACTCCCGTGGAAATTGCCGTATTCCACAGTGTTTTCAATATATCCACTACGATACTGCTGCTGCCGTTTTCAAAAATGCTCGTCAGGATCGCCGAGGGCGTCATAAAGGAGGACGCCGCGCCGCAGATCGCTTTTCTTGACGAAAGGCTGTTCAACACCCCCGCCATTGCGGTGGGGCAATGCGCCGCCTTTGCCGATGAGATGGCAAAATCGACGCAGTCAGCCGTTAGCTTGGCGATTGCAAACTATTTTGACTATGAAGAGGACAGAGCGCGCGCGGTCGGAGAGCTTGAAAGACAGATCGATACATATGAAGACCGCTTGGGAACTTATCTGACCAAGCTCTCCGGCAGCAAGAACACCCAAAGGGATAAGCGCAGGATCGCGAAAATGCTGCATTCCATAGGAGATTGGGAACGAATAAGCGATTATGCCCGCGATCTTATAAAAAGCTCTATGGAGATCAAGGAGAAAAAACTGGAAATCTCCGTACAGGGAACGGCGGAGCTGAAAACGCTGTCAAAAGCGGTCTCGGAGATCGTGTCATTAACGGCAGAAGCATTTATTGATTCCGATACGGAGCTTGCCGCAAGAGTAGAGCCGCTTGAGCAGGTGATAGATCTGCTGGTGTCGAAATGCAGAAAAAACCATGTGCGCAGGCTCCAGGAAGGAGTATGCACGCTCGAGCGCGGCTTTGTTCTTGCCGATACGTTAAACAGCTATGAAAGGATATCCGACCATTGCTCGAATATCGCGATCGCCGTGCTGGAAGAGGGCAGAGAGGAATTCAGACCGCACGAATACATGCAGCAGGTCAAATCCGGCTACGATCCCGTTTTTCAGAGGCTGTTCCGAAAATATAAGGCGTATTATTTATCGGAATTTCCCAAGTAATGAAATACTGATCCCCGCTAAAAACGACGGCGGCGTCGCTTTTAGCGGGGATAACTTATTTGTTTCGGCGGTCGAGCGGCGTCAAAAGAATGTCGCGACCTCCTGCGCGGGAGGCTCCGCCGCGCTAACGGTAGTAGCTGTCAGAACGGGACCGACGCGCCCGTATATCCTGTGATTTTCGAGCGATATCTTCGCCGTGAGCCTTATCCACTGCTTGTGCTGCAAAAACGCGGATTTCGGGTAATTGCAGACGAGTCCGGCGAACTGGATATCCTGCACGCAGCAGGTCATCACGTTGCGCCCGCATATAAAATATCCGCCGTCCTTCACCTTTGTCTTGTTGACAAGGCACTTAAAACGCACCGTTTTGCCGGAATAGACCGGCATATTTTCGGACAGATCCCTGTACCAGAGCGCAAAGTCCGCGTCTTCTATCTCAATTATCGGCGCGTTCACGTCGAACGGGAGCGGGTCCTCGATATCGTCGTATTTCACGCTGCCGTCCGTGTATTCGTACGCTATATCCGCGCGGCGGCTCGTGCCGCGCACTATCTTGTGGAGCTGCATGAAATCAATATCGTCGCGAAAGCGGTTGAATACGATAAGCTCGCACGTGTTCAGCTTATCCACGACGAGCTGGCGCATATTGGCGTTGTAATTCAAAAACGTCGTCGCGTCCGCGAACATGAATTCCTGAGCTAAAAACCATGTCTTCGGCAGATTGTCGAACAGACTTTTAAGGAGCCACATGCCGTTGTATTCGACGATAACGCGCTTTGCCCTGCATTTTTTCAGAGCTTCTTCAAGCGTATTTGGATCGAGCGCGGACTCGTCATCTATACGCTCGAGATACACGTTTTGGGAGGCAAAGCGGCTCGGCTCATACTCCTCCACGCCCTCCTCGCAGACTAAAAGCAACGTCCGATCTCCGTCATTAAAGCGGCTGTCCTCAAGCGTCTCCTGAATGAATTTTGTCTTGCCCGACTCCAAAAAGCCGGTGAAAAGATATACCGGAACGTTCGTGACAAATCACCCCTTAAACGCCGAAAAGCTCTTTTGCCGCGCTCTCGTTGAGCCCCGCGCCTATGACGCAGAGCCTGCCAGTGACGGCGGCGGTGCCGCCGCGTATGTCCGCCTCTCCGGGGACGAAGTCGAAGTGCAGCCACTCGCCGTCCGGCGTCTCGACTATGCCCTTAGCGCGTAAAACCTCGCCGCATGCGCCGGAATCCAGAGACGCGAGTATGCGCTCAAGCTCCGCGCGCGAGTATTTCCTCGCCGTCTCGACGCCCCAGCTTGAAAAAACCTCGTCGGCGTGGTGATGCTCGTGATGGTGATGCTCATGCTCGTGTTCATGCTCATGTCCATGATGGTGATGCTCGTGTTCATGGTCGTGCTCGTGCTCATGCCCATGGTGATGATGGTGATGTTCGTGATCGTGATGATGCTCATGATCATGCTCGTGACAGCAGCAGCAAGACCCGTGTTCGTGGCAGTGCTCATGCTCCTCGCCGAGGCGGCGAAGCTCGTCTCCGAGCGTGTTTTTGCGCTCCATCGCCTCGAGTATCTGCCCGCCGCCGAGCTTTTCCCACGGCGTCGTTATTATCGCGGCGCTTTCGTTGTGCCCGCGCAAAAGCGCGGTTATCTCGACGAGCTTTTCCTCGTCCATGCCGTCCGTGCGGCTCAAAACTATCGCGTTTGCCGCCTCGATCTGGTCGTTGAAAAACTCACCGAAATTTTTCATGTACATTTTGCATTTTGCGGCGTCGACGACGGCGACGGCGCTGTTCAGGTCAAGCCCGTCTATGTTCAGCTCCCGCACGGCGCGGATAACGTCGCTGAGCTTGCCGACGCCGGACGGCTCTATAAGTATCCTGTCCGGAGCGAATTCGGACATTACCTTTCGGAGCGCCTCTCCGAAATCACCCACAAGACTGCAGCAGATACAGCCGGAATTCATCTCGGTGATATTTATGCCCGCGTCCTGCAAAAAGCCGCCGTCTATGCCGATCTCCCCGAATTCATTTTCGATCAGCACGAGCTTTTCGCCGCCGTAGACCTCTTTTATCAGCTTTTTTATCAGAGTCGTCTTTCCCGCGCCGAGAAAGCCCGAAAAAATGTCCACCTTCGTCATAAAAATCCTTCTCCTTTTCATACGTCGTCATGTATCTATCATTATAACAAAACTGTCAAGCGCCCCGGTAAGTTTGCGCGCAAAAAACGCGGTGGAGGGCAGTATATTCTCCTCGCTTGCCGAATATCAATATATCAGCGATTTTGCGAAGGAGGATAAAAAATGGCATACGAGGACACCTACAGACCGGTCGAGACGCCGCAAAATCTTATATTGGAGAGCAGGCGCAAGCTGTCCGTAACCGCGGTGAAGGATGTAGAGAGCTTTGATGAGAGCGCGGTCGTGATAAACACGGCTCGCGGCGCGCTTATAGTGCGCGGAAGCGAGCTTCACATGGAAAAGCTGAGCCTTGACAGCGGCGAGGTCGTCGTCGAGGGTACGATAGACTCCCTCGAATACGAGTCGTCAGCCGCGCCGACGGGCGGCTTTTTCAGCAAGCTGTTCAAATAGCCGTGCTGCTGCCCGTTTCGTCCCAGATCTCGGCGGCGGTGGCGTCAATAGCTCTCGGCGCCGCCGCCGGATTTTTTTATGATTTTCTGCGCGCATTGCGCCGCAGGCTCCGCTCCGCCGCCGCTACCGCGCTTATCGACGTGCTGTTTTGGGCGGTTTTCGGCGTTTCGCTGTTTTTGCTCGGCTTTACCCTCGGCGGAGGCGAGCATCGGATTTACATGAGTCTGCTCGCCGTGCTCGGCGGCGCGCTTTATTTTCTGCTTTTAAGCTCCCTCGGACTTTGGCTCTGCGATAAAATCGCCGGATTTCTCGCATTTTTGATAAAATGCGCCTTAAAACCTCTTACCTTTACATGGCAATTTCATAAAAAAGTTTTGGAAATAATAAAAAATACCTTTATTTTCGAGAAAAAATGTTGTAAGATACGAAAGAACACGGCAAACAGCTTTTTGAATGGGGTGGCAGACGCGCACGCGCCCGCCCCGCATGGAGGCGTAGACATTGAAACTGAAGCGTTCAGGTATTCTTACAAAAATAATAGTGATCATACTGGTCGCGTACGCGGCAATATCGCTTCTGCGCCTGCGGGAGCGCATAGAGGAGGCAAACCGCCAAAAGGCGCTTTTAGAGGATCGGGCAGACGCGCTTGAGCTTGAAAACGCCGACCTGCAGTATATGATCGACCACAGCGACGACGACGAGGTCAAAGAGCAGATCGCCCGCGATGAGCTCGGACTCATCCAGCAGGGTGAGACAGTGTACAGCGGGGAGTGACCTCTTGACTTTTCGCGTCCGCGATGATACAATGCATACATAAAATACAAGGGGTGCTGGCGCATGCCGGCTGAGATGAGACGTATCGCCGTCCGATCCCTCGAACCTGATCCGGGTAATGCCGGCGTAGGAATGTGGAATACGGGATAATTTTACCGCACAGCCTACACGGCTGTGCGTTGTTTTTGATTTTGGGAGGTATCGTTATGAAAAAAACCGTATACGCGCTTGTGGAGGGCGCGGCGATGGTCGCGCTCGCCACGGCATTGAGCTATCTGAAGCTCTTCGAGCTGCCGCAGGGCGGCTCCGTATGTATAGGAATGCTGCCAATATTGCTTTTCGCTGTGCGCCGCGGCGTCGGAAACGGACTTGTCGCGGGGCTCGCTTACGGGCTTTTGCAGCTCATCTTCGACGGCGCTTACGCCTGGGGCTGGGCGAGCATGCTGCTCGATTATGTCGTCGCGTTCACCGTGCTCGGCTTCGCGGGCGTTTTCCGCGGGACAAAATACGGAGTGTTTTACGGTACGGTGCTCGGCTGCATCCTGCGCTTTGCCGTCCATTTCATAAGCGGCGTGACGATCTACCGCATATACGCGCCGACGGAGCTGTTTGACCGCACGTTCACAAGCCCGTATCTCTATTCGCTCGCGTATAACGGAAGCTATATTCTGATAGACATGGCGCTGTGCCTCGTGATCTTCGCGGCTCTCTACAAGCCGATGCGGAAATACTTCACAGCCGAGGATCTCCGCCGATAAACAGCAAAACACCGCCGCCCGTTCGTGCGGCGGTGCGTTTTTTATTTACATCTTTTCAAAAGCTCGCACAGATACTCCCACATGAACGCCGCGGAGGATATGCTGAGTCTCTCCCTCGGCGTGTGTATATCGAACATATCGGGTCCGACCGATACGCATTCAAGCCCGGGCAGCTTTTTTTTGAGAACGCCGCACTCCAGTCCCGCGTGTACTACGCGCACATCGGGCGATCTCCCTGCCATTTCGCGGTATACGCCCGCCATCAGCTCGCACAACGGCGAGTCCTTTTCATATTCCCATGCGGGATACGCGCCGTGACTTCGCGCCCTGCCGCCGAACCCGGAGGCGATTTTTTCGAGCTTTTCCATGAGGCGGCTCGTTTCAAGGTCAATGAGACTCCGCACGAGAAAGGTCGTCGAAACCTTTCCGCCGCGAAGCGAGCACAGCCCGAAATTCAGCGACGTCTCGACCATGCCGTCAAAATCGCGGCTCCACTTCTGAACGCCGTCCGGAAATGCGGCGATAATGTCGAGAAATTTCTCCGTTGCGCCCCGGTCGAGCGCGTCTCCGGCAAAATCCGAAAATTCGCACTTGACGCGAAGATTTTTATCGTCATCTCCGACCGCGCTTTTGCATTCGTCTTGGAGTGCGGCGCACCACGCCGTTATTTTTTCAATCGCCGCGCCGCGGCACACAAGCTCGACCGTGCCGGACGACGGTATCGCATTGCTCTTTTCTCCGCCGGAAAATGAAATGAGACGGTATTCCGCAACGCCGTGAAGCTCGCGCAGCTTATCGCCGAGCAGTTTTATCGCGTTGGTATAGCCGCGGTGTATCTCCGTGCCGGAGTGCCCGCCGTGCATATCCGAAAGGCGCACGGTGAGCTTTTTGCCCTCAACCCGGCTTACGGGCAGATCGAATTCGCAGTCCGCCTCCGCGCCGCCGGCACAGCCGACGATGAAAACGCCCTGCTCGTCCGTGTCTATGTTTATAAGCCGTCTGCCCTGAAGCGCCGATAAGTCGGCGTCAGCCGCGCCGAGCATTCCGACCTCCTCATCGGTCGTTATGAGCATTTCGAGCCTCGGATGCGCCCCGTCGTAATCGAGCAGAGCCATCATATATGCCACGGCTATGCCGTCGTCGCCGCCGAGCGACGTGCCCTCGGCGTACAGGAAATCGCCGTCTGTCTTAAGACGCAGCCCGTCGCGCGAAAAATCAATGTCCACGCCCTCGTCGCAGACGCAGACCATGTCCATGTGTCCCTGGATTATGACCGTGGGCGCGTTTTCATAGCCGGGCGACGCTTCCTTTACTATAATTACGTTTCCAGCACCGTCGCGCCTGCAAAAGAGCCCGCGGTCGAGCGCGTATTTTTCGAGAAACCGGCTTATTTTATCCGTGTTATGCGAGCCGTGCGGTATCTCGCAGAGCTTTTGAAAAGCGTCAAATACCTCGCGCGGCTTCAGATTTTCAATCAT
>JAFWVB010000083.1 GCA_017518445.1 Oscillospiraceae bacterium | reverse complement strand
TATATTCAACAAAAATGAATATTTCAAAAATCAATTGATCTCGGAGGAATTGAAAATGAAAAAAGCACTGGCTCTTATTCTTGCGCTTTGTATGATATTTGCCGTCTGCGCCTGCAGTAAATCCGAAAAAAAACTTACTATGGGCACCGGCGGCGAGGCCGGTACGTATTACGCTTTCGGCGGCGTGCTCGGCAGCTACATAAGCAAGGAAGCGGACGTATCCGTCAACGTTGTTTCATCGGGCGGCAGCGCCGCGAACATCACCGGCATCGTGGCGGACAATATCTACGATCTCGCCACCGTGCAGTCCGACGTTATGACATACGCCTACAACGGCACTAACTCTTTTGCCGACAAAGGCGCAATGAGTGATTTCCGCGTTCTCTGCGGTCTTTACGCCGAAACCGTACAGATCGTCACATGCAACCCTGATATCAAGTCAGTCGCGGATCTCGCCGGCAAGAACGTCTGCGTGGGCGACGTCGGCTCCGGCACATTCTTTAATACCGTGGATATCCTCGCGGCGTATGACTTGACGATCGACGATCTAAATCCCGTCTACCAGTCCTTCGGAGACAGCACCGAAAGCCTGAAAGACGGCAAGATCGACGCCGCCGTCATCACCGCCGGCGCGCCTACTACCGCCGTGGTAGACCTTGCGACCTCGAACAGTGTCTATCTCATTTCCATCGATGACGAGCATATGTCTAAGCTCCTCGCGGACTGCCCCTGGTATGCTGCGTACACTATACCCGCCGGCACATATAATGGCTTTAATTCCGACGCGGTGACCGTCACTGTAAAAGCGACGCTTGTCTGCCGCGCAAGTCTCGATGACGACACGGCGTATAAAATCGTTTCGACGATTTTGGACAACGCCGACGAGATCGCCAAGCTGCACGCAAAGGGCGAGGAGCTGTCGCTTGAATTTGCCACCGACGGCATTGCAGTTCCCTTCGCCTCCGGCGCCGCGAGGTACTTCGCTGAAAAGGGCATCACCGTAGCTACCGCGCCGTGAAAATCGGTAAAGATTCTATCCCCTGCTCATTATGCTCTTTGAGTGCGATGGAGCACCGCTTTTACAAGCGGCGCTCCATCACCGTATTTTTTGTTTTTTCCAATCCAGCAAAGGAGTTTCCGATATGAGTACTGGTAATATGAAAAAGGAGAAGTCGTTCCGGTCGGCTGCCGGAGGTGAATCCTTCGATCAAGCCTCGGTTGACGAGGTGATGAAAAAATATGATCGGGAGTCAAACACCCGACTCTGGCAGGGCTGGCAAAAATGGGTCGTTTACTCAATCATGGCGGCTTTTTCCGTGCTTGTTATCTACGTCACGCTCTTTGCCTCGTGGCTCGATCTTATACGCTACCCCTCCTTTATGGGCGGCGTGCTGCTGATCGGCTATCTCATCTTCCCAGCCAAAAAAGGATTGCAAAGGGTCAATCATATCCCCTGGTACGACTGGATCCTGATGCTCGTCGGCACAGCGGCTTTCTTCTACGTTGTCGTGAACGCAAAGGATCTTACGGTGCGGCTCGGAACGTCACGGGTCACTACGCTTGAGATCGCGCTCGCCGTGGCGGGCATCCTCGCCACGCTTGAGCTCTGCCGCCGCAGCGTTGGTATCCCGATACTGTGCGTGGCAGGCGTGTTCGTCATATACGCGCTGTTTTACTACGCCGGAGACAGAGGGCTCGGCATAGGACGCGCGGTCCGCAACGTTTCTATCAGCCTGTTTTATAAGGTTCAGGGCGGCGGCATACTCGGCACGCCTGTGCAGGTATGCTCCAAATTCATCGTCGTTTTTATCGTTTTCGGCGCGTTTCTCGAGCGCACCGGCATTTCGCAGTTTTTTATCGATTTGGCGAATTCCCTTGTCGGTCGTTTCTCCGGCGGTCCGGCTAAGGTGGCGGTCATATCCTCGGCGCTGTGCGGAATGGTATCCGGCTCCTCTGTCGGCAACACGGTCACGACCGGCTCCGTAACGATCCCGATGATGAAAAAGACAGGTTACAAGGGCGAATTTGCCGGCGCGGTCGAGGCGGCGGCATCCACGGGCGGGCAGATCATGCCCCCTATCATGGGCGCCGCGGCATTTCTGATGGCGGAGTACGTGGGCGTTCCCTATTCAAGCATAATCGTATGCGCAATTCTTCCAGCGGTCTTGTATT
This sequence comes from Oscillospiraceae bacterium, assembly GCA_017518445.1. Classification (GTDB taxonomy): domain Bacteria; phylum Bacillota; class Clostridia; order Oscillospirales; family Oscillospiraceae; genus RGIG6097. The sequence goes on along the minus strand of JAFWVB010000083.1, from coordinate 1,398 downwards.
TCACAGGCATTTTCATCGCCGTCCATCTTGAGGCAAAAAAATTAGGGCTCAAGGGTATAGAGCGCGACCGCCTGCCGATATTCAAGCGTCTGCTGCGGCGGGTTTATCTGCTGCTGCCGCTGGTGGTTCTCGTCTACCTCGTTTCATCTGGAAGCAACACGATGGCCTTCGCCGCGGCGATAGCCATACTCTTTGCCGTCATAGTCGCCAACACACACCGCGATCCCGTTCTTTCGGTCATAGGCATTGCAGCGCTTCTCTGCTATCTGTTCCTCGGTCTGACCGGCTTTTTGCGGCTTTCCATGCTGCTCGTTTCGATCGCCTGCGCCGTCGTATGTATGTTCAGGAGAGACACCGTAATGACGCCTCCTGTTTTGTTTGACGCGCTGGCTAACGGCGCTAAGAGCTCCGTCACTGTGGCTGTAGCCTGCGGCGTGGCGGGTATAATAGGCGGGTGTATCACGATAACCGGTCTGGCGTCCCGCATCATAACCGCGATCGTCACGCTTTCCGGAGGCTCGGTGCTTATCGCGCTGTTTTTCACCATGCTTTGCTGTATCGTGCTGGGCATGGGCGTACCGACCACCGCGAATTACTGCATTATGGCGTCCACCTGCGCCCCGATACTCATTCAGCTCGGCGTCCCGATACTGGCGGCGCATTTCTTCGTGTTTTACTTCGGCATCGTCGCGGACATCACCCCGCCAGTCGCACTTGCGGCGTACGCAGGCTCCGCCATTGCGAAAGCGCCGCCGATGAAAACGGCATTCAACGCCTCAAAGCTCGCGATCGGCGCGTTTGTCGTGCCGTATATATTCGCGCTCAATCCCGCCATGCTCCTCATAGACACGACGCCATGGCAGGTCGCGCTGGTAGTTGTCAGCTCGATCATAGGCATCTTCGGAGTAGCCGCCGCGCTGAACGGCTTCCTTTTCCGCCGGATGAATATAGTGAGCCGCATAATTATCGCCGCAGGCGGTCTGATGATGATGGACCCCAGACCTGTCACAGACGCCGCAGGCGCCGTGCTGCTTCTCGGAGTCCTCGCATTGAATTATTACGGAGCAAGACGGAATAATACTGCGGAAAAGGCATAGGGCGCCGACAGACCACACTTTGTGAGAAAAAAGCTTGCATTTTTATTCAGTTTGGTTTAATATTTTTAATGTATTAAACGCGCTTGTCTTATACGATAAGTACACGTGCATCACTACTGACAACAGGAGGAAATACACATGAAAAAAATACTCGCAATCGTACTCGCTCTTGCGCTCGTCTTCGCGTTCGCCGGCTGCGGCTCAAAAGGCTCCGGCGACACCATAACGATCGGCGTATTTGAGCCCGCTTCCGGCGATAACGGCGCAGGCGGCAAGCAGGAGACTCTTGGCGTACAGTATG
>JAFWVB010000082.1 GCA_017518445.1 Oscillospiraceae bacterium | reverse complement strand
GAGGAGGAGCAGTGCGTCTACACCCTCACCCACGGCGGCTACATAAAGCGTCTGCCGGCGTCTGAATACACCGCCCAGCACCGCGGCGGCAAGGGCGTGCGCGCCATGACGACGAAGGAGGAGGATTACGTCGAGACCGTGTTCACCGCCTCGACGCACGACTATATCCTGTTCTTCACGACAAAGGGCAGAGTTTACTCCCGCAAGGGCTACAACATTCCCGAGGCGGGTCGGAACGCGCGCGGCACGAATATCGTGAACATCATACCGACGGATCAGGGCGAGATGGTCTCCGCCATGATACGCGGCAGAGGCTTTTCCGACGACAGCTTCTTTGTCTGCATTACAAAGCGCGGCACGGTAAAGCGCATGTATCAGTCGGCGCTGAAAAACATCAGGACGACGGGCATCCGCGCTATTACCCTCGCCGACGATGATGAGCTCATAAGCGTCCGCGAGACGGACGGCAGCGACAACATAATGATCGCAACGCACGACGGCTACGCGATATGCTTCAAGGAGACCGATATACGCCCGATGGGCAGAGAGGCGGCGGGCGTGCGCGGAATACGGCTCAGAAGCGGCGATTTCTGCGTCGGCGGCGCGCGAGCGCGCGCGGGAGCTACGCTTCTGACCGTCACCGAAAACGGCTTCGGAAAGCGCACGGCTATTGAGGAATATATGCGCGGCGGCGACGGCGATACGAGCGGCACTCCGCAAAACCGCGGCGGCATGGGCGTCAAAAACTACAACGTCACCGAAAAGACGGGCAAGATCGCGGCGGCGAAGGTCGTCGACGAGGACGACGATATCCTGCTCATCTCCGACGACGGCACGATAATCAGAATGGCGGCGGCGGACATCGCCGTTTACGGCAGGGCAACGCAGGGCGTCAAGGTCATGCGCGTCGGCGAGGGCAGCAAGGTGATTTCCCTCGCAAGGACGGATAAGGAGGAGGCGGAGGAAGCACCCGCCGACGCCGAAACCGAAGAATAATGACGATGAAAGAAGTTACTATCTACACCGACGGCGGATATTGCTTCGCAAATCCGGATAATGTCCCTCTCGCTCCCGCCCGCGGCGAAACCGCGAGAGACGGACAAAGGGCGCCGTCTTTAAGGTAAAAACAGATGAAAGAAGTTACTATCTACACCGACGGCGCCTGCAGCGGCAACCCGGGTCCGGGCGGCTGGGGCGCGGTGCTCAAATACGGCGACGCCGTGAAGGAGCTCTCCGGCGGAGAGGCGCACACGACCAATAACCGCATGGAGCTGACCGGCGTGATATCTGCGCTGTCGGCGCTTAAAGAGCCGTGCAGGGTAAAGCTCTACACGGACTCGCGCTATATCGCGAACGCGATAAACGAGGGCTGGCTCAAAGCGTGGACGGCTAAGGGTTGGCGGCGCAAGGGCGGCGAGGTTAAAAACCCCGATCTGTGGCAGGCGCTCATCGTTCTGCTCGAGACGCACAACGTGGAGTTTATATGGGTCAAGGGTCACGCCGAGAACGAGTACAACAACCGCTGTGACGAGCTTGCGGTAAATGAGCGCAAAAAATTTATGTAAACCAAAGCCATATTAAAAGCCGCAGGCATAGACCTGCGGTTTTTGTTTGCGCTCCCGGCGCTTAAGCGCACATAAAAAAGAAAACCCGAAGGAGTCCCTTCGGGTTTTTGCGTCCGTATGGAAATTATTCGGCGATTTTGTTCAGCTTTACGGTCATCGCGCTCTTTTTATGAGCGGCGTTGTTTTTATGGATAAGACCCTTTGAAGCTGCGCGATCGACTGTTTTGACAGCAACTTTATAGGCGCTTTCGGCTGCTTCACGGTTGCCCTCGGCTACAGCGGCGTCAAACTTCTTCATGGAAGTCTTAAGCTCCGACTTTCTGGACTTGTTGACCGCGCTCTTCGCTCTTGAAAGCAGGACGCGCTTTGATGCAGACTTGATATTAGGCATAAAACTTAGCCACCTCCTCCTATAAAGTCACGGAAAAATCATTAAAAATACCGTGCAGGGAATTATTTTAACATCGCTTAAAAGAAAAAGCAAGAGTTTTTGAAAAATTTTTTATTATGTGCATATTTTTTCCCGTCACGCCGAAAATAGACCTTGAGAGGTGATGTTTTTTGATAGAAAAGAGAACTGATCTCGCGGTCGAGGCGCGAGAGCTTTGGGACGAAAAAACCGGCGGCGAAACGGAGGTCGAGGGCATAGAGATATCCGACCGCTGGTCAAACGGCTTCAAGATAACGGCGGTCAGGATAAAGGACGAGCGTGGCTCTAAAATATTATGTAAACCAATCGGGCGTTACAGCACGGTTTTTCTCGATGCGTTTTTAAGCCGGAGCGACGAGAGCTTTAACGCAGGAGCCGAGACGATCGCCGAGGAGATACGCGCTATGGCGGGGCTTAAAGACGGCGACACCGTGTTGGTCGTGGGGCTCGGCAACAGGTTTATCACGCCGGACGCGGTCGGTCCGCAGACCGTGAAAAGTACGCTTGCGACAAGGCATCTCATAGGTTCTTCGCCGGAGGAGTTCAGAGATTTTCGCCCGGTCGCGGCAATAGAGACGGGCGTGCTCGGCTCTACCGGCATAGAGAGCGCCGAGATGATACGCGCGCTCACCGACAAGCTCTCCCCCGACTGCGTTATCGCGGTCGATGCGCTGGCTTCAAGGAGCGTTGACCGTGTCTGCCGCACGGTGCAGATAACCGACACGGGCATAGTCCCCGGCTCCGGCGTCGGCAACGCGAGAGAGGAAATAAACGAGAAAACGCTCGGCGTCAAGGTCATCGCAGTCGGGGTGCCGACCGTTGTGGACGCCGCGACGATGTGCGCGCAGCTCATTGAGGAGACGGGCGGCAGCGCAGATGAGACGCGCCTTCGCCGTGCGGCGGGCGACATGATCGTGATGCCGAGAGAGATTGATCAGCGCGTGGCGGATATATCGAAGATGGTGGGCTACGGCATAAATCTCGCGCTGCACGGAGGGATAAGCGTGGACGATATAACGATGTTTTTGGGCTGACGCGCGGCAAATGTTTCACGTGAAACATCGTGTTTCAAAAATTACGGGGATGTTTCACGTGAAACAAATTGCAAAAAATAATTTAATTGAAATATTTTGCTTTCGTGGTATAATATCTGTGGTCGGAATACCGTCCGGCAAAAACACGAGACAACTGGAGATGCACATGGGCAAAATAATCGCAATAACCAACCAAAAGGGCGGCGTCGGAAAGACGACGACGTGCGTAAACCTCAGCCGCGCGCTTATACGCGAGGGAAAGCGCGTCTTGCTTTGCGATATGGACCCGCAGGGCAACGCGTCGTCGGCGATGGGGGTCGATAAAAACAGGATAACAGACGGAACGTACAGCCTTTTGACCGGCGCGGTCTCCGCGGAGGGTGCGATAACGAGGACTCGCTTCGGAGAGGTGATCGCCGCTAACAAGGAGCTGTCCGGCGCGGGCATAGAGCTCGTTTTACAGGCTGAAAGGGAGTACATATTAAAAAAAGCTCTCAACGGGCTGCGTGACAGCTACGATTATATCTTTATCGACTGTCCGCCGTCGCTGGAAATGCTGACGCTAAACGCGCTCTGCGCGTGCGACTCGGTGCTTATACCGGTGCAGTGCGAATATTTCGCGCTTGAGGGCTTGAGCGATCTCATTACTACGCTGCGGCTCGTAAAACAGCGGTTAAATCCGGACATCGACGTCGAGGGCGTACTGCTGACGATGTTCGATGCCCGCCTCAATCTGTCGTTTCAGGTTGCGGAGGAAGTGAAAAAATATTTTAAAAACAAGGTGTATTCGGTGATGATACCGCGAAACGTGCGGCTGAGCGAGGCGCCGAGCCACGGCAAGCCGGTGATCGACTACGATTACTCGTCGAAAGGCTCGCAGGCTTACATCAAGCTCGCGCGGGAGTTTATAGATAAAAACTGCGGAAAGGCGGGTAGGTAGATATATGGCGGGAAAGGGTCTGGGCGCAGGTCTCGGCGCGCTTTTCGGTGACGGGCTGACGGAATCCGTCGGACAGAGCAAAACGCTGCCGATCTCTCGGATAGAGCCAAAGCAGGATCAGCCGAGAACGAATTTTGACGACGATTCGCTTGCCGAGCTCGCGGAGAGCATCGCGGAGCACGGCATAATACAGCCGCTGACCGTGCGACGGCTTGACAGCGGATATTATCAGATAATAGCGGGAGAGCGGAGGTGGCGCGCATCACGCCTTGCGGGGCTTAAAGAGGTTCCTGTGCGGGTGATCGAGGCGGACGACAGAAAGGCTATGGAGCTCGCGCTCGTCGAAAATCTCCAGCGCGAGGACTTAAACCCTGTAGAGGAGGCTCGCGGATACAGGCGGCTCATGGACGAATTCGGGATTACACAGGAGAACGCCGCGCGTACTGTCGGGAAATCGCGTCCGGTTATTGCAAACGCGCTGCGGCGATTGGCTCTGCCGGAGAGCGTGCTCGAAAACCTTGAAAAAGTGGTTATTTCGACGAGTCACGCACGGCTTTTGCTTGAGCTTGACGGCGATAAGCTGCGCGAAAAGGCGGCGCGTGAGATAGTCGAAAAATCGCTGACAGTGCGGCAGACGGAGGCGCTTGTAAAAAGGCTTTTACGCGGAGAAGAAAAGTCTCCGCCGAAGAAAATCGGCGGCGTCGATTACATAGCCGAGGTCGAAAAAAAGCTGACGGCGCGGCTCGGTCGGCGCGTAAAGATCACGGACGGTCGGCGAAAGGGCAGATTTGAGATAGAATATTACGGCTCGGACGACTTCGAGGAGCTGCGCGAGGCGCTTATGGGCATAAAACACAGGAGCGGAGGTAAGGGCAATTGAGCTTTAAGTTAACGAGACGCGACAGCGTGGAGCCTGCGCCGAACACGGAGGGGAGCGCGGACGCCGCGGAAAAAAAGCCGCAGAAATCGTATTCGGTCACGCTTTATATATGTATATTATTTGCGTTCGTCATAGTTTTGGTGCTTTTGAGCTATTTCGGTCAGCGGCGGGACAATTCGCGGGCGCTGCTGTCGCTGCGCGAGCAGCATGACCAGGTCACGAGCCAGGCGTTTGACAACATAGAAAAGCTCCAGGAGAAGAATATGGAGCTTTTGAACGAGAACAACGAGCAAAAAAAGACGATAGAAAAACTGCAATCGCAGATAACGGAGCTTGAGGACGACGCGGAAAAGGCGGCGGCGGACAGCGACGCGCTTAAAAAAGAGCTGAAAGCGGCGGAGGATATTTTCGCCCTGCGCTCGGCACTCGCGGCAAAGGACGCGGAAAAGGCGGCGCAGTTCATAGAAAAGCTGAACGGAGAGATGGAGAATCTCCCGCAAAACGGAAAAGAAATGCTGAAGGAGCTAAAGGCGGAGTATGACGCGCTCATAAATCCGCCGGAGGAGGAGTAAAAAATGCTTGATATAAAACTTATAAGAGAAAATCCCCAGGACGTGAAGGACAGGCTTCTCGCAAAGGAGGCGGATTGCGGAGAGGCGATAGACAGGATAATCGAGCTTGACGCGCTGCGCCGCGAGCTCATCGCAAAAAGCGAGAGCGACAAGGCGGAGCAGAACAGGGTCTCAAAGCGCATACCGGAGATGAAAAAGGCGGGCGAGGACACGACCGAGGTCTTCGCGCGCATGAACGAATTAAAGGAGAGCGTCAAGGCGGCGAGCGCGGAGCTAAAGGAGGTAGAGACGGAGTTTAACGACCTCATGCTGAGCCTTCCCAACCTGCCCGACCGAGACTTAAAGCCCGGCGGCAAGGAGAATAACGAGCCGATAAGGTATTACGGCGAGCAGAGGACCTTCGATTTCGAGCCGAAGCACCACGTCGATCTCTGCACAGACCTCGGACTTATAGATTATGAGCGCGGCACAAAGCTCGCCGGCTCGGGCTTCTGGATATATCGCGGGCTCGGCGCGCGGCTCGAATGGGCGCTTCTCAACTACTTTATCGACACGCACATCGCGGACGGCTACGAGCTTATGCTCGTCCCGCACATGCTGGAGTATGAATGCGGGCTGACGGCGGGACAGTTCCCGAAATTTGCCGACGATGTGTATAAGATCGCAAATCCGACCGACGACAGGATACATTATATGCTCCCGACGGCGGAGGCGGCGCTCGTCTCGGTACACAGAAACGAGCTTTTGTCGGAGGAGGACCTGCCGAAAAAGTACATCTCCTACACGCCGTGCTTCAGGCGTGAGGCGGGCTCGTACCGCTCCGACGAGCGCGGAATGGTGCGCGGACACCAGTTCAACAAGGTCGAGATGGTGCAGTACACGCTGCCGGAAAAATCCGACGAGGCATTTGACGAGCTTGTCGGCAAGGCGGAGGCGCTCGTAAAGGGACTCGGCTTTCATTTCCGCACCGTAAAGCTCGCCGCGGCGGACTGCTCCGCGTCGATGGCGAGAACATACGACATAGAGATACAGATACCGTCGATGAACGGCTATAAGGAGGTCTCTTCCGTATCGAACGCGCGGGAATATCAGGCGCGGCGCGGCAATATAAGAGTAAAGAGGGCGAACGGCAAAAACGAGCTTGTCCACACTCTCAACGGCTCCGGACTTGCGACAAGCCGTATACTTCCTGCGCTTGTTGAGCAAAATCAGCAGAAGGACGGCAGCATAGTCGTGCCGGAGGTGTTGAGGAAATACCTCGGAGGAATGGAAATCATTTCCAAACAATCGGATTGACATAAAATATCACAAGGAGGAGCGGAATGAAAAAGTTTTTTGAGGAATTCAAGGCGTTCATATCGCGCGGCAACGTGATGGACATGGCTGTCGGCGTCATAATCGCGTCGGCTTTCGGCGCTATCACCTCAACGCTTGTCGAAAAGGTCGTAATGCCGGTCATCGGGCTCATTTTCGGCGGGCAGGATCTCACAAACGCGCTCAACTGGACGGTAAGACCCGCCGTTACCGAAATGGTGGACGGCGTTGAGACCGTCGTTAAAGAGGCGACGGTCATCGGCTTCGGGGATTTCCTCGCCGCGGTGATCAACTTTGTCATAATCGCCTTTATCGTGTTCTGTATCGTCAAGGCGTTCAACAGGGCGCGCGCGGCGATGGAGAAGAAAAAGGCGGAGGAGCCCGCGGCGGAGCCGGAGCCGACAAAGGAGGAGCTTCTGCTGACCGAGATCCGCGACCTTTTGAAAGAGAAAAAATGAGACCTTTGGAGAAATATATCGCAGAGGGCGCGGCGGAGCTGGGCGTTTGTCTGCCGCCCGATGCATTTCAGGCTTTTAACACGTATTACGACTTTCTTGAGGAGAAAAACCGTGTCATGAATCTGACCGCGATAGCGGGCGAGCGCGACACGGCGCGGCTTCACTTTTTAGACAGCCTCGCGGTTTTGAAATACGCGCCGCTGAAGGGTTCGCGGGTCATCGATGTCGGATCCGGCGCGGGCTTTCCGGGTGTGCCGCTCAAAATCGCCGTGCCGGATATGCGACTGACGGCGCTCGACGCCCTCGGAAAACGAGTCGAGTTTTTATCGGAGCTGTGCGAAAGGCTCGGCGTAGATGCCGACTGCGTACACGCGCGGGCGGAGGAGGCGGCGCTTAAGCCCGAAATGCGGGACGGCTTCGATTTCGCGGTCTCGCGCGCCGTGGCAAATCTCGGAGTACTATGCGAGCTATGTCTGCCGTTTGTCAAGGTCGGCGGCGCGTTTTTGGCGATGAAAAGCACGGACACCGAGGAGGAGATAAACGATGCAAAGAGCGCGATAAAAACGCTCGGCGGCGAGACGGAGGGCGTTTTCGATTACAAAGTACCGCTTACCGACATATTTCATCGGCTCGTAATAATCCGCAAGACTGCGCCCACTCCGGACGGCTTTCCGCGGCGTTTTACGCGCATAAAAAAAGCGCCGCTGTAAGAGCGGGCGGTATGGCGGCATCGACATTGACAAGATTAGTGAAATCACTGGGTTAACCGGCGCGGCATTGCTTTTGCATATTATTATTTCAAAATGATCAAGACTCTTTCCTCATAGAAATCTAATACCTATTCCATAAAGAGGTGACACAAAATGCATAGTAATGCTGATATATGGCATAACATGAATAATTTTGACGATGTTAGCGATTTTATGAACAGTGTGGACAATTTTCATGATAGCTGCATAAAAGAATTGATATATGTAAGCGGTTCATATGTTTTACCGGATTTATCTATGCATGCGTTAAATGATATGCGGAAATTGAGAGTTATAATACAGAGGCAGTTTGCAACTATGACCACAATTGAAATAGAGTTTAGCGGACTTATAAAACTAATCTTGCAACCTGCTGACCCGACGCGATTTACGAGCGAATTATTGGGTATTTATATGCAGTATAGTGAAGAGGGCTTCGTTTTCAGTGATATTGACTTGTCGAAAACAGATATTAAAAACAATGGGATTTACATATGCGCGCTGTCTGCGAGGTGGAGAGGAATAGACACAAGCCCCAAAAATGACAGTTCTCTATAACTCAAGGGCTTATATCAGATTAGGAGATAACAAGTTTAAATAATGCTGCTTGTAAAAAATATAGAAACACCGAGGCTGCTGATTCGTTCGTGGCGGAAAACGGATAAGGACTTTACGCTTTCCCTGTGGTGCGAGCGAGAAAACGGCAGATATATGGCGGACCCTGTGCGTGAAAATATAGATGAAAAGTATCTGGCGTGCGTTGACGAAATGGAAGACAATCCTGACGGTTATTATTTGATCGCCGAATTGAAAGAATGCGGGCTACGTATCGGAACCTGCTGTGCGTTTCCTCAAAATGAGAGCTTTGATATAGGTTACTGCATTTCCAAAGAGTATTGGAGAGAGGGACTCGGAACTGAAATGGTCGGAGCCCTAATCCGATATATCAAAGCGGAGGGCGGCAAATCCGTTACAGCCGAAGTCGCAGACAAGAATACGGCGTCGATCGCGCTTCTTCGTAAATATAAGTTTGCACAGGACAAAAAAACGAGGTATAAAAAATGGGGAGAAGAAACCTATTTTGACGCCCACTGTTATAAACTATGCTTAAAGTGAACTGACGCCGATATTTACACAGCTTGAGCAAATCGGAATGGAATAATATATACATACAGGCACACCCCGATACGGGGCGTATCGGGGCATTACCGGTTTACATAAGAACAAAAATTTTGTCGATATGAGGATATGTGAGTGGAAGGATTAACGAGAGCTGTACTGCAGATCGAGAGCGTAAAAAAATTAGCTGACGCCGTCGAGCTCGGCGGTTGTCCCGCGGTCATATCCGGCGTTTCGGGGATACACGCGGCGCACATCGCGTCGGCGATTCACGCGCAGTCTCGCCGTCCCGTTTTCGCGGTCGTCGCCGACGAGCTTGAGGCTCGGCGGTTTGCCGGAGACCTGTCCGCGTTTTCGAGAAAGCAAGCGTATGTGCTGACGGGGCGCGATTTCACGTTTTACAACGCGGAGACCGTGTCCAGAAGCGCGGAGCAGGCGCGGCTCGAGATATTTTACAAGCTCATAAGGGGCGAAGCGGAGATAGTCGTGGCGACGGTCGAGGCGCTTTTGCAGCGCACGATGCCGCCGGAAAAGCTCAAAGGCGCGGCTTGTGCGATAGAGCTGGGACGTGAATACGACCTGCGTGAGCTGGAAACGAGGCTTATCTGCGCGGGCTATCGGCGTACGGAGCAGGTCGAGGGACCGGGGCGGTTTAGTGTGCGCGGCGGCATACTCGACTTTTTCTCGCCCGCGCACCCGGAGCCCGTGCGGTGCGAGCTTTTCGGGGACGAGGTCGATTCTATGGGCTTTTTCGACGTTTCGAGCCAGCGGCGCACCGAGATGATAAAGCGCGCGGATATAATTCCGGCGTCCGAGACGATAATCGGAATGTGCAAGGGCGGCGCGGAGGGGCTCTGCCGTATTTTGGAGCGCATTTTGGCGCGGCGCGGGCAAAAGGGCGCGGGAGAAGAGTTTTTGAGCCGTCTGCGGCAGGATATAGAGCGCATCGAGGGCGGCGGAGATCTGCCCGCCGCGGACAAATATATAGGGCTTATATACGACTGCGCGACAGCCGTGGACTACATCCCGACGGACGCCGCGGTGGTGATGATAGAGCCGAGGCGGCTCGCCGAGCGGGCGAAAAACTGCGCTTGGCAGTTAAACGAGGACGTCGCCGCGCTGTGTGAGACGGGCGCGCTCGACGCGAGCTTCGGGGAATATACCGTCCCGTGGGCTGATATAACGGAAAAGCTCGGACAGTTCGCGCTTATAATGGCGGACAATTTTACATCGAGCGCGTACCCCGTAAATCCGAGGACATTGGTTGACATAAAAACAAAACAGCTCCCCGGCTACGGCGGCAGTCTTGAGACGGCGCGCGGCGACATCGCCCACTGTATGCGCTCCGGCTTTGCCATGCTCGTGTTTTGCCAGACGGTCTCGCGGGCACAGACGCTGTGCGCGTATCTTGACGACAACGGCATTCCGGCGTCGCTCGATTTTTCGCCTATGGCTATGCCCGCGCCCGGACAGTGCCTTGTCTCGACGGGCGCTGTCTCGGCGGGCTTTGAATACCCGGACATAAGGCTCACGGTCATGACCGAGGGTCAGCTCATGGCGCAGCCGTTCAAGAGAAAGGTGCGGAAACGCGCCGACTCAAGCCGCCAAAAGCTCGAGAGCTATACGGATCTCTCGCCGGGCGATCTCGTCGTGCATGAAAATTACGGCATAGGGCGCTTTGAGGGCATTTTCAAGATGCCCGTGGACAAGGTGGAAAAGGACTATATCAAGATAGCGTACGCAGGAACTGACCGCCTCTATGTTCCGGCGACACAGCTAGATATGGTTTCAAAGTACATCGGCGGCGGCGAGGACAGACCCGTGAAGCTCTCCAAAATGGGCGGCACGGACTGGGCAAAGGCAAAATCGCGCGCAAAGGGCGCGGCGAGAGAGCTTGCAAAGGGGCTCATCGAGCTCCAGGCGAAGCGGCGGCGAGAGGCGGGATATGCTTTTTCGCCGGACAGCGAGTGGCAGAGGGAGTTTGAGGAGAGCTTTGAGTATTCGGAGACGGACGATCAGCTGCGCAGCATAAGCGAGATAAAGGCGGATATGGAAAAGCCGACGCCGATGGACAGACTTTTATGCGGCGACGTCGGCTACGGGAAAACGGAGGTCGCGCTGCGCGCCGTGATGAAATGCGTCATGGACGGCAAGCAGGCGGCGATATTAGTGCCGACGACCGTTCTCGCCCAGCAGCATTATCAGACGATAATGAAGCGGTTTGCGGGCTATCCGCTGCGCGTGGAGGCGATGAGCCGCTTCCGCTCGCCGGCACAGCTCAAAAAGACGGTCAAATCGCTCGGCGACGGCACGGTCGATATAGTTATCGGCACTCACCGCCTTTTGCAAAAGGACGTGAAATTCAAGGATCTCGGACTTCTGGTCGTCGACGAGGAGCAGCGCTTCGGCGTCGTGCACAAGGAGCGGCTCAAGGAGCTTGCGAGGCAGGTGGACGTACTGACGCTGTCCGCGACGCCGATACCGAGAACGCTCAATATGGCGCTGTCCGGTCTGCGCGATATGTCCACAATAGAGGACCCGCCGCAGGACAGACTGCCGGTACAGACGTATGTGCTCGAGCATGACTGGGGCATAATCGCGGACGCGATAAGGCGCGAAGTGTCGCGCGGCGGGCAGGTGTACTATCTGCACAACCGCGTCGAGACGATAGACCGCACGGCGGCGCGTCTTTCGGGAATGATAGAGGGAGTGTCTGTCGGCGTCGCGCATGGAAAAATGGACGAGGCGCAGCTCGGAGAAGTCATGGAGCGCATGGCGGACGGCGGTATACAGGTGCTTGTCTGCACGACGATAATAGAGACGGGCATAGACATACCGAACGTGAACACGCTGATAATCGAGGACGCGGACCGATTGGGGCTCGCGCAGTTACACCAGATACGCGGGCGCGTCGGGCGGTCGAGCCGACGGGCGTTTGCGTACTTCACGTTCAGAAAGGGCAAGGTGCTGACAGAGATCGCGGCAAAGCGGCTCGCGGCGATAAAGGAGTTCGCGGAGTTCAATTCCGGATTCAAGATCGCCATGCGCGACCTTGAGATACGCGGCGCGGGCAATCTTCTCGGCGCGGAGCAGTCGGGGCACATGATGAGCGTCGGCTACGATATGTATCTCAAGCTGCTCGAGGAGGCGGTGCTCGAGGAAAAGGGAGAAAAGCCGCGCGTAAAGACGGAATGCTCAGCCGATTTCACCGTCTCGGCGCATATACCGGAGAGCTATGTGAAAAGCGGCGAGCAGCGAATGGATCTGTACCGACGTATCGCCTCAGTGCGTACAGAGGAGGATGCCGACGACATAACAGACGAGCTGATAGATCGTTTCGGGGATCCTCCCAAATGCGTAAATACGCTGCTTTACATCGCGATACTTCGCGGAGAGGCGGCGGACGCGGGCATATCAGAGCTGACGCAGAAATCGGGCAGGCTCTATTGTAAAATAACCGATTTTGACATGGAGCAGATTTCGCGCCTTTACAGTCTGCCGAAGTATAGAAACAGGATAAAGATAGAGGCGGGCGGCTCTCCCGCGATCTCTCTCAAGCTCGAACCCGGCAAAGACGCGGTGAAGCAGGCGGTGTCGCTTGTGCGTGACTTTGCGGCGGCAAAGACGGGCGGCTATGATAAGGCTTGAATTATTTTGCTAAGTTTCGGTAATAATAGGACCGGGGCGGCATGAGCGTTCCGGTCTTATTACATTTTAACGGTGCTTTGCATGAAATTTACCGAAAAACTCAAAAAACTCATACGCGGCGAAGAGCCGTCTTTGGCGGACAGTCCCGCTAATAGCGTGCGTATCGAAAAAATTTTTTCGGACTGCGCCGATTTCACGATGCGCGAGATCGATATAGGGCTCGCGGGTAAGGTCTGCGCGAGGCTGTGCTTTATCGACGGGCTCGTGTCCGGCAGGACGGTCGGAGAGCAGACCGTAAAGCCGCTGACCGATCCCGTGCGCTTCGCGTCTGTTAAAACCGAGCGCGAGGCGATCTCCGCAGTGATGTCCGGCGCGGCGTACGGCTATGCCGCAAAATTGAGGAAAACGAACGGCGAGGTCGCGTCGGATATGCTCTGCGGCTGGTGCGCGGTCGTCTTCGACGGCGCGGGAGAGGCGGT
>JAFWVB010000081.1 GCA_017518445.1 Oscillospiraceae bacterium | reverse complement strand
TATCATACGCTTCCTCATTTAGAAATATTGGGCGGACAGCCGTCCGCCCAATGGCTATTTCCGAAAATATCAGCCGTTTGCGGCGACAAGCTCGTTGAGCTTTTCGATAAAGGCGTCGGCGTCAACGCCGTGTACCATGCACGCCTCCTCGATAGACTCTCCGCTCGCCATCGCGCAGCCGAGACAGTGCATTCCGATGCTCTGAAACAGCGGGGCGGCCTGCGGCGCCTTGTTCAAAACCTCTGCAATAACGGTTTCTTTTGTAAACATTATCCGACCTCCAAAAAATTATAGCAATATTATACCCTGATTTACGGCGTTTTTCAACATCGGAAATCTCTTTATGCTGTACCCAGCTCACGCTCTATCTCCTTTTCGCAGGAGCGCACGGCGGCTATCGTTTTTTCAAGGAGCGTATCGAGCTCCCACCCGAGATACTCCGCGCCGGTTTTGATAACGTCGCGCGAGCAGCCCGCGGCGAATTTCTTGTCCTTGAATTTCTTTTTTAGACTTGAAAGCTCCATATCCATAACGCTCTTCGACGGGCGCATGCGCGCCGCCGCGTCGATTATGCCGGTAAGCTCGTCCGCCGCGAAAAGCACCTTTTCCATCTCATGCTCAGGCTTTACGTCGCAGCATATCCCGTACCCGTGCGAGCAGATCGCGTGTATCATATCCTCGCCGACGCCGCCCTCGCGTAAAAGCTCCGGCGCTTTTTGGCAGTGCTGCTCCGGATACAGCTCAAAATCGATGTCGTGCAAAAGCCCCACGTTCGCCCAGAAATCGGCGTCGTCGCCGTAACCGAGTTCATTTGCGTACCAGCGCATCACGCCCTCGACCGTGAGCGCGTGTTTTATGTGAAACGGCTCCGAATTGTATTTTTTCAAAAGCGCAAGCGCCTCGTCTCTCGATAATTTATTCTCCATAATAAAACCGCCTTTTCTCAAAAAGCGCCCCGGAATGACCGGGACGCTTTCTGCAACTGATTTACTCCGCCTCGGCGAGAGCCTTTGCCTCTTCGATTATCTTCTGCTGAACCATTCCCGGCGCTTCCTCATATCTGACGAACTTGCATGAGAAAGAGCCCCTGCCCTGCGTCATTGAGCGAAGATCGATTGTATATGAGCCCATCTCCGCCATCGGCACCTCCGCCTCGACGATCTGCATGCCGTCCTCCGCCGTCATGCCGAGAACCGTGCCGCGGCGCTTTGAGGATATATCGGACATTATATCTCCGAGGTTTGCGTCCGGAACGACGACCTTTAAAAGTCCGATCGGCTCCAGTATCGTCGGCTTCGCCTTCGGAATACCGTCCTGATACGCGAGTCTCGCCGCCGTCTGGAACGCCATATCGTTCGAGTCGACGGGATGATATGAGCCGTCGTACAGCGTCGCCTTTAGCCCGACGAGCGGGTATCCGGCGAGCACGCCCTTGTTTATCGCGTTGCGCAGTCCCTTTTCGACCGACGGGAAGAAGTTTTTCGGAACACTTCCGCCGAAGACCTCCTCCGCGAATACCATATCGTCCGTCTCATCCTGCGGCTCGAAACGGATCCACACGTCTCCGAACTGTCCGCTTCCGCCGGACTGCTTCTTGTGGCGGCCGTGCGCCTCCACCTTGCCCTTTATCTTCTCGCGGTATGCGACGCGCGCCGTCTTCAGCTCTGTCTCGACGCCGAATCTGCTCTTTAGCTTGGAGCAGAGAACGTCGACCTGGATATCTCCGGCGGCGGATATTACCATCTGGTGAGTCTCACCGTTGTTTACGACGCTGAAGGAGATATCCTCCTCGTTGAGCTTGGCAAGACCGCCGGCGACCTTGTCGTCCTGGCCCTTGGTCTTGGGCGCGATGGCCACGGAATAGAAGGGCTCGGGGATCTCGATGGCGGGCAGCTCCGCGTCG
>JAFWVB010000080.1 GCA_017518445.1 Oscillospiraceae bacterium | reverse complement strand
TCTATGAGTCCTATGTCGGATCCATTCTCGCCACCTTCGCGCTCGGCGCGGCTGGCGGATACGGCTTTAAAGGTATGCTGCTGCCCGTGGCTCTCGCCGTGTGCGGCATAATCTGCTCTATCCTCGGCTCGTTCCTCGTAAAGACAAAGGAAAATGCCACGCAGGAGTCGCTCTTAAAGAGCCTTCGCACGGGTACATACACCGCCGCCGCGCTCTCCGCCGTTATCGCCGCCGCGCTCTGCTATGTCATCATCGGACAGGGCTGGATAGGCGTGTTCGTCGCCATCCTCTGCGGTCTTGTAGGCGGCTGCGCGATAGGCTATTTCACAGAGTACTACACATCGGATACATATAAGCCGACCAGAAAGCTCGCGGAGGCGAGCGAGACCGGCGCGGCTACCATCATAATCGGCGGTCTCGGACTGAGTATGCGCTCGACCCTCACAAGCATTCTGATCGTCGCGGCTGCTGTTTTAGTATCCTACTTTTCCGCCGGCGGAAGCGTACAGATCGTCGACGGCGCGGGTCACTTCACAAATGCGTTCAATCAGGGGCTTTACGGAATCGGTATCGCGGGCGTCGGAATGCTGTCGACGCTCGGCATCACTCTTGCGACCGACGCTTACGGTCCTGTCGCGGACAACGCGGGTGGTATCGCGGAGATGAGCGGCATGCCCGAGGAGGTGCGCGAGCGCACAGACGCGCTCGACTCCCTCGGCAACACGACCGCCGCCACCGGCAAGGGCTTTGCGATCGGCTCCGTATCGCTCACCGCGCTTGCCCTGCTTGTCAGCTATGTCAATATCGTGCAAGAGCGCACGACGGAAATTCTGAACTTTACGCTCACGTCTCCGGCGGTGCTTATCGGTCTGTTCATCGGCGCGATGCTGACGTTCGTGTTCTCCGCATTCACGATGGAGGCGGTACAGAAGGCGGCGCAGTCCATCGTCGTCGAGGTTCGCCGCCAGTTCCGCGAGATCGCGGGAATTATGGAGTATAAAGCCGATCCCGACTACGCGAGCTGCGTTACGCTCTGCACGAAGGGCGCGCTGCGCGAGATGGTGGCTCCGGCTATTATCGCAATAGCCGTGCCGATAATAACGGGCGTCATCCTCGGACCCACCGGCGTCGTCGGACTTCTCGGCGGCGTGAGCGTCACGGGCTTTGCGATGGCTGTGTTCATGTCGAACGCGGGCGGCGCGTGGGACAACGCGAAGAAGTATATCGAGGCGGGACACCACGGCGGCAAGGGAAGCCCCCAGCACAAGGCGGCTGTCGTCGGCGACACGGTCGGCGACCCGTTCAAGGACACCGCCGGTCCGTCGCTGAACATACTGATAAAGCTTTGCTCGACGGTATCCATAGTCTTTTCCGGCATAATCCTCGCGTGGAACCTCATATCCAAGCTGTAAAACGCACGGCTTCACACTGTTAAAAAATCGGCGTCCGCCATTGGCGGACGCCGATTTATGTCTATACGTCACTCTTCCTTTTTTGTTTTGGAGAACAGCACGACGCCGACAATCACCAGCGACACGACGACACGGGTGATAAGGCTTGAAATCTCCTCATTGAGCTTTTTCGAGGTGCTTGTGAGCGTGAAAACGCCGTCATTGTAAGAGTAAAGCTCGCTTTTTTTGTAGTCATACAAGCGGAACTGTATCGGCTCATTTGGGTCGTAATACGGAGAATCGGTATCGACTCCCGCGTTTTTGATCGGAACGGGGTCTGAGAGCGCAGCTCTGTTTAATATGATGTTTTTAGAGGCAAAAACGCTCATCATTTCGCCGTCATATTCACATAGCAAAAATGTCTCCTTGCCGTTTGATTTGCTCGCTATGACATTGATGTCGTCCTCGCTGACTGCGCTGTCTTTTTTCGAAAGTCGGAGCGCAATATATTTTTCGGGGTGCGCCAGAAAATCCGCGCGGTCGATATTGTATATTCTAAGCGTATTGATCAGCAGGAACGCGACGACCACGGCGAAAAATACAAGAAACGCGATTTTGACCTTTTTCGTCATCGCGGACTACCTCCTGTACTCAAATTCGATGTCGTAGATGCTGACCGTGTCGCCCTCGTTTATGCCCATCTCCTCGAGCCGCTCGAACAGACCGCTCGTGCGGAGCGCGCGGTCGAAGTACATGCGCGACTCGTAATCGCCGAAATTCACTCGGCGCAGCAGCGACTCGAGCCACTTGCCGTCGACGCTCCATACGTCGTCGCAGCGCGTTATGCGAAGCGCCTCCGCCGTGCCTATTTCCGCCTCCGGCGCGACATAGTCCGCCTCAAATACCGCGATGGGAGGCAGGGAGGAGAGCCTTTTTGCGATGCTGTTCACAAGCTCGGAAACGCCGATGTGCGCGGCGGCTGATATCTCGTGGAGCTCATATCCGAGCGCCGTGACATATTCTCTGAATTTTTGCGCGAGCTCGCCGTTTTCCGAAATATCGCACTTATTCGCGGCGACTATCATCGGCCGCGACGCGAGTTCGGGGCTGTACTGCTTGAGCTCCGCGTTTATCGCGTCGAAATCAGCGATGGGGTCGCGCCCCTCGCTGCCGGAGATATCGACGACGTGGACTAAAAGCCGGCAGCGGTCGATATGGCGCAGGAAATCGTGACCGAGTCCCGCACCCTCGGACGCGCCCTCGATTATGCCGGGGATGTCAGCCATTACGAAAGAGCTGTATTCACCGGCGTAGACGACGCCGAGATTGGGGTAGAGCGTCGTGAAATGGTAGTTCGCTATCTTGGGGTGCGCCTTTGACACGACGCTCAAAAGCGTCGATTTTCCGACGTTCGGGAAGCCGACGAGTCCGACGTCGGCGAGGAGCTTGAGCTCGAGTATTACCTCTTTCTTCTCGCCCTCCATGCCGGGCTTTGAAAAGCGCGGCGCCTGTCTTGTGGGCGTTGCGAAGTGCTGGTTGCCCCAGCCGCCCTTGCCGCCGCGGGCGAGTACGAAGGGGGAGACTGCCGACATGTCGTTTATTATCGCGCCCGTATCGGAGTCGCGCACGACGGTGCCGGACGGAACTTTAATGGTGAGGCTATCGCCGTCCTTGCCGGAGCAGCGCTTGCCCGAGCCGTCCATGCCGTTTCCGGCGACATATTTTCTCTTGTAGCGAAAGTCCATCAGCGTGGACATATTCGGGTCCGCCTCCAAGATTATATCGCCGCCCCTGCCGCCGTCACCGCCGTCCGGACCGCCGGACGCGACGAATTTTTCGCGGTGGAACGCTACCGCGCCGTTGCCGCCGTTTCCGGAGGCGACGAAGATTTTGACCTTATCCACAAACATATCTGTTTACCGCGCTTTCTGAAAAACTATGATTTGAGTGCCTTTTTACATAATGATTTTACCACCATTTGACCGTTTGCGCAACATTTGCGCAAGGACGCGGTTGATGTTGCAAAAAAACGGAAAAATTGGTATAATATATAAATTGACTGATATTTTGGAAATCAGCCCACCGTATATTGCTTCAGGGAGTGTAAAACGTGAAAAAATTTTTCTCAAGAAATATTGTGCTTGCCGCCATAGCGCTTATCGGGATATTGGCGTCGCTTTTTCCCGTCGTGGCGAAGGTAAAGGCGGAGCGCGAGAACAGATATTACGACATTATCATAGATTACGCGAGCTTAAAGCGCATGGCGAGCCAGTCGGAGCATGACGTGGGCTACTGGCTCGATTTGTTTGCGGACGCGGGTATAAACAAGGTCGCGCTTTACGAGCTGACAGCGACAGACATGTCGGACGACCCTATGATACCCGTGCACGCGTCGTCGATAAGCAAGATAGTCACGTCCCAGGGATGGGAGCAGAGATATCCGAAGACCGTCGTGGGATGGATAAATGAATGCACGGAGCCGCTCGATGCGCTGATAGTCGCGGAAACTCCGGAGGTTTATGAGCTTATCATGTCGGCGTTTTCCGAGAGGTTGGCTGACTTTGACTGCATGACCTGCACCGAGGACGGCGAGAGCTTCATATATATCAGCAGTCAGTCGGGGCACAAGGGCGTCGACCTTTTGGAGTTATGCCTGTGTATATGGCAGGATACGGCTGACCTTATAGAGAGCCGAGGCATGAAATTGATACCGCGCACGACATCGGTCAAAAAAATGAACTCGATCGAATATGCGGAGAGCTATTTTAAAACGCTCGAAAAGTACGCTTCCCCGTATTTTATAAACGGAGGAAAAGAGCTTATAGGCGCGGAGGGCGAAGGCGCGGAGAGCCTTCTTGCGGATTTTATGAGCCGCACGGGAGCGTGCATAGGTCTTATAGAGCAGAATGATCAGAGCCAGAACCTCATGACGGAGGGAGAGGCGGCGGTACTGTCATCGACGGGGTATGAAGCGGTAAGGGTGTTCAACGTATGGCCGTATATACAGAACAGATATAAATACTGTGGCTACGAGGGACCGGAGGAGATAACGAATACGCTGTTTCGCGCGATAGTGGAGCGAAACTGCAAGGTCGTGTATATGAAGATGATTTTGGAGCTGGATAACGATATAAGCGTTGACGCGGACGAGGAGGAGTGGATATACGTAACGGAGCCGGAGGCGTATACAAAGCTGTTTTCCGATCTCGACGCACGGCTCAAGGTGCAGGGCTTTGAGCCCGGAGATGTCCCCGTGATGAAAATGCCCGCGGCGAGCACGCTTATAAAAGCGGTCGCGGGGATAGGAATGGCTGCGCTTTTCGTAATGCTCGCGGATATGTTCCTGTTTTTGGACAATAAATGGCGTTACGGGCTTTTGGCGCTCGGCGCGATGGCGGCGGTAGCGGGGGCGCTTGTGATACCAGAAAAGTTCAAGCTGCTGCTTTCGATGGGGACGGGCATAGTAATGCCGTCGCTCGCGGGAGTGGGGCTTTCGCGCGTGCTCGCGGAAAAGCGCGCGGCGGAGCGCGGGCAGCCTAAATTCGCAAGGGTGCTGATATATACGCTTTTGGCGGCGGTCATCACGATGTTCACGGCGTTTTTGGGCTCCGTAATGGCGACGAGCTCGCTCTCGGAGATATCGTATCTGCTTGAGATAAATCTTTATCGCGGCGTGAAGCTCATGCAGATCATACCGATAGGATTTTTCATGCTCGGATATCTGCTTGTTTACGCATACGAGGAGTCGGGCGCGAAGAAGGCGCTTTTAAATCGCATAGGAACACGCGGGGAGTCCGGCAGACGCGAAAAGCTTTACGAATATCTGCGCGAGCTGATGGATAAAAACGTGAAGCTCGGTCTTATCGTGTTTATAATCGCGGTCGCTGTCGCGGCGGTATTTCTGGGCGGCGCAGGTATTTACTACATCTACCGCACGGGCAACTCCATGAACATCTCCGCGACGGAGCTTGCCGCGCGCAACTTCCTTGAAAACACGCTCGCCGCGCGTCCGAGGACGAAGGAGATGATAATCGGCTGGCCGATGCTCATGCTGTTTATATGGAGCCTGCGCCGCCGCATGAAATTCATACCCTTTGTGTTCGGAGTCGGAGCGAGCATCGGGCTTGTGAGCATTGTAAACACGTTCCTGCACATCAGGACTCCGTTTCTGTTCAACCTGCTCCGTTCCGGT
This sequence comes from Oscillospiraceae bacterium, assembly GCA_017518445.1. Lineage (GTDB taxonomy): Bacteria > Bacillota > Clostridia > Oscillospirales > Oscillospiraceae > RGIG6097. The sequence goes on along the minus strand of JAFWVB010000080.1, from coordinate 535 downwards.
TGGGGACTGCTGTTCGGCGTTGTCATAGGCGTTGTTCTCGTTTTGGCGGCAGAGATTATATATAATCTAATTAAAGGGAAAAACGGCGGAGCGTCAAATGTATAAAATTCTGATTTCGGGTTATTACGGCTTCAACAATATAGGCGACGAGTCGATATTGCGCACCGTCGTGGATAACCTGCGCGAAAAGATGACGGACATAGATATAACGATCCTGTCCCACGACCCGAAGGACACCGAGTCAAAATACGGAGTCAAAGCGGTGGACAGGATGTCGCTTCGCGGCATAATTAAAGCGGTCAGGGACTGCGATATGCTCATCTCCGGAGGCGGCAGCCTGCTTCAGGACGTTACGAGCAAAAAAAGCATACTGTATTATCTTTTCATCATGCGCCTTGCGCTGATGTTCGGGAAAAAGGTGTTCATTTACAGCCAGGGCATAGGTCCGATAGACAGACCGAGAAACCGCCGATTAACGGCGCGTGTACTCAAAAAGGTGCATGGGATCGTCGTCAGAGATGAAAATTCGGCGGCG
>JAFWVB010000079.1 GCA_017518445.1 Oscillospiraceae bacterium | reverse complement strand
ACGACTGACGACCAACCAACCACACAACAAGGAGGAAAACCATGAACATCGAACTCACCATCGCACAGTTTCTCGGGCTCTGCGCTCTCGGCCTCGCCGGCGGCGCGGCGTTCGGCATCGCCATCGTCAGCACACCCGCGGTGTCGGTCATCATTATGAGCCTCTCAGCGCCGAGAGCGCCCGCGATATGCGCCGCCGCAGTATCGCCGTTTATGTTGTATATATTGCCCGACCTATCGCATCCGACGGTCGAAACGACCGGTATATACCCCTTTTCGAGCAGATCGGTCACGGGCGAAATGTTGATGCTTTTTATCTCACCGACATAGCCGAGCCGGGGGTCCTTTATGCCCGCCTCGATCAGATTTCCGTCTATGCCGGATATGCCTACCGCCCTGCCGCCGTTCATTTCGAGCAGGTTTACAAGCGTTTTGTTGATTTTTCCGGCGAGCACCATCTGTACGATCTCGACAGTTTCTTTGTCTGTCACGCGTAGTCCGTCAATAAATTCCGTTTTTTTCCCGAGCCTCTCCATAAGCTCGCTTATCTCGGGACCGCCGCCGTGTATGAGCACGACCTTGACGCCGATAAGCCATAAAAGCACGATATCCTGCATGACCTGGAGCTTTAATTCCTCGTTCACCATAGCGTTGCCGCCGTATTTGACGACGACTATCTTGCCGACGTACCTCTTGATATACGGCAGCGCCTGAGTCAGCACCTCCGCGCGCTGCGCGTTTGAAAAATGACCGTCCATATTTTTATCCTCTCAAGTGCGGTAATCACCGTTTATTTTGACGTAATCGTAAGTGAGATCGCAGCCCCACGCGGTAGCCGCCGCCTCGCCCTTGCCGAGCGAGACCAATATCTCGATTTCCTTTTCAAGCAGTATCGCCTTCGCCTTTTCCTCGGAAAATTCGACTCCCGCGCCGTTTCGGCATACCTCGATCTCTCCCGCCGCGCTCTTAAAGCTGACGCCGATTTTATCCACGTCCACGTCCGCGCCACTGTATCCGACGGCGCACAGCACACGCCCCCAGTTCGCGTCGGCGCCGAACATAGCCGCCTTTATAAGACTTGAGCATATAACGCTCTTTGCGACGGTTTTCGCGGTATTTTCATCCGGCGCGCCGCAGACCCTGCATTCAAGCAGCTTTGTCGCGCCCTCGCCGTCTCCGGCTATCATTCTGCAAAGATATACATTTACCGTGTTTAGCGCGCGCATAAACGCGGAAAACGCCTCGCCATCTTCCGTTATCTCATCATTTCCGGCAAGCCCGTTCGCCATAACCGCGACCATGTCGTTTGTCGAGGTGTCGCCGTCTATGCTTATCATGTTGAACGTCGTCTCAACGTCGGTTTTAAGCGCCTTTTGAAGCATTTCGGGCGATATCGCCGCGTCCGATGTGATGAACACGAGCATCGTCGCCATGTTCGGGTGTATCATGCCGCTGCCCTTCGCTATGCCGCCGATACGGCACGTCTTGCCGCCTGCCTCAAATTCAACGGCGACCTCTTTGATGACCGTGTCGGTCGTCATTATCCCCTCCGCCGCGTCCGCACAGCCGTCCTTTGACAGCGACTCGGCAAGCTGCGGCATTTTCGCGGTTATCGGAGCGATGTCGAGCGGCTGTCCGATAACGCCCGTCGACGCGACGATTATATCGTCCTCCGAAATGTTCAGCGCCGCCGCAGCGGAAGCGCACATTTTTCCCGCGATCTCAACTCCGTCCGCGTTGCACGTATTGGCGTTTCCGCTGTTGCATATGACCGCCCGCGCAGTCCCGTTTTGCAAATGCTCCTTCGTTACGGCTATCGGCGCGCCCTTTACGAGATTTGTCGTGTAGACCGCCGCCGCGCTAGCGGTGATCTCGCTGTATATCATCGAGAGATCTCTCTTGTCCCTGCTTTTCCGTATGCCGCAGTGTATCCCGGCGGCGGTAAAGCCCTTCGCGGCGCAAACGCCGCCCTCGATAAACTTCATTTTTTCAACCTCCTATGTTAAGTCCTTCCGTCTCATCGACGCCGAGCGCGATGTTCATATTCTGTATCGCCGCGCCGGACGCGCCCTTTCCGAGGTTGTCAAAGCGCGCTATGAGCGTTATCCGCTCTCCGTTTCCGTAAACGCTTATCTCCATATCGTCGCGCCCGGACATGGCGCTCGCGGACATAAATCCGCCCTCATCCGCCGCCTCCTTAAAGCGCACGATCTTTCCGGTGTAATACTCCCTGTAAACCGACTTTATCCTGTCCGCGCCGCCGTCAGCCATATCGCCAAAAAGCGTTACGGCGACCTCCATGCCCGAATAATACGACGAGACTATCGGACAAAAAGCGGGCGTCCGGAGAAGCTTGCAAACCTTCACTATCTCCGGCAGGTGCTTGTGCGACTGCGACAATCCGTACAGCCTCGGCGCGGCGAGCTTTTCGGCGTTTTCCGCAGCCTCATACTCCGCTATCATCTGCTTGCCGCCGCCGGAATAGCCCGTAAGCGAAAAACAGCTTATATCCGCGTCCGCGCTGATAACGCCGCAGCTCACAAGAGGCTCGACAAGCACGATAAAACCGCTCGCATGACAGCCGGGATTTGCAATGCGCTTTGACGCGGCTATCGCGTCACGGTATCCCCTTAACTCCGGAAATCCGTATATCCAGTTGTCGTCCGTCCTGTGCGCGGTAGAGGTGTCGATAATCACCGTCTCCGCGTTATATACCATATCGGCAGCATCGACAGCCGCCGCGTCCGGCAGACACAAAAACGCCACGTCCGCCGTATTCAGCGCGTCGCATCTCGCGTCCCTGTCCTTCCGCAGTTCCTCGTCGAGCGTGATAAGCTCGATATCAGCCCTGCCGCGCAGTCTGTCATATATCCTAAGCCCGGTCGTCCCCGCGCTTCCGTCAATAAAAACCTTCGCCATCGTGCGCCTCTCCAATTTCATTATATTCACGCTAAATGAATATATATGCATTATTATACAGTATT
>JAFWVB010000078.1 GCA_017518445.1 Oscillospiraceae bacterium | reverse complement strand
GAATATTTGTCTATCGCCGTATTTTGGGTTATGCGCGCGATATACGCGCCGAGAGCGGAGGGACGGTGCGGGGGAATGGAATTCCACAGCCGCATACAGACGTCCATCACGCACTCCTCCGTGTCGCGCCTGTCGGTAAGTATCCTCTGCGCGACGCTTATGCAGAGTCCCTTATATTTTACGAGCGTGTGCTCGATCGCCTGCTCCGAACGGGCGAAATACAGCTCTATTATTACGTTATCTTCCATGCCTATCTCCATGCGCCCGACACGCGGGCGTAATAAATTCTGTTTTTTTAGCGCTTGATATAATAAAATTATATCAAGCGAAACGCCGCATGGCAAGAAAAAACGCGGAAAGTGACGAAAAACGCCAGAGAAGCATAAAACAGTATTGAAAATCGGGCGCTTTTTTGTTACGATTGTATTCGCGGCGACATTCGCCGATAAAATACCGACAGAGGGATAAAAAATGAAAAAAGCAGTGCTTATAATGCTCTGTCTGTGCCTTCTTTTGACGGCGTGCGCCGTAAAGGGGAGACGCGGCGGGGATATTTACGACGATACATACAACGACGCTGACAGCGGCGACCCGAAAAGCAAAAAAGAGGCGGAATTTATAAAAGGCGGAGGACGCGGACAGCGCCTTAACGTTTACGAGGCGTACAAGGCGGAGCTTGAAAAGCTCCGCGCAGACGGCGCTTCCGGCGGATATGCGCTCCATGACATCGACGACGACGGAGTGCCGGAAATGATAGCGCGGGTCGGTTCCTCCGGCGGCGGTACGACGGTGTATATCTACTATATGTCGGAATCCGGAGCGGAGCAGATAGACGTCTGGCCGGAGCGCATGGACATCGTGCCGCTCGGCGCGGCGGACGCGATATTTCTGCACCGCGGCGCTGACGGGGAGGAGAGCCTTTTTGAGGTGAAATTCTCCGACGGCACCTGCGAGGTGACGACGCTTTTCGACGGGTATAAACTCAAAGACGGGGAGAAACCTCTCGAGTTCGATAATATGCGCCTTACGGACGTCGGCTCGGACGACGGGTTCGACTGGCTCGAAAATAAAAATGACGAAAACGATAAGATATTAAAGGAGTTTATGACCGCGAAGCCGAAGCCGCAGAGCGGAGGCAAGGCGCAGACTAATTGGAAGGACGACTACACGGCGGCGCTTTCGGAGCTCGGCACAGAGGAATTTTTCGGCTATGCGCTTTATGATCTCGACTGCGACGGCGTGCCGGAGATGCTTATGCAGACATACAGCGACGCATCGGGGAGAAGCACCTACATCGTGGATTTTGAAAACGAAAAGCGCACAGTGACCGACATTTATGCCGGAAGCGGCATTATTGCGGGATATTACGACGAGTCCACCGTCGTGTTCCACATAGCGGAAAACGGGGAAGAGAGCGTGTCGGTGCTCAATTACAAGGGCGGCTATGCCACAACCATTGAGATAGTATCGCGGACTCTGAAATACGGAGAGCGTTATCTCGAATTAAAACCGCTGACACTGTACGCTCCCGGCGATATGGCGGGGCTTGAGTGGACGAAAAATCCGGTCGACCACAATAAGAGCGTCGTCGAGTCGCTCGGATAAAGCATATAAAACAAACAAAACCTCCGGCTTAGCCGGAGGTTTTGACTTATTCATTTTACGTTTATATTCAAATCGCCGCTGACCGTGTCGACGGCGAAATCCGGTCCGCCGTTTTTATATGTGTATCTCTCCTCGAAGCGGGCGAGCGCGAGGTCCGATTTGAGATCGCCGGATACGCTGTCGAATTCGACCGAGAAGCCGTCGTTTTCCGGCAGGGTGAGGCGCACGCCGCCGGAGACGGTGTCTATATCCATATCGTCCGGAAGTGTGCCGCAGGTTATATCCACGCGCCCGGAAACGCTGTCGGCGTCTATTTCCCTGAAATCGCCGTCCGCCTCGATTTTGCCGGACACGGTGTTTATATAGAGCTTATCCGCGCCCTGATCCGATACGACGCATTTTGAGGACACGGTATCGACGGACAGCCGCCGAAGCTCGCCGCGCAGCGACGCGGGAATACTGACCTTCAGCGATTTTGCGTCCCATAAGTTATTAAGGTTTATACCTATGAACGAGCGCGTCGCTTTGCAGTAGTCTATTATCAGCCTGCCGCCCTCCAGCGTGTATTCAAGCGGCTCGGAGTTTCCGCTGTATTCCTCAGTGAAAACTATCTCGTCCGAGTCCTCGGCGGAGCATATCTCGATATCCCCGTCGACCCAGTTTATCTCGATGCTATGCACATCAGCGGCGGGAACGCGGTTCACCTCGCCGCCGGTCACGCTGTCCGTGTCACCGCTTCCGAATTGGCGTTTCGAGGATCCATATACCCCGAAATGGTATGAACCCAGACTGACCTCAACATCATCGTCGACACCGAGGCGGTGCAGGACGCGGTTTACGCTCTCCGATATTTTCGTTGAATATTCGCCGTAATCGAGATTTCTTATAAACAGCAGGGAGGAGGCGCACATTATTATTCCGACCGCGATCATGCAGACCGCGACGATCAAAAGCGCCTTGATGCCTTTTTTCATGTCCTACACCTCTTTCCTTATGAAAAGCGATTTTATGCATTTTGCGATGAGCTTTATCAGCCCTACGACGCCCACGCACGCCCAGTAAACGCCGAAGCAGAGCAGGATGCCGACGCCTATCATCATGAAAGCGGCGCCCGCCATGATAAGCGTAACGGCGGGGACGGAGACGGTGATCGGCGCGGCTATGAGTATTGCGATACCGCTGACTATGAGGCTGACGACGACCGCGACAAAGGCGATGACTATCGACCAGAGTACGGCGAAAACCGATATGAGCACGGCAAACAGCGCGATAAATATCGGAAACCATATCGGAAACGAGAGTATTGCCAAAATTATCGTCAAAGCCGTCCAGCCGCCGCTCGGACGCACTTTTGTTTTAACGAGAAGCGGGAGAGGCGTTTCGGTAAGTATATCGTCGGCGATCGTCCGCGGATCTCCGAGCTTTGCGACGGCTTCCGCCTCGCTCATGCCCGCTTCGACCATGTCGTCTATCAGCTCTCCGTAATAGTCCGTGTGCTTTTTTCTCTCGACGTCGGGGAGCTGGGAAAGCATTCTGTCGAGCTGTCTTATAAATTCATTTTTGCCCATTCCCGTAACCCTCCTTTATAAACTCATACATTTTTTCGACCTCGCCCCAATTTCGGATGAAGTCGGATATCTGCGACCTGCCGGACGCAGTTATGCGATAGAATTTTCGCAGTCTGCCGTTGTGCGCGACCGAGTATTCGGTGAGCGCGCCGGACGATTCGAGCCGCCGCAGTATCGGATATAGAGTGGATTCCGAGATGCTTACGTGTCCCTGAAGATCCTGCACGATCCTGTACCCGTAGGAGTCGGATCTGTTCAGAACCGCCAGAACG